>CAXTGE010000087.1:2106-12330 GCA_964243645.1 uncultured Acidobacteriaceae bacterium | reverse complement strand
GGGCAGGCAGGGACCCGGCGGGAGGGGGCTCACCGTGGCTCTGGATGATGATCTGGCCTTTGTGCTCCACCGGTGGGTCGCTGGGAGGGGTGGGCGCGGGTGTCTGCGCGGGTGCGAGGAGAGGCGCACAGCAGAGGGCGGCGATGAGGAAGAGAGCCGGAAGCCGTCTTGTGAGGCCGACCCGGCCTACGGCAGAGCAGATCCCTTCCGGGAAAGACAGCAAGTTTTGGGGTGGGTGCAACGGGTGGGCGCGCCTCAAGATCCGAGGCCTTTCTGTGGCCTTCCCCCTTTGGACGCGGGGGGTGCGCCCGGGCGAGCCGTCGCGGAACGCCGCTGCCGCATGGCCTCAAACATCACCACCGCGCCCGCGACCGAGACATTCAGCGAAGAGACGCTGCCGGCCATGGGGATTGAGAGCAGGAAGTCGCAGGTGCGCTTGACTAGGTCATGCAGGCCCGTGCCCTCGGAGCCGAGCACGAGGCAGCAGTCGGCATTGAACTCGAATTCGGTATAAACGGGATCACCACGCTCGTCGAGACCGACGATCCAGATCCCTGCCTTCTTCATCGCTTCCAACGCCCGGGTGAGATTGGTCACGCGCGCGATGCGGACGTGTTCACTGGCGCCGGCCGAGCTTTTGGCCGCGGTGCCGGTGAGCGGCGCGGAACGGCGCTCCGGCAACAGGATGCCGTCCACCCCGGCACCATCGGCGGAGCGGAGCAGCGCGCCGAGGTTGTGGGGATCTTCCACGCCATCGAGCGCCAGGAAAAAGCGCCTCCCGCCCGGGCCGGCCGGGATGGCAAGCAGGTCTTCGAGCGCCAGAAACGTGCGTTCCCGCACAAAGGCGACCACGCCCTGATGCTGGTCGGTACGAGCGTAGCGGGTGAGCTGGTCGCGGGGCTCGCTTTCCACCCGCACGCCGGCCGCGCGGCAGAGCTCAAGCAGTGTTTCCAGCCGGGGATCGCGGCGCGCCTCCCGCTCACGGGCCACGCTGAGGTGATCGAGCTGCTCAGGCCGCGCCCGCAACGCCTCGTTCACCGGATGCAGACCGTAGAGCACGTCCATCGCTCCAGTGTAACGGGGGCTCCTTGCGCATCTGTCGTCACAAGAGGCGTCCCATGCCGAGGCCGGTAAACTGCAGGGAGGCAGTTCGCCAGTGGGAGACTTTTTCCTGCCAATCAACGTCCAAACCGGTGTGAACGCCTCAAACGCACTCACCGCGGAAGCCGCACGGGCCATCGAGCTGCAGAATGCAGCGATCGCAAACGGCCTGAAGCGTCAGGACCCCGAGCTGCTGGACCAGCTCATCGAGACCTACCAGCACCGGCTGATGCGGTACCTGATGTTTCTTACCGGCAAGCGCGAGGTCGCCGAAGACCTGTTTCAGGAGGTCTGGATCCGTGTGCTGCGGCGCGGCTCGCAGTACAACGGCAAGGCGCGTTTCGATACATGGATCTTCACCATTGCACGCAACCTGGTGATCGATCTGTCGCGTAAGCGGACCATGGCCTCGCTGGACGAGATGCGTGAGGGCGGCGAAGATGAGCGGCCGTTCGAGATCGCCGAAGACAGTCCCTCCCCGCTGGAGCAGTACGAATTCAAGGAGAACGCGGCGGAGCTCGCCGTGGTGCTGCAGACCCTGGAGCCCAGCTACCGCGAGGTGCTCACTCTGCGCTTTCACGAGGAGATGTCGCTTGACCAGATTGCGACATTGACGCGGGCACCCCTCTCCACCGTCAAATCACGTCTCTACCGTGGCTTGGCCGCCTTGAGGCCCACTCTCCTAGGACTGCGTGCCCGTCCCCGTCATTCCAGTGACTCCAGCAGTTCCGAGGCAACGCGATGAACCCCCAACCTGAAACCCGACCCAAAGCGCGAAGTGGGCAGGATATGGGGTTTGCCCGGGCTGCGGTGGTGAATCGTACCCATCGCATCGTGCGGGAGCAGGCCCTGCGCATGCAGGAAGAGCGGAGGCGCTCACGCAGTCTGCTCCTGCCCCTGCTGATCTCCTCCGCACTGATTCTGGTGATCTGCTACGCCGTCTGGGGTGTGATGGACGGCTACGATCTGACGCCGAGCGGCGTCCCGGACGCGAGTGACCAGGTGCTGTTTCCTCTGCTTTGGTCGCTGCCGATCACCATGGTCGTGCTGGGCATGACCTGGCTGCGCCGTCGACGCAACGGAGAACCGACACGATGACCTCGTGGTGGCCGAGCAGATCGACGGAGTTATCGGCCGGCGACGACGAGCTGCGGATGATACCGCGCTGGTCCATGGTCCTGGCCCTGGTGCTGTTCGTGGCCATGCAGTACATGTTTCACGGGGTCATGCCGCACCACAAGCACGAGCTGCTGCCGCTGCGCCTGATGATGGGCTACGCCTGGGGTTCGCTGGTGGCCAGCTACGCCCTTCTGCTCGGCTATGTGAGCCGCGATGTGAAACGGCGCGGGATGTCCGCCGGGCTCTGGATGCTGGTCTGTGTTGTGCTGCCGGGCGGCATCGGCGCGGTGGTGTACTTCCTGCTGCGGCAACCGGTGCTGTCGCGCTGCCCGAACTGCTCCACCTCGATCGCGTCGTCCTTCCACTTCTGCCCGCAGTGCCAGTTTCAGATGGCACCTGTCTGTGGATTGTGCCACCGTGGCGTCAGGATTACGGACGTGTTCTGCACGACGTGCGGCCATGATCTTGCCGAGGACGGCGCCCCTGGCCGCCTGCGCGCCTATAGCGACTGATCCGGCCCGCGCTCGTCGCGGGCTAGAGTCGCGGCGCTATAGTCGAGAGCAGCAGTCGAGAGCAACAGGATTCCCCGCACCGCATGCCAAACCCAACCCCGCTTACCGCGCTGATCGTTGACGACGAGCCGCTTGCCCGGCAGGAACTGCAGTACCTTCTGGACCGTGCCGGGGACGTCTCCGTGGTTGCCCAGGGAGCCAACGGTATTGAGGCCGTCGATCTGATCCGCACACACAAGCCGGATGTGGTCTTCCTGGACGTGCGCATGCCGGGGCTGGACGGCTTCGCGGTGCTGCGCAAACTATTGACCACGGACCGCTCCTCTCCCCTGCCCCAGGTCGTTTTTGCGACGGCATTCGACCAGTACGCGGTAAAGGCGTTCGAGGTCAATGCGGTGGACTACCTGCTGAAGCCGTTCGACGGCCAACGCCTGGCAAAAACGCTCGAAAAGGTGCGCTCCCGCGCCCGGGGCACCGAGCCCGCGGCAGAGCCGGCGGAGAGCCGGCGTGAGACAGCCCGCCCACGCGCGATTCCTGCACCACCCCCGCCCACCCCCACGCCGGTTACCGAACCAGGACCGGGCACCGGACAGCACACCGGCAATCGCGTCCGCATATGGGAGGCCGCCCAGGCCAAGCTGGACACCCTGCTGCGCATGGTGGAGGAGGGGGCGCTAGGAGGACCGGGAACCCCCACCAGTCCGGGCCGGACGGGACGTGTGGTCGTGCGGCTCGGCGATCGGCTGCTGCTTGTCGATCAAAAAGATGTCTGCTTCGCGTCGATCGAAGAGGGGCGGATCTCCGTGGTGACCAAGACCCTGGAGGGAGATTCCAACGTACGCACGCTGGAGGAGCTCGCCGACCAGCTGGATCCGACGCAGTTCTGGCGAGCGCATCGGTCGTCCCTGGTCAACCTCCAGCACATCCGCGAGGTGATGCCATGGTTCAAGTCCAGCTATAAGTTACGTATGGATGACCGCAACGGGACCGAGATCCCCGTCAGTCGCTCGCAGACGAGGCGACTCCGCGAGCTCTTCAACCTGTGATCCCGCCCCTCCCGAGGGGGCAAGGCCTGGGCTCTGACTAGAGCTGTTCTCCTTGCAGGTGGGGTGCTGAGCCGAGGCAGTTCGCGCCAGTTTTCGCAAAGAAACTGGCCTGAGCGTGTCAACGGAAGCCACGGCTACAGGAGAACAGCTCTAAGGTTGGGGCTGAGCCGGATTCGGTGCTGGGGTGGGTGCAGCCGCGGCCGGTGCGGCAGCCGCCTTCCGCTCGCGCCGGTGTTTCAGATAGGCAATCGCGTCGGGGTAGAACTCAAAGGCGATGGAGCCAAGGGCACCCTCTGCCGTCACAGTGAACCCGCTCTCCAGCGTCTGGCCGACACCACGGTCGGAGGCCGGGTAGTACAGATTCGAGATCGCGCCGCCGATGAGGTTACCCCCGATATTGGAGTAGCTCGGCTGCCATTTGCCATTGTCGCCTTTGCAGCGCACGGTGGACAGCAGGGCATAGCCGAGGCGGTGCTTCGCGGAGCCCTGCCCCAAACGAAAGTACCGCGGATCCTGGTGCAACAGGCTGGGCAGCACGGCATTGCCCCAGAAATTGCCGTCGACGTTGTCCGCATACGCTGCGCCGAAACGCTTGGCATAGCCTTCGACTCCCTGACGGTACTCGGGATAGGTGTTCTGCGCCTGCTCGACGCCGGCATTGATCGCGGCAAGACCGAAGGGAAACGGATCTGTCGCGGAGCGGAACCAGAGATCAAACTTCTGGGAAGGCCTGAGAGGCTGGGCTTTGCCGCTGTTTACCGTGTTGAAGGCCGGCATGATACCAAGCAGGCGCTGCTTTTTCTCGGCCTCCAATTCGTCTTTGCTGGAGGGCGTTTGCGGCGTGGCCGCTGCCGTCTGCGCAGAACTGTTGGAAGGCTGCGGCACGGGGGTGTCAGGTATCGCTGCAGGCGCAGGATCCTGTGCGTGAACCGCCGAAAATGCGGTCAAAGCAAGAATGGTCCACAGCATGGAAAGGAGAAAAGATCTCATCAGAGGCAACGACCCATCATACGCGGTGGTTTGCCGGAAGCCTCGGCGCGAGCGAGAGATGCACGCACGCCAAGGGATTTGCTACTCTCGCGCAATGGCCACAAAGTCAAACCCGGCAAGGCGATCCCTGCAGCGGGTTGGGCTTTTCCTGCTGGGCACCGTTCTGCTGGCCTACCCCTTGGATTGGCTTGTCTGGCGCGTGCTGCTGTTGTCCGGCCATGGCATGGGGGTGGCCCCGGTCACGGAGACCACCGCGGCAACCCTGAAAGGGAACCATTTCGAGGTGTATTCCCAAGAGCACACCACCGTGAACTGCAGCCAGTCGCTCTTGCCCGAAGCGGGAGCAGGGCCCTGCTGGTGGCTGCATCGGCACCCTCAGATCGTTACGCAGTACTGACTCACCGGACGGACAATGGACGCGGGTTCAGGGCGCGGGATGGCCATGCTGCAGCCAGTTGAAGCGATAGACCACGCCAAGGGTGCCGGCCTTGGAAAAGATGTGGCCCGCGTTCGAGGTCGCTCCCGAGGGGTCGAACGGCACCTGCCAGATCTGAGCCTGCCCATCGAAAAGCACGGCAAGCTTGGGGCTGACATCGGCCTCAAAGCCGATACCGGGTGAGATCACGTCGCCGGTCGTCTGCAGATACCGAAATGCCTGCATGGGCACAGCAAGTCCGCCGTTCTGGTAGTTCAACTCGCCGCGGCCGTACAGAAAATCCACGTAGGGTCGCACGGAACGGTAACGCTTCTGTAGCCGCAGACCGCCCTCGACGTGTTCTTGCCCAACGACGGAACCGCTGTTGATGGGATAAGTTCCACGCAGCTCAAGGGAAGGCAACAGGCCGAAGAAGGGCCTAAAGCCGAGATCCAGGCCGGCCGTGATCCCGAGATTCCGGCTGCCGTAGAGGCCCGTGTAAGCACCCGTGAGGCCGACGAAGGCGGAAGGCACAACGCCGCGACTGGCGGTAGGCAGGCTCTGGGCCGAGAGGCAAGGCGCAGCCAAACAGAGGGAGGTACACATGATCAAAAGTGGTGCAAACCGGTTGAGGCGCAAACGAACTCCTTGTGTCCCGATAAGCATAAGACGGCGCGGGAGACATAGCGAGCACCCCCTGTGCCCAAATCTGCGACATCCCGCGTCAAATCCGCTCCATTCCTGTTCTAGGACAGGCAGCGGAATGAAGAAACAGCCCTGTTTCGAGGGAAAGTGAAGCTGCGAGGGCAAAATCGCACGTTCGTACTAGTACCGCAGCTACTTACCAGAGATCATTTCAAGTTACCAAGTTGTGGCAAACATAGCTCCTTGGTCGAGTTAACTTAATCGTGTACCCGGAAGTCATCGAGACTCAGACAAGAAGTCCGACGGAACGGGACAGTATCGCAAGCCTGGCAGCACCGGGCAAGTACGGCAAGTAGAACGGCGTTGGAAGCAGGGCGCGCCCAGACCGACGGAAGGTCCCGGGAGTGCAGAGACAGAGCGAAATCTGTCCTGTGCTTCAGATCCACCCTTCCCTGACCGCCACGCGTTGTGCGTGGAAGCAGATGGCTCCAGGAGAACATGATGCGTTTGAAGAACTTGGCAGTGAGCGTTCTTGCTCTAACGGCAGCAGTGGCATGCCGCAGCAGCTTCGCCGACACCCTGAAACTGGTGAGCACATCCGGGCAGGTAGCCGGTGGCGTAGAGGTTTACCCCTACAACCTGAGCTTGAACGGGAGCAGCACGACGACTCCCATGATGTGCATTAATTACAACGATCACGTGACGGATGGAGAAAGCTGGCAGGTCACAGGCTCACAGGTTTCGACCACTTCGTCCAGCTCACTGCAGGAGGACGCCTGGCTCTTTTCGCAGGTGGGCAAGGGAACCTACAGCAACGCCGACATTCAGTTCGCCGTGTGGTACATCCTGGATTCTGCGGTTTCCAGCAACTCCGGCTATGACACCACAGCCCAGCATCTGGTGAACCTGGCCCAGGCTGCCGTACCCGGCCTGACGAACAGTTTCCTGAACCAGTACGAGGTGTACGCGCCCGTCACCACCGCAGCTGCCCAGCAAACCTGGACTGACGGCCTGCCCCAGAGCTACATCGCCGCGGACCCGGCTGCGGTCACCCCGGAGCCCTCCAGCCTGCTTCTGCTTGGCACCGGTCTGGCTTCGGCAAGCATGATGCTCGTCCGTCGTCGCTCTCTGCAGCAGCAGATGTAGCTCAACTTCGGCAGTCCCGCTTCTGGAGCGGGACTGCGGATCTGCAGCTTGGCAAACGTGTGAATAAGACGAGGCTCCTCACGGGAGCCTCGTCTTTGTGGTCTTCGTATCTTTCTCAGATAGCTATAGGGTATTCAGATGGTTTAACGTGCAGGCGATTGATTCGCCACTCAGCGTAACTTCCCTTGCGATCACCTGAAAGGTGCTACTCCTCAGCAGCATCCTATCCAGCTCCGGTTCCATGTGTCTGGACGCTAGAGATTGGCGGAGCGGTTGCCGGTGACCAGACGGAGCAGAAACGTAAAGAGCACAGCGCCGATCACGGCAACGATGATCGAGTAGATGAGCCCGCCAGAGGACGCCGCACCGAACACATGCGACATGATGAACCCGCCGATCAGCGCCCCGATCAGGCCGACGATGATGTCCATCAGAACGCCAAAGCCGGAGCCCTTCATGATCTTGCCTGTGATGAAACCCGCGATGATGCCGATGATGATCCACGCGATGACACCGTGACCCATAGTATTCTCCTGTTCAGGAAGTTTGGTTTTGTGGGCCCGACCGCTGCTCGACAGGTTAGTAGAGTACTCGCACCGACGGCAAGTTGTGTGCGGCAGGAAAAAAGGCTCCAAGGGCGAAGCAAGGGGGCTAGTTCCCGCTCCAAAACGCCCACGGCAAATGTATCGGCAGAAGATTAAACCGAAGTTCCAGCTACGGTTACTCTCGTTCATCAGCACGAAGCATATTTTCTACACATTTCGCATCTCACCCTGTAGCCTTACATCAAGCAGTATGTGGGAGTTCTAATGCGCTTGCGTTTTGTGGCGGCTCTGACCGCAATGTTTCTTTCCTCGGGTGTCGCGTTTGCTGATGCGGGATCCACGTCTGCTGGTGTTAAAGCGGCAAGCGGCGTAATGGTTGCCGGCGGTGGTGCCGGTGCCGTGGCTCTTGTCACTCACCTTTTCAGCAACAAGAGCGTAGGTCATTCGATCGCCGTGACCAAGGCCCCGGAGATCAGCACCTCGGGCATGACGGCCGGTCTGATTCTCCTGGCAGGTGGCATTCTGATTGCACGTGGCCGGCAGCGCACACAGGAAGCGGCCCAGTAAGCTCCTTTTAGGGACTCTGCCTTGCCGTTGACTGGACGTACAGGTTTTCGGCTGGGTATCCCTCGCCGTCTGTGGATCTTTCTCCTGATCCTGGCCGGAGAGAACACGCTTGCGGTTCAATTACCGCACCCGTGGTTCAACATGTACTTGTATCGAGGCCTGCCCATTGTCTTTGGGCTGGCCTTGATCTTTTTCGGGCGTCGGCCGTTCCGTACCGCGTTCCTGCCGAGCGAGCCGATCCGGGCGGTACCTGCTGCTTGGCACGTGGCTACGCTCGCACTGCTGGCCTTGCTCGAAGTCGTTCTGCTGCTGCACCTCGGCACCGCGCCGGTCGGTCCGGCGCTGCGCACCGCCGCCGGGTTGTGGCTGGGATTGTTTCCTGTCCTCGCAGCGACCCTGATCCTGAGCTTTCTCTCCTTCTCCAAGGTGCTGGAACTCGGCCGCGCCTTGAAATCTGCCTGGCTTTACGCGGCGATCGCAGCGGCCCTTGTCGTGTTTCTGCGAGAAAAGTTTCGCCTTGCCTGGGGAACCTCCACCTCGCGCCTTGGCTCCGTCGCGCTCACTGCGGCCTTCAATGAATCTCAGTGGCTGCTGCGACGGTTCTACCCGATTGTGGTGCAGGATCCGGCCTCTCACCTGCTGGGCACGGACCGATTTCTCGTCATTGTGGGCGGAACGTGCTCCGGATTGGAAGGTCTGGCCCTGATGAGCGCCTTTTCCGCCGTATGGCTCTTCTATGCGCGCCGTGAGTTGCGCATTGGTCGAGCGCTTCTGCTGGTGCCCGTGGCACTCGGCCTGATGTGGGCATTGAACCTGCTACGACTCGTGGCGCTGATCGCGATCGGGGATGCCGGGCATCCGGCAATTGCCACCCAGGGCTTTCATTCTGAGGCTGGCTGGATCGCCTTTAACCTGGTAAGCCTCGGCTTTCTTTTCACGGCGCAGCAGATCCAGTGGTTCCGCAAGGCGGTTTCTTACCCGATCCAGGCGAACGGCACGTCATCCCTTCCCGACAACTCACGGTTCATGAACCTACCCGCGGTCTACCTGGGTCCTTTTCTCGCGATCACCGCCGCGTCGGTTCTCAGTCAGGCTGCCTCGGCAGGATTTGACCGGCTGTATGCGCTGCGACTGGTTGCCGCGCTGGGGATTCTTTGGCTCTATCGCAGAGAATACGGAAGACTTGACTGGCATTTCGGGGCGCTGGGGCCGCTTGTCGGTCTGGGTGTTGCGGCCATGTGGCTGGGTCTTCAATCTCTGCTCGCCCACATGGGCTTTGCCGGGCCCGGGAACGACGCTACGGCGATGGGACTCGCGGCCGTCTCCCCCGTGGAACGGACGTTTTGGATGGCTTGCCGCGTGCTGGCAGCTGTGATCACGGTTCCCGTCGCAGAAGAACTGGCGTTTCGTGGGTACCTGGCTCGCCGGTGGATGGACCCTGATCCGGAGCGCGTCCCCTTTGCGCGCCTGAGCGTGCCGGCGATAGCCGTCAGTTCCGTGGCCTTTGGGCTCGTGCACGGACACATGTGGCTGCCTGGCATCTTGGCCGGCGTGGCCTTTGCGCTGGTGGCGCGGAGCAAGGGCCGCTTCGGGGAGGCCGTCGCAGCGCATGCCGTGGCGAACCTCGCGATAGCCGTCGCAGCTCTGACGAGGCACGATTTCACCCTCTGGTAAACCGGAAGGACCGGCCAGATCGGAAATCAGGGGATCGCCCTTACTCGTGATCTTCCTTCAGCATTTCGTGATTCTGCGCAGAGACGCTAGGGATGTGCTCTCATCCAGCGCTGGGCACTCAATTCGATGACGATACTGAGCGCGAGCAGCAGCACAGAGACGCAGAACGCGCCGGCAATCCACGTCGGTTCGATGCGCCCCTTCATCATGAAGTAGTCGAGCAGTCCAAAGACGAGGACGAGCACAGCGGCTTCCGCACAGAAGGCGGAGCAGCGGCGGGAGAGGATCGGCACAAGATCGGTCCCGAACGCGGCAGCGGAGGAGACGCCACGCTGTTCATGGACCTGCGCGAGGTGCAGCTTTGTTTGAATGTTGGAGGATGCCGAGAAAGAGCTCATCGAAGAGCCAGAAGTTAGTTTGTGAAGCATAAGGCACCTTGTGAAGCTAACTCCAGTGTAGCTTGC
>CAXTGE010000087.1:0-2006 GCA_964243645.1 uncultured Acidobacteriaceae bacterium | reverse complement strand
TGCTGTTCTGATCGGAACGGAAGTAGGCTGTTTTGCCCTTTGGCTTCAGTATGCGGGTGGCGGCGGGGGTGGGCCGGGATGGAGGAAGCGCTCGTAGCCCTGGCGGAAGGCGTCCCGGTACTCGCCGATGGCGGGTGGGGGCACGGGCGGGTTACGGAAGCGGGGATGGCGGTCGAAGACGGGAGGGCTGCCGCCCGCAACGTCATGGCGCGCCGCCTCAAAGCCGTCGTGGTAGCCCGCCTGGAAGACCGCGCTGGGGGATGGCAACGGCGGGGGTGGCGGGCCGTAGTAGACCGGCCTGGGGTGAGAACAACCGGCAAGGGTGAACGAAAGAGCGATGAGGGGCAGAGCCGCGGCTTTCATGGGCTTTCTCCTGAGGAGGCTCGTGTGGGTGGCCTCGTTAAGAAGAAACCGGATGGGTGGAAGAAGTTGTTGTAGGTTGGGCGGGTCTGGGTTTGCGTTGAGTGAGGTTAGCGGGGAGCGGATCGCGCCTTGGTGCAACGGACCCACTCGTGCGCGATAAGACTGCGTGTGAACGGGGCACCTGTCTTGGTGAGGTCATGAGCGGTCTACCCGCCTTGACAAGGTTCGAGATGAAAGCGTTTACTCTCGCCGTGATCGATAGCCCTCCTTTCGAGAGTTCGCGTTCACAGACAAGAAGGTACGGCAAAGGAGCTTACATGCAACCAGAGAAGAGTATGAGCACACGTTGGCTAAACCTTGCGGTTCTCACCGTTGCTCTAGGAGCGGGTGCGGCCATCGCGCACGCCCAAACGGCGAGCAGTTGTCTTTCAGCAACCTCCTGCCAGGGAACGTACGGGTCGTGTACCGGTCAAGCCAATCAGCAGGGCTACTGTCTTTGCCAAATCAGCTTCAACGGTTACATCACCACTGATTCCAAATGCAACCGATAGGCAGAACGGCTGGAAGCAGCAGGAATGAAGGCGGACCGACAACGGGCCGCCTTTCTTCTCTCGGAGATGTTGTCCGGACCGCCCTGCTTCTGCTTGTGGCTGTAGGCCTAAGCTTCAGCGTCTACCGTGCCCTCAGGCAGAAGTACGAGGAGCGGACTACCGGAACCGACGTGTTCCTTCATCTGCGCTCGCTCGACGGCTACTACCGCGGCCACCTAACCACTGTTTCCAACTGGCTGCGTCCGACGACACAGGGTTACGTTCTCGTACCGCTCAGCGCACCTGACTGGATGCAGCAGGCCCATGTGTGGCAGCAGGCGGAGGCCAACGTTTCGGCCCGGATGCTCCCCGTGCTGGTCTGCGTTGACCTCACGTGTCCACCCGATCAACTGCCCTTCGACGCACCTTTCAAGCCGGTGCTGGTCGACCACCTGCAGTATGTGCCCGCGTACGCCGCCGCCGAGGCAGCGAAGAAGAATGAAGTTCTGGTGCTCGACAGGAACTTCATCGTGCAGCACACCGAGCCGAGGCCACTAACCCTGGACGCAACGAACTCTTTCATGCTCGCGGAGAAACCATGACGATTGGTGCTCTTATGCGGCGAGCCACCCCACCGCTGCTCGCGTTGGATCTGATCCTTTTAGGACTATTTCTCTTCCTGCAGATGCACCCTCAAAAGGCGGACGGTCGACAGATCGCTCTGGCAGATCCGCTTACCATCGAAGGTGCCCATCTTGTTCGACCACAGCAACGGTGTGCCATCCTGCACTATACGGCGAAGTACTGCGAGTATTGCCGGCATGAGGCCCCTGTGTGGGACGCCGTGAAAGCTAAATCGCAGCAGATGGGTTGCAGGGCATTCACGTTCGCCCCTAATGCGGCCGAGGTTCCCGACAGAACACTGAAAGCAGAGCTAGGACTGTTTGTCGCGCCGCCGTTCGCAAAGACTTTCGCGAGCATCCGCACTCCTACGACCACGCTGATCGATCAGAGCGGACGGGTGACCTGGGAAAAGGTCGGTGAGTTGCTGCCTTCGGATGCGGATGCCCTACTGCATAGGGCTGAAACAATGGGGAAATGAAAGCAAGACAA
>CAXTGE010000086.1:3331-12343 GCA_964243645.1 uncultured Acidobacteriaceae bacterium | reverse complement strand
TTTTTCCTGCATATGGCCACGGCGGACTTCCTGCCGGAGATACGGCGATGCCAAACATCCCGCATCCATCTGGTGCTTTCCGTGCTGCTGGGGGCCCTCGTCATCTATGTCGCCAACTTTCTGCTCTCTCGTTATCGTTGACCCCTTAGAGCTGTTTTCCTGCGGGTGTAGTGCTGAGCCGAGGCCGTTCGCGCCAGTTTTCCTAGAGAAACTGGCCTGAGCGCGTCAATCAAAGCCATAGATACAGGAAAACAGCTCTAGCTCCTGACTTCTTCTTCGCGCCCACGACGTTTTTGCCCGGCAAAGGCGCATACGCTTGCCGTCTTGTCTTTGCAACGCCGGACCTGCCAGCAGGAGATTGCTGTGTTTTAGCTCCGTAGGGGCAATCAATGCCCGTTCCTCGAAGTGGGCCTGAGCCGAAGGAAGATGTTGATTCCGACGGGATCGGTCCCGTAGATCGGCTGCAGAGGCTTGCCGACGCCGTAGGCTGTTACCTCCGCGCCGATCGCGGAAGCGACATGGGGAATCAGGTCCACGTCCCGGTCGTATCCGAAGGTATAGGCCTGCACATGCGTTAACGGTTCTTCCAGGAAGTTCGTAGGCAGCGGGTTCTCACCGTTCAGTAGTTCATTGGAGCGTCCCGCGTTCTCCAGCCTCGTCGAAACGTAGTTGCGGGTCTTGAACCGAAGCGTCGACTCGAGCAGGTAGCTGTTCTCCTTGGCTGCATCGGCCAGCGACCGCGTTCGTCCCCAAAGCACCGTGCTCGCCCAATTCCCCTGGGGGAGGGGCTTGTTGTACATGACGGAAGCCGTCATGCGCTCCTGGTCCTCGGCAGGAAAGAGAGCTTCGGGGCTTTTGATTCTGGCGTAGGAGTATTGCCCGCTCCAGTCCTGTCCGGGCTGCACAGTCAGACGGGTTGACCACGAATCGATCTTCCCCTGGTCGAGGTTCCAGCGGTGCTCATCGGGCTCCCTGCCGTGAAAGCCGCTTGCCTCCAGCCGCGCCATGCCGTGCGTGAAGCCAACGGTGACGACATCGTTGGCGATATGGGTGGAGTCTTCCTGATGGTGACCGAGCGTGCCCACGGGGTTCTCGAAGGCCGACGCCCGGTGCGGGTAGGCGGTCGGTCCGATGGCCGGATCGCCCTCGGGCGCTACATAAAATGTCAGCAGGTTCCCTTTGCCCAGCTTGAGGTCGTACAGGGCTGCCAACTCCATGAAGAAGTCGTGCGGATGCTGGCCGTCCGCGATGGGCTTGCCGTAGGCCGTTTCGCCCTGCTGAAAGAGAAGGGGGTACCGCTCGCCGGTGATGGTCGCCGGTTCAAGCGAGAGCATAGCCCGAAGGGTGAGTTGCCCTGGACCCAGTTTGCGCTCTGCCATGGGCATGAACCAGTTTGTGGAAAAGAATTTGTCCCCTCCGCGCGGGCTGGTCTGCTGGATGTCGTCGAGGAAGACGTTCGCGTGGAACATCAACATCCACGACCCTTTCATGGTCATGACCATGGGTGTCGGCGTCGAATTCGGCTCCGCGCTGGTGCCCGAGGTGGCGTGATGCTGGATCTCCTGGAGAAAGGTCTTCGGCTGCATCTGCCCCATCAGCTCGTTCATGCGCGGGTCGATGTGCATGCCGGGCATCCCGTCCATCGGTTCGTGAGGGCTGGGCATTTTCATACCAGGCATGGCCTGGTCAGGCTGAGGCTGTTGAGCGAAGACAAAGAGGGGACTCAGCGCAGCAAAGAGCGCGAGGCTCTGCATCAGAGTTTGGTGGTTCGGCACAATGAGGTACTCCGTAAGAGGTAAGGCCCACAGCTGTCACGGCAGCGAAGCGGATCAACGTCCCCGAGGGGAAACGCGGACGAACTTCTGCTCGCGATCAAACATCCGCTCAGGAATGGGGGCTATACGCGGAGAACTGTACCGAGGGAGACGAGGCTGCTCTCTCGCAGCGGTGGAGGAGCCGACATCCAGTTGGGCAAGCTCTTGGCAGCAGGCCACTCGACCAGGGTGACGATCGACGCCTGCTGTAGGAGATTCAGGTGAACCGCTGTAACTGATGCGGAAGTTATCCCAGCAGGCCGTTTGACACAAAGGTGATGCTCACAAGGAGCGTCCATTGCGTGCGGAAGGGCCACGTGGGTACCGGAAGAGAGCGAGGCCGTCGCTCCCATGCCGGTCATGCCGACCATTCCATGCTGCTGCCCAGGAGCTACATCGTGGCAGGATGGTGCCACACTCCCAAGATCACACCTGATCGAGCATGCAGACGCGGCACAGGAGACAGCGATGAGGATCAACGCTACCAGGCTCGCCAATGTCGCCGTATATCGGATATACAAATGCTACACCTTCGCGGCGGCCTAAAGTGCAGAGAGGCAGCTTGGGCGCAAGAACTGGGGCATACATCGCCCCGGCTCGCCATTGCGTGCTCATGGTAGGACCAGCTTAGCTTCTGGGCTACTAACTCCTAGCCCCAAACATCTCCAGCGCCTTTGCCAACCCTGCTGGGTCTTCCACGTTCGCCGTTAACAGCGACCGGTCGATCTGGCGGTTCAGGCCGGTGAGCACGCGGCCCGGACCGACCTCCAGAAAGTGGGTCGCCCCGCAACTCTGCAAGAGCTGTATGCATTCGACCCAGCGCACGGCGCCGGTTACCTGCCGAATCAGTGTGTCCCGGGCGTCCGGTCCGCGCTTCACCGCCCGTGCGTCCACGTTGGCGACGACCTCGAAACAGGGGTCCTCAAAGGGCACCGACTCCAGTGTGCTCGACAGGCACTCTTGCGCGGGCTGCATCAGCGCGCAATGGAAGGGGGCGCTTACCGGCAGCATGACTGTGCGCTTGGCTCCTGCCTCCTTGCACTCCGCTGCCGCTCGCTCTACAGCCTCTTTATCGCCGGAGATCACAATCTGCTCCGGCGAATTCATATTGGCCGGCGAGACCACCGCCGACACCCGGGAGGCAGCCTCGGCGAGGGTGCTGGCCGGATTCGCGGGATCGACCAGGGCCTCCCGTGCCGCCGCGCTCTGCTCCGTGGGATCGGCCGGGTACTCCGGGGGCGCCTGGGTCAGTTCGTCCGAAACCCGCGCGCAGATGTCGTTCACCGCGTCGTACTCCAGCCCCAGAATGGCGGCCATTGCGCCTTGGCCCGCAGGCACGGCGCTCTGCATGAACTGTCCCCGGGAGCGGACCGTCTTCACCGCATCGCGAAACGAAAACGTCCCCGCCGCCACATGCGCCGAGTACTCGCCCAAGGAGTGCCCAGCTGCAAAGCAGGGCTTTAGCCCGCGGCTCTTCAACTCAGGCTCCAGCACGCGCCAGATCGCCACCGAAGTCGTCAGGATGGCCGGCTGAGTGTGTTCCGTCATTCTCAGGTCCTCTTCGGGACCTTCAAAGATCAGCTTCGAAAGTGGGAATCCCAGGGCGTCATCGGCTTCCTCGAACACCGCCTTGGCAGCCGGTACGCTGTCGTAGAACGCACGGCCCATTCCTAGCGTCTGCGATCCCTGCCCGGGGAAGAGAAGGGCAATCTGCGGTGCCTTCGGGGCCGTTTGGGTGGTCTCTGCGGAAACCTGGGTCGGTATGGATTTGATCGGATCGCTCATCGCCTTCATCGCCTTCTAGGATGCGCCAACTGCGCCAATAGGGACCTTCTGGAAAGTGGGTCGGGCACCGCGCCTCAACAGGCGACGGCGAGGGCGTAGAACCTACTCGATGGAAGCGCCGGTAAAGGTGTTTTCCGCTCTCGCCGAGATTAGCCGGTACAGCGCAAACTGGCGGCTGCTGCCTCCCCGCATATCGAACAGCAGGCTCGCCCGATGCGAGGCATCCGGGTCTACGGCATCCACAAGGTGCAGTCGCGGGCCCCGGTCCAGGTGCAGGCTGTCCGTCACCGTCCCAAGCGCTACCTGCAACTCACCCGAGGGTAGGCGCTGTGCCACCAGGGTCACAAACGCGGTGGGATGCGTCGCCGCCGGGGGTTGATCGCCAGGATGGGCGGACGCTGCAGGTACGCTCGCGGTGTAGACAAACGTGGGCAGGCCCCCATAGCTCAGTGTGAAGCCGGCAATCTCCTCGTTGCGCAGCAGGAGTGGAGCCGCGGGAGGCGTCCTGATCGACTTCTTGGCAGGGGTGTGCGACGGGGGAGCCGCTTTGCGCGGTGTAACCGGCGCGGCCGTCGTCGTATCCGAGCCATATTCGGAGGGACGGCCACGCTGCAGCTTCGGCGGCGCCCCGGCCCCGTTCTCTGTCGCCGCGGCGATGCCCTCCGTGCTCCCCGAGGGAGTTGTCGTGGCAATCACTTCCGCCGAAGGCACAAGTTTGTTTTCGCTTAGATATGCGGCTACGCGGACCTTGGCGATGGCCGCCAGCGCAGCCATGGTGCGCGTCCGCTCCGCCGTGTCTTCCCAGGTTCGGGCAAACGGATGAGGATCGCGTGCCACCGGATCCGACACGGCTACCGCCTGGTGTAGATCCGGCGGCATACCGGTCAACTCCTTGGGGCCTTCCTCGGCTGCGGTCTTATGGCTCAGCGTCGGTCGGTCCGGGTCGTCCCCCGGGGCCGGCCCAACGGCGGTCACGCCAGCCGTACCGGCTTTCTTTCCCCCCAGAGCCGCCTTTTTCCGGCTCGCATCCTGCGATGGATCGCGCCGCGCCAGGGTAGGCCGGTCCGTGTCATCGCCACCGCTGCCGGTCCCACCGGAGCTGCTGCCGGAGCCGGAGGACGCCTGATCCTTTCCCGCGCCATCCGGGGTGTCCGTGCCGCTGTCGCCCTCACCGGTCGCAGATCGCCTCGTCATGTGGGGTTCGCCGTCGTCCGCCTCCGCCTTCGTGTCGGCTTTGGCTTTTCCGTCGTCGGACGCCGCCTGGATGACGCCCACATGCGACGATTTGTGCAGGGCCGGAGCGGCCTTTGGCGGGGCCTCTGCGGTGAACTTCCCGAAGCCGTACCAGGCCCCCACGGCATTGCCGTCCGCTACCGCGTTGCCGCTGACCACCCGCTCGGCCGCATCCAGATCCAGCGCGCCCTCCGGCTCGCCGGAGCGCTCCACCGTGTACAGATTGCCGTTCTGCAATGCAAACGGCACGGGCCGCGCGAGGTACAGTCCTGCATCCTCAAAACGGCCATCGATGAAAAGGGAGACCGGGACAAACCGCGCGGCACTCGGCTTCGGGAGCTCGCCGGTCCATTCGTACACGCCGATGGCCCGGGTTACCCGCTCGGGCGCGTCCACATGGTGCATCTGCGCGCCCGCTGCCGCAGGGAGGTTCAGGGCCAGGCTCAGAGCTACGCCCAGAGCGATACCCAGAGCCACATTGGGGGCCAATCCATGGAGCTTCGCGAGGTGAGATGTGGGCCGCATGCCTAGGATTTAGACGGTGTCAGCCGCCCTTGCGTTTCGCTCGGACATCTCCCGCTACAGTAAAGTGGGATTCCGGACGATATAGTGGAAGGGTGCCCATCCCAAGTGCCCGGCCCAGGAGGATAGATGGCCTCGCCTGACGTGATCGCAGCTGCGCCCTCGGTTCAGTCCGGGTCTGTGTCAAGGCTGCGTCCCGGCGTTCCTCTCTGCGTCGATCTGGACGGCACCCTGGTCAAGTCCGACACCCTGGTCGATTCGGTGCTCGCCCTTGCGCGCCAGCACCCGGCCGCCCTGCTCAAGGTTCCCGGCTGGATCGGGGAAGGCAAGGCAGCGTTCAAGCGCCACGTGACGGCGGCGGTCATGCTGGATGTCGCGCACCTGCCTTATAACAAGACCCTGGAAGCGTGGCTGCGCGTCGAGCACGGCGAAGGCCGGGCGATCTATCTGGCTACAGCTGCCGACCGCGTCCTTGCCGACCGGGTCGCCGACTACCTGGGCCTCTTCGCCGGCGTGCTCGCCTCGGACGGCTCGACCAATCTGGCCGGTGGCAACAAACTTGCGGCCTTTCATTCCCACTTCGGTGAGAATTTTTGCTACATCGGCAATGCCCGGCCGGACATCGAGGTGCTCTCGGCCTGCGAGGCGCCCATGGTGGCCAATCCGGACAAGGCGCTGACCAGCGGCCTGACCCGTGCCGGCGTCACCGTGGCGCATACCTTTGACGACCGTACTCCCATGGTGAAGAGCTGGCTCAAAGCCATCCGCCTCCACCAATGGGCGAAGAACACGCTTATCTTCGTTCCGGTGCTGTTGGCGCACGCCTGGAGTGTGGCCACGATCGTCGCGGCGCTGGTTGCCTTCTTCAGCTTTGGCCTGTGCGCTTCGGCGACCTACATCATCAACGACCTGCTCGACATTGAAGCCGATCGTCGGCACCCGCGCAAGCGTCGGCGTCCCTTTGCTGCGGGTGATCTCTCCGCCTTTGCGGGCGTTGGCGCGGTCGTTGTCCTGATGTGCGCGTCGATCGCTCTTGCGCTCGTCCTGCCGCGGCTCTTTGCCTCGATGGGAGGTGTGCACGCCGTCGGGCATGCCATCAGCTTCTTTGACTGGCTGCTGATCTACACCGTCACTACGCTTACCTATTCCTTCTATCTGAAGCGCAAGCTGCTGCTCGATGTGTTTGTCCTCTCCGGTCTGTACACCGTGCGCATCCTCGCCGGCAGCGCGGCGACGGGTGTACCCATGTCGGCCTGGCTCGCCGGCTTCAGCGTTTTTTTCTTTCTGTCCCTCGCCTTTGTCAAGCGCTTCAGTGAGCTCGAAGGGCTGCGTGAAAGCGGCAAGGCGGTCAGCAACGGCCGCGGTTACTTCGTCTCTGACCTGGAACAGCTGCGCTCCCTCGGCACCGGATCAGCCTATGCGGCCGTGGTAGTGATGACCCTCTATATCTCCAACCCGGAGACGACGCTGCTGTACCACCACACCGCGCGCCTCTGGCTGGTTGTACCCGTGCTTCTGCTGTGGCTAAGCCAGGTCTGGATGCTCGCCAGCCGCGGCCAAATGCATGACGACCCTGTCGTCTGGGCCTGCACCGATAAACGCAGTCTGCTGCTGGGTCTGCTGATGGCCATCGTGATCTGGTGGGCCCTATAGCGTTCGCTACAATCGGGATAGCATGCCACCGAAGTACCGGGACATACTCAAACGCTTGCGAGAGGATGGTTGGTGACAGATCGCCAACGGGGAAGTCACTTGCATCTCAAGCATCCACAAAAACCTGGCACGGTGACGGTAGCCGGAAAGCCCTCCGATGAGCCGGCTGATGGCACGTATCGGAGCATTCTCAAGCAGGCAGGTCTGAAGCCATGAGGGAGTACGCCGTCGTCTTTGAGAGATCCCGCACGGGATGGAGCGCCTATTGTCCCGATCTCCCGGGACTGGCCTCCCTGGGCAGCACCTTCGAGGAGGTGCAGTCCTTGATCCAGGAAGGTTTGCCCTTTCACCTGGAAAGCATGCTTGAGGATGGAGAGCAGATACCGGACGCCATCACCCGCGTTGGCGTCGTCCAGACGGACATCGTCGAGACCTCCAGAGCAAAGCTCGCGAAATCTGCTTAAGCCGTAAGGAACATCTGTTTTGATCATCCCGCAACTCACTGACTTCTCCGAAGCCTCGCTCGACCGGGCCTTTGCCTCCGTCCTCGCTGAGGCCCGTGCCGCCGCGACCGCCGCCGGGTTCGATCCGGAGGCCTTCCGTCTGGAGTGGCTCGGCCGCAAGCAGGGCCACCTGAAGTCGATCTCCGAGGCCTGGCTGAAGGCCGCGCCACCAGAGGCCAAGCGCCTCATCGGACAGCGCTTCAATGCTCTGAAGGAGCAGGTCGAAGCCACCCTCACCGAGGCTGCCATCGCCCCTGCCCCCCGTCCTCAGCAGGCCGAAACTGCCCTGGATTTCACCCTCCCCGGCACCCGTCAGCGCCTCGGTGCCGAGCACCCTCTGATCAAGACCATGGCCGAGATTGTTTCGGTTTTTGAGCGCCTCGGCTACTCCGTCGCGCTTGGCCCGGAGGTCGAGACCGACTTCTACAATTTTGAGGCGCTCAACTTCCCGCCCAACCATCCTGCGCGCGATACCCAGGACACCCTCGTCGTTGCCGATCAGGCCGGTAAGCCCCTGCGCGAACGCCTCCTCATGCGCACCCACACCTCGCCCGTGCAGATCCATTCCATGCTTACCCAGGATCCGCCCCTACGCGCGGTGATCCCGGGGAAAGTGCACCGCAACGATGCCGCCGACGCCACGCACAGCCCCGTCTTCCACCAGGTAGAAGGTCTCTGCGTCGATACGGACATCACCTTCTCCGACCTGAAGGGCACGCTCGACCACGCGATGAAGGCGCTCTTCGGCTCTGCTGTGAAATCGCGCTTCTTCCCCAGCTTCTTTCCCTTTACGGAGCCCTCGGCCGACGTCCAGATCAGCTGCCCGTTCTGCGGCGGGGAGGGATGCCGCAAATGCAAGCACTCCGGCTGGATCGAACTGCTCGGCTGCGGCATGGTCGACCCCAACGTCTTCGAGGCGGTGAACGCGCGGCGCGTCGAACTCGGGCGAGATCCCGTTTACGACACTCGCCGAATTAGCGGTTTTGCCTTCGGCATGGGTGTCGATCGCATTGCCATGATGAAATACGGCATCAGCGACATCGGTCTGCTCTATGGCGGCGATATCCGCTTCCTCCAGCAGTTCGCCTGACGGGGCGCCTACCCTGCGGCAGATGCACCACGATGCGCACGGAGGCTGTACCGAGGACAGCCGTGAGCACGGCGTCGTATTGTGGATGATACCCAGAGGGCCGGAGGTCCTGCACGGTGCTTGCTCTTCGCAGTCTGTCTTTAGCCCTGCTTCTTCCGCTGATCCAGTCTTCCGGAACGCCGGCATCCACTCCGCCTGGAGGTCCACCCCTGCCATGGGCTGCCGTTTCGATTCATCTCACAGATCCGGACAAAGGGGGATGGAACTCTGGTGACCAACCGGACGGAATGACCGATCGTGGCATTGATCTGCGAGGCCTCATCTCCCAGGCCTATGCCTTCAGCGTGTTTCCGCTACGCGATGATGAAATCTCCGGCCTGCCCGACTGGGCGCGCTCCACCCGCTATGACGT
>CAXTGE010000086.1:0-3231 GCA_964243645.1 uncultured Acidobacteriaceae bacterium | reverse complement strand
CTTTCAACCCCAGGAAAAGGCTTCTGAGGCGACTAGTAACGATCCCGACCTCTTCACAGCCGTGCAGGAACAACTGGGGCTCAAGCTCCAGAGCACCCGGGTTTCGGTGCCGATGCTCGTTGTGGACCATGTGCAGCAGCCCACTCCAAACTAAGCGACCCCGCTAGCCTCCCTATTTGAAAGACCAACGCGAAGGGCGCAAAGAGCGCCAAGTTTCGCAACGGCTCCCGTGGCGCACCTTAGCGTTCTTAGCGGCCTTTGCGTTGGCCTTTTGGGGCTGGTAGCCTATTGCCCGGGAGGCGCAGGCACCATCACCGCGCCCGGATCTACCTTCGGGATCCCGAAGTGCCCACCCAGGTGCACCAGGTCCAACGGCCGCAGGGTCCCGGAAATCTCGATCACATTCATCTGCCGCGGCGCCCGGATCAGAATCGCCACATCATCAATCTCGGCCCCGCGGAAATGCAGCCACAAATCCGTGATCGGCTTCAGTGGGGAGACCTGTTCGCGAGGGCTGACGTTTGCCTCCACCAGGTGCTTCCATCCAGCCGCGCCGTAGGATGCCCGCAACGCCTGGAGGGCCTCCGGGACATAAAACGCCGGCTCCCGATAGCGGTAGTTCTGCACCGTGATGGCATTCAAGCCAACGGCGCCCTGCCCCAGGATCCCCTGGAGCATGTCACGGTCAAAGGTAAAGGCCGTATGCGACGCCGGCTGCGAGGTCAGCCCGGCCAGCGCCTCGGGCACGCCCAAAGGCCCGAAAGAATTGCCTGATGCCGCTGGGCCCGGCGCATAGGCCGGCGGGGGTGGCGGCGGCGCGTCCGCATACTGCGCCCACGCACTCGCCGTGGCGACGGCAAGAAACACTCCAGCACAACCAGAACGGAACGCAACGCGGCTCATGGTCTCTTAGACCACAGCGGTGCCCCCAAAGTTGCGTTCGGGCTGGGAGCCGTTACTGCGGGTTGCGCGGCGCAAAGTATCCCTTGCGGGCATGCACCTGGTAGCGCTGATCCAAGGCGACAAGATAAATCGTCCGGAATGCGCCATCTTGTTTGAACTCTGCCGGCACATACTCCAGCGAATACTGTGATCGCAACTCCTGTTCGATGTTCGCAAACCCGGTCGCCATATCTTCCATGCGCGTCGGAAAGAATGCCCGTCCGCCCGTCGCGTCGGCGATCTGCTGCAGTACGTCGTCGCCCTTGTCTTTACTGGGGCCCACGTTGGTGGAAATCGTGTAGACGATCGTTTCGGCGCGCTGGCACATCTTGATCGCGTCTGCCTCGTGCGAGCGGCTGTAGTCGTCATCGCCGTCCGACACCAGCACCAGCGCACGCCGCACCGGTTGTTGGTTCTGCAATGTCAGCATCTGGTCGCGGCAGGTCTTGTACAGGCCGTCGAACAGGGAGGTGCCGCCACCCGGCCGCAGCTTGTGAATGCCCGTATCCAGCAAATCGATGCGGTTCGTGTAATCCTGCGCGATGTCGGTCTGCACGTCGAAGCCTTCCACGAAGGCGCGATCCATGGGTCGCAGGATCTGCAGCAGAAAATCCACCGCCGCCTGCTGCTCAAACTCAAATCGTGACCGGATGGAGTTCGACGTATCAATCATCAGCCCCACGCGTAGGGGCAGGTTCGTCTCTTGCCGGAAGTGCACCACGCGCTCCGGCGGCCGCTGGTCGTCCAGCAGGCCGAAGTTCTGCTGCTGCAGATTGGTGATGAACTTGCCCTTGCTGTCCGTCACCGTAAACACCAGGTTCACCTCTCGGGTAAACACCTGGATTGTGGGTGCCTGCGGCGGGGCCGTGGACTCATCGCGCGGCGTCAGTGCCGGGTTGGTCGTCCCCCCGGGAGTTTGCGTCGGGACCTGCGCGGCAGGGCTGGGGGTGGCGGTCGCCGGCTGCTGCGCTGATCCACGGGAGCCACAGAAAGACAGTAGGAGCCCAACAGCAAAGGCGGCGAATCGGTTTGGTGCGGAGACGACGTTCATTTCGCCTTGATTCTAGCAACTCGCGAGGGGTGCTGGCCCCCGGCAACCGCCTCCTGGCCCTCCGGGCGAACCTTCGCCAGAAAGCTCTCCAACTCCGGCGGCAGCGGGGCTGTCAGATCCAACGGCTTGCCGGTGCGCGGATGGCGCAGCTCCAGCTCTGCCGCGTGCAGAAAGTTCCGGCTCAGCGTCCGCTCCGGTGCGTCCCCCGCAGGATCGTCGGTCCGCCGCAGCTTGCCGGGCGCACCGTACAGGACGTCGCCCACAACCGGGTGT
This sequence comes from uncultured Acidobacteriaceae bacterium, assembly GCA_964243645.1. GTDB lineage: Bacteria > Acidobacteriota > Terriglobia > Terriglobales > Acidobacteriaceae > Granulicella. The sequence continues at coordinate 965 of CAXTGE010000086.1, read as the reverse complement.
CCCAGCGAAGCCATGTGCACGCGGATCTGGTGCGTCCGGCCGGTTTCGATCTCCACCTCCACCAGCGTGAACACGCCATAGGACCCTGGATCTCCCTTCGTTCCAAGCCGTTCCAGCACCCGCCAGTGACTCACCGCCGGTCGCGCTCCACTCTCCACGCTGCGTCGGGTGGTCATGCGCATGCGCCGCACCGGATCGCGCCCGATCGGCAGGTCCACCGTGCCTTCATCATGTGCCATGCTGCCGTGCACCAGCGCCACGTACACCTTGCGCAGGGAGCGCGACTGGAACATCTCGGCCAGCTTGCGATGCGTTGTGTCGTTCTTGGCCACCAGGATCAGCCCGCTGGTGTCCTTGTCCAGCCGATGCACGATGCCCGGCCGCAGCGCGCCGCCCTCACCGGAAAGCCCCTTCTGAAAGTGAAACAACAGCGCGTTCACCAGCGTGCCACGGTTGTGCTCGGCATCGCCCGCCCCCGCGTGCACGGTCATGCCCGCCGCCTTGTCGATCGCGGCCAGGTCGTTGTCCTCATAGGCGATAGCCAGCGGGATGTCCTCCGGCTCGGCCCGCAGCGGCTCGGGCTGGGGCTCACCCTCAACCTCGATTGCCTCCCCGCCCTCCAGCTTCAGACTCGCCTTGGCGGGCTTGCCCTCGACACGCACCTGCCCTTTCTCGATCAGCAGCTGCACCCGCCCGCGGCTGACATCCGGCAGGGCCTTGGCCAGATACGCATCCAGCCGCTTGCCCTTGGCAAGGGGGTCGGCCACAAAGCTGCGCACGCCATCCTCGGCCTCCAGATCGTCCAGCACCGGGATGGCCTCCCCGGGCGCAGGGACGGCCGCGGAGATCGGCACATTCCGCGGCTCGCCAGCGGGAACTTCCGTGAGCCTGCCGGACTCCTCGGCGACCTTGCGCGCCGACTCGGCATCCCGCACGGCGTCACGATGCACACGGTAATCATGCTT
>CAXTGE010000085.1:0-12468 GCA_964243645.1 uncultured Acidobacteriaceae bacterium | reverse complement strand
AGGACGAAGTCGAACATGCCGGAGGGGTTGGCGGGACCGTACATGGGCGAGCCGAGGCCGTTTTTTACCTGCAGCTCCCCGTATTGCTCCATGGGATTGCCGCCGGTGATGGCCATGGCCATGCCGTCCATGCGGGTGTTCTGGGCGATGGAGCCCTGCATGCCGCGGGTGGCGGGGCGGATGATCTCGGGGCCCTGCTGCTCGGTGAACTGGACGAGCGGGAGGTATTTGAGGGCGTCGCGGAGATTTTTGACCTGTGTGTTGGTGAGCTGCTCGGCGGGCAGGATGGTGATGGTGTAGGGCTGGTTAACGACCGGTTCGGTGCCGAGGACGCCGCGGTCGACGGAGCGGACGTAATAGCCGACGGCGGAGGAGCCGGAGAGCGAGCCCTGCACATTGACGATGGTGGCAGCGTTGACGGTGGTGAAGTTAAGGTCCAGCGAGGCACCTGCCGCGGTGACGACGACGGACGCCTGCACGGGATCGAAGCCCGGCCGGGTGGCGGTCAGGGTAAAGGTGCCCGGGCCAGGGGAGGGCAGAAGGTAATGCCCGGTGCTGTCGCTGACAGTGGCTTGGTGAACGTCGGGAGCATCGAGGCTGATCTGGGCACCCAGCAGGGCGAGCTGCGCGGGATCATGTACCGTGCCGCTGATGACGGGAGGCTGTGCGGAAGATTGCGCCTCGCCGACCGAAGCGAGAGACAGGAAGCCGAGGCTAAGCAGGAAGAGGAGTTGGGACGTGCGGCAGGTCACAATGGGAGAACTCCAGCGTGGTTGGCGACGCGGCAGGTCGCGTGGTGAAAGAGCGCCGCCCTAAGCCAGACGGGCGAGGCTTAATGTGGTCCATGTAGTGGCTAGGATACCGATCTGAACCGTGTGGATTGATTGCCTGCGGAAGTTATGGCCATAGCGGCCCGCGTGCAGGAAGGTCGGCGGCCGGGAGCTGCACGAAGGCGAGAAGTGCCCGTGCGAAGGGATGTATCTGCCGCTACAATCACTCATTGGAGTCACATGGCCGAACTACAACAAAACAAGGTCGTCGCTCAGCCAGCCCCTGTATCTGAGGCATGGATCAAGACAGAGCTTGCCCGGCACCCGCAGCGCCCGTACCCGATGGACTATATAGAAGCTCTTTTTACGGACTACAGCGAGATCCATGGCGACCGTCAGTATGGCGACGACGCGGCCATGGCGGCGGGGATGGCCCGATTTGGGGGGACGCCGGTGATGGTGATCGGCAACCTGAAGGGGCGCACGCTGAAGGAGCGGGTCATGAGGAAGTTCGGCTCGCCGGACCCGGAAGGATACCGAAAAGCACTGCGCGCGATGAAGATCGCGGAGAAGTTCGGGCACCCAATCTTTACATTCATCGACCTGGCCGGCGCCAATCCGGGGCTGGGTGCCGAGGAGCGGGGACAGGGCGAAGCGATCGCCCGCAGCCTGCTGGAGATGAGCCGGCTACGCGTGCCAACGATCGCAACGATCACGGGCGAGGGCGGGTCGGGCGGGGCCTTGGCGCTGGCGGTCGCGGACCGCGTGCTGATGCTCGAGAACGCGATCTATTCCGTGATCTCGCCGGAGGGCTGTGCGTCGATCATGTGGAAGGACGCGAACAAAAAGCAGCAGGCGGCGGCGGCGCTGCGCTACACGGCTATCGATGTGCAGCGGCTGGGCTGCGTGGATGATGTGATCCCGGAGCCGCCAGGCGGAACCCATACCGATCCCGCGTTTGCGATGCAGCTGGTGGGGGAGCGACTTCAGCGTCACTTTGCGGAGCTGCAGGCGAAACCCCTGGACGGTTTGTTGGCCGCGCGGTACGGGAAATTCCGTAATCTGGCGCAGTTCTATACAGCGGCGTAGGCTGCAACAAGGCGCGGTGGTGATGCCCCGCGTGAAGGAGCGAAGCGGCGTTGGCAGCAATGGGTGAGTCTCGACAGACGGTGCCGCGGTCACTGGAGTTTGCCCAATTTGCCATTGGATTTTTGTGGCTGCTGGCGGCGCGGACAGGTTCGGCCAATGCGGCCCAGGGATTTGCCCGGGTGCTCGGCACGGAAGCCATCCGGCCACTGCTGCAGGAGATCTTCCTCCTCATCTTGTTGGTGACGGGCTTCACGGCGCTGCATTGGGTAGCTACGCGGAACGGCAGCATACGTGAGACGAATGTGCTGCCCGTACGACCAACGATGTACCGGGAGTGGCAAAAGGGCGCGGCGTTTGGCTGGGCGTTGCTGCTGGTCACACTGGTGCCGATGGCCGTGGTGGGTGATTTGCATCCCCAGTTCTGGTTTGCGCCGCGTGCGCTGGGATCGGCGCTGCTCGCGTTGGTGACGCTGTTCATCGGCGCGCTGGCCACGGAGATGGCGTTCCGTGGCTACCTCCTTCAGCGCCTGGTGGCCGCGACCGGGCCTGTGACGGCGACTGCCGTGTTCTCAGGCATAGCGGCGTTTCTGATTACCTCGCCGCTGAACAATACGCCCTTCAGCTTCGGCGTGGCCTTTATCGGCAGTGTGCTGTTCTGCGTGGCCTACCTGAGGACGCATGCACTATGGCTGGGGTGGGGTATCCGGTTTGGCTGGCTGGCGTCCATGGGTGTGCTGTTCGGGCTGCCACTGGCGGGGTCGGTCGATTTTGCGAGCGTGGTGGCGACGGATAGCTCGGGGAGAACGTGGCTCACGGGTGGAGCGTATGGGCCTGAAGGCGCGGTCTTTACCGGGTTGGTGCTGATCGGTGGTGTGGTGGCGCTGTACGCGCTGACGAGGGATTACGCGTGGAACTACACGCATGCGCCGATCGTGGGGGCAGGATACGCGATGGTTGTGCCGCCGCCGGCCGCCCATGCAGCGATGGAAGCCCCTGCGGGCACGCAGCTGGTGCAGATTCTTGGAGCGACGCCGACAGGGAGCACGGCCTCGGCCACGCTGCCGGAGTCGAATGGGGCAGATGCGGAAATTGCGGGAGGTTCGGAGAGTTGGGATGAGGGTCGGAAGTCGCGCCTGCCCGAGACGCGTCCGCCTGAGCCGAAGGATGAACCGCGTTTTTGAATATCGCTTGATTTTGATCGTGCGTGATTGTGCCTCCGCCCGGACGAAGGTGGGCTTGCAAACGGGGTTGGCGTTGGCGCAGTATTTGTGGCATCCAGAGGTGATTTATGGGCTCCCGCGCACGTCTTGCCACTTTCCTTTCCGGCACGTGTCTCGTCTCTCTACCTGCCATGCGGGCGCAGGTTTTTGTGGTGGGCATGAAGACCGCGACGGCCGACGTGACCACGGAATTTCACCCAACCCATGTCAGTTTGCCGGAGCAGCCGCTGGACCAGCGGGGCAGGCTGGACCTGATTCGGAATCTTGAGGCCGAACAGGGATTTGCCCATCGCGAGCTGCCCCTGGGAGCGGGCCTGACCCTGCTGGCAAATGGGAACATGACGCCGCGTGAAGAGGAATACAAACGCCTGCTGTATGAGAAGGGCCAGTCGGCGTCGCCGGGGGAGCGCGTGGAGGTCAGCCATCTGGACTTCAAGGCCGACCGGATCATCGTCGACTTTAACGGCGGCCCGTACGCCAAGCATCGCTTTCTGAGCCATGTTTCTCTGAACGGCATGCAATTAGCGCAACAGGGGCCGCTGGCAACGGGGTGCCGGGTGACGCTGGTCTTTGAAGGCGGCGTACCGGAGGTGACCGCGGCGGAGGTGAAGGCGCTGCTGGATCCGCTGGTCGACTTCAAAGCGAAGACGAGCTCGGAAGCCTATGCCGATACGCTGCCGCCGAAGGTGCGCGACGCGGTGGATGCGCACGAGATCCTGGTCGGTATGAATCGGCGCATGGTACTGGCGTCTGTCGGTGAGCCGAAGACGAAGCACCGGGAGCATACGAAGGCAGGGGATGACGACAGCTCCATGTACGAGGAGTGGATCTACGGGGACCCGCCCAAGCCGACGCAATTTGTGCGCTTTCAACACGATCATGTGGTGAGGCTGGAAATTGCCGCATTGGGCAGGCCGCTTGAGATCCGTGAAAAGAACGAGGTGGGCGTACAAAGCGGGCCAACGCTGGAGGCACGGACGATCGTGAACGGCGATACCCACGCGGGCCGCGATGCCGGCGTGCAGGGCAGCGCCCCGACGTTGCGCAAGCCTGGCGAGAGTGACGACTCGGCAGGGGCGCCTGGGCTGGGTAAGGTGGTGGTTCCGAAGGACTCGTCACGGGTTCCGGCACAGCCGACTTCCGGGTCGGCAGGGACACCGAACAACCAGATGACGACGAAGGACGGGAACTCGCCGGGAGAGCGCTAGGCAGTCCTGGGAGGGCGCTCGCGGGCGCTTACCCCGTGTACACTAAGGTAGAGCTAACCCGGGCTCGGATTACGTGCGCTCCGTTCTTGTTGGCTTGAGCGCCCGGCCGAGCAGCCGCTGATACGTGTGCGTTCCGGAGTTGGCGAAATGATTGTGAGAGGGACCGAAGATGGCAAAGATCGCAAAGACTGGTGACCGCAAGAAGGTTATGGATACGCAGCAGAGCACGGATTGCCCGAAGTGCGCAAAGCCGACTCGCATTGTGAAGCGGGTTAAGGACCGCGAGCGCGGTGTTCCCGGTGGCGTGTATATCTCCTGCTCGGCGTGTGACTTTTTCGAGAAGCTGTAGTTTTTTGCATCAATGCGAAAGGCCTGCCGATTTCGGCAGGCCTTTCGTGCTTGTGGGTCGATAGCGAGACTTAGAGCAGTTCTCCTGATATGGAGGAGCGCAGAACGATGGAGAATGTCGTTTTCCTTAAGAGAAAACGACGCGAACGGTCTCCATACGCTCTACACCTTCAGGAGAACTGCTCTAGTTGTTGCTGATAAGCGGCTGTGGCGTGGTCGCGAGTTGCGCGAGCAGGGCATGAGCCAGCTCGGGATCGTCGGCACTGACGCGTTCGACGCGTACGGCGGCCTTGCCGAGGAGACCAACGCGCTGGGCGGCGGCAAAGGAGAGGTCGACGATGGTGTCGCTCGCGTACGGTCCGCGGTCATTGACGCGAACAAAGGTCGAGCGGCGGTTGCGGAGATTGGTGACGCGCAGCCAGCTGCCCAGTGGCAGGGTGCGGTGTGCGCAGGTGAGGGCGTTCATATCGAAGGGCTCCCCTGTCGCGGTGCGATGTCCCTGAAAGCCTCGGCCGTACCAGGAGGCTTTGCCGACCTGGAACCAGCGGAGTGGAGAGGCACCGGTCTTCGCGGAAGCGGAGCTGGACCTGGGGGGTGGACTCGCAATCACCGAAGCGGAGATGGCCAGAGCCAGAAAGATTCCCACGGGCTTGCCGGCGGAACCGATGGATCTGCGAATGTGGCGCAGGCTCATATGTACAAGTTTCGTCACCCCTCCATTGTCCCGATCAAAAGGCCGTAAGTCAATGATCTACAAAGAGTTGTAAGTAGAAGACGAACTTGCGTTTCCTGTTTAGGCTATGGTAGACGAGATGGAAAAAAAGGGGCAAAGACCGGGAGATCGCCCGGATTTATCAAGCGAGCAAAGGTTGGCCGGGGATGATCCGATTACCCCTGCGTGGCAGGGCCGGCGTGACCGCGTGGTGTGGTCGGTGGCGGGTTTTGACCCTTCCAGCGGAGCGGGCGTAACGGCGGACCTGATGACCTTTGCCGCGTTCGGGCTGTTTGGATGCAGCGCCATCACGGCGCTCACCGTGCAGAATACGTCCGGGGTGTATGGGTGGGAGGCCGTGGGGGTCGATCTACTGCAGACCACGCTAGCGAGTCTGGATGAAGACCTGCCGGCGCTTGGTATCAAGATCGGGATGTTGGGAACGCCGGAGCTGGCTGGTGTCGTTGCACAATTTCTAAGCTCGAAGCGACTGCAAAACGAGAAATATGCGCCAGTGGTGGTGCTGGATCCCGTGCTGCGGTCGAGCTCCGGGCGGCCGCTGTTTCCAGACGAGGGACTGGAAGTGTTCCGAGAGCTGTTGCTGCCCGCAGTCGATTGGATTACACCGAACTGGGCGGAGCTGGCGGTGCTGTCCGGAGAGCCGGTGGAGAGTGTGCCGAGGGCGGAGCAGGCGGCGCGTGTGCTGCAGTCAAGATGGCCGAAGCTGGGAGTTGTTGCCACCGGCGGCGACCAGGACCAGCCGGTCGACCTGGTGCTGTCGCCAACCGGAGAGACCGTGATCCTTCCTGGAAGCAGAGTGGAGACGACATCGACGCACGGGACGGGATGTGCCTTTTCGTCGGCTCTGCTCGCGGAGCTGGTGAATGGGGCAGCCGCAGCGGAGGCGGCGCGTGCGGCAAAGGCGTTTGTGGAAGGGGCATTGCGCGCGGCTCCGGGCCTGGGCAAAGGGCGCGGACCAACCGATCTGCTGTGGCCCTTGCGAAGAGCGGCTCCGCACGGGGCTGCGTGAAGATTGCTACCCTGAACGGGTGACTGTGCCTTTGCGACTGATGGTGAATGGACGAGAGCGGGTGCTCGACGGGCTGAGCTCGCCGGCGATGCTGGACACGGTGCTAACGGCGATGGAGCTACGCCTGGACCGGGTGGCGGCTGAACTGAATGGGGAGCTCGCGCCGCGGACGGGATGGGTGAGCCAGGCGGTGCACAGCGGCGACAAGCTGGAGGTGGTGCACTTTGTCGGGGGCGGACTTTGGCTGGAGTAACTGGACTTAGTTAGATTGGCTTGCGACGAGCTGATGGAGCAGTGTCTCCCAGCGATCGCCGTACTGGCGCCAACCGCCGATGTGCTGCACCCTCTCCAGGGCTGCGGCCCGCATGGAGCGGGCGAGCTCCGGGTCGTCAGCAAGTTGCTGCATGTGGCCGGTGAGCGCTCCGGCATCGCGAATGGGGACGACGAATCCTTCCTGCCCATGGGTGAAAAGGTCCTCGCCCCCGGTGTTTTCCGAGCAGAGGACGGGGCAACCGCAGGCCAGGGCCTGGGCCTGCACAAGCGCCAGGCCTTCCTCGATGGAGGGCAGGACGAGCACGTGACTGCGGCTCATGAGGCTGGCGAGCTCCGCCTGTGCGACCGATCCGAGGAACTCCACATGCTCGGTGGGGAGGCGGTGGAGTAAGGGCTGCATCTCCGGTTGCAGGGTGCCGGCGATCCGCAGCCGTTTGCGTGGGTGGCGCAGGGCGGCAAAGGCCTGCAGCAGATAGGGCACCCCTTTGCGCAAGCCGACTGCGCCAGCGAAGAGAACGTTGAACTCCCCGCTGGGTGGATCGGCAGAGGGCATGAACTGGTCGAGCCGGACACCGTAGGGGATGACGTGGACTTTTTCGGGGGCCAAACCGTGTTGGAGAAAAGAGCGGCGGGCGACCGAAGAGGGCACGGTGATGGCGTCGGCGACGGTGTAGATGGCCTCTTCCCGGGCGGTGTCGCGTGGATCGGAGACCGGTCGGGCGACGCCCCAGCGGCGGTACTCGTCGGCGACGATTTCTTCCTGGTAGCGCTGATGGGTGGAGCCGCGGTCACAGACGAAGAGACCGCCCTCGCGTTGCAGGTGCTGCCCTGCGCGCAGGCTGGATCCGGAGATGCCGATGAGCACGTCGGGGCGTTCGCCTGCGCGAAGGAGACTGCCGAGTTGCCGGTCGGTCCAGCGATCAAAGGCGAGCGCGTTGCGATAGCCGAGCTCGTCGGCGAGCCAGGGCAGATCGAAGGGACTGCGGCCGAGGGCGTACTCGGGAACGTGAAGCCAGGGGAAGGTGTGCACCCTCTCGCGGGGAAGGCCCTCGCGCTTGAGCCGGCTCCAGGGCCAGGTGGAGTAGATGGCCTGGAGATGGCCGCGCCGTTCGAACTCGCGGGCGAGCTCGAAGTGGTGAAAGACGCCAAAGACGGTTTGAAGGACGCGCATCGCACAACCGCCGCTGCGGTTCCATCGAGGGTAGCAGAGGCGGCGGAGAGAAGGTTGTAAGTTGAAGGTTCTAAGTTGTAAGAGGTTGGGTCGAAGCTTTCTATCGCTGCGGGTTACTGGCCCGGGGTGACGGCCAGGAATCCGGATTGCAGTACGTGCTTTGTGGTGGGGTCCTGTACCCAGGCGACGATTGCTAGGTGGTCGAGGCGGAGCGGGATGTCTGTGGCCCGGAAGTGAAAGGCTCCGAAGCGATCGTTGTGGGCTTCGTAGTCGCGGAGGTAGGCCCCTTGCGCAGCCTCTAGAGCGGCGGGTTGAAAGGTGATTACGGAGGGGTGGGCAGCTCCGACCAGGGCGACCATGGCCGGGGTTTGCTGCAGTGCACGGACGACCATGCGGTGGAAGCGGACGCCATTTTGACCGGGGTAGCGCAGATCGTCTTCGACCAGAGCGATGTTTAGGACGGCTCGCTGTAGCGCCTGCAAAGAGGTGTTGCCGGTGCCGGCGGCAGCCGCCGCGTTAGAGGGGCTTTGCTGGGCCAGGGCAGTCGTGACGCGGAGCTCCCCAGGGTTTGCCCACCTAGCCGCGAGCGAGAGGTGGAGGCCGCTGGGCAGAGAGGCCACCGACTCGACCTGATCGGCAAAGCCGACGACGATGTTTCCCACGTCCTCGCGGGAGCCGCCGAGAATTTGGAGAGCCTGTCCGTCGAGAAAGGCCGCCGGTGTCGAGCCTACGCTGTAGAAGGCTGCCTGTGCGACGGAGGCCGGGGTGGCGAGCGGATCGGGTCGTGGGATGTGCTCGTCGTACTCGAGAGCGATGAGGTCCGCGCGACTATAGGTGCCGAGGAGGCTGTCGAGGGCCAGGTCCGGACCGGCGCACGGAGCGCAGTCGCTGCCGGTGAAGAGCTCCAGCAGCGCCGGATGTCCGCTCCCAGGCAGTTGACGTGCCGGCAGGTGAAAGAGCGGCGGATGGATAGTACGGTAGACCGCGTCGATGCGTAGCTGTAGGGCCTCAGCGTCCCCGTGCTCCAGCTCCCTAAAGAGTTGGAGTTGCTGCCCGTTCCAGGCTGGAGGAAGGATGCCGAGGGCGCTGGCGTGAATGAACTCGCTGAGAGCCTGGGCTTTCTGGCCCTGCGCGAGCGCCAGCTCCCCCTGAAGGCGGTAAATCTCGCTCGATCGAGCGTCGAGGTGAGCGGCTTCGGAGAGCAAGGGGGCGGCGATCGCAAGACGTGCCTGCCGCAGCCGCACGTTGGCTAGAGCGGCGAGAGCTCTGGCGCGGTCTGCCCCGAACTGAAGATGTCTCTCGCGCAGGGTAAGGGCAGGCAGGCCATACAGGGTCCGCATGCGATGCAATTGTTGCGCGTAGGCGGGCTCAGTGAGGGAACGGACGGCATCCTGCGCCCAGGTTTCCGCGTCGGCGAGATCGGTTCCGTGCTCGCCCACGTCGGCCAGGAGATCCGCGAGGTGTGCCTCTTCCATCCAGCGGTCAAGACCAGGGGAGGTGGCCTGCAGCTGCGTAGAGGCGATCGCGTGAATATGCTCAACCTGTTCGGGAAATGCAGTGAGATAGGTCTCGAACAGCTGTTCCTGGGCGGCGGTACGCCGTGTGCCTCTGGGGAAGTCGCTGAGGAAGTGTTCGAGTGAGCTGACCCGTGCCGTGGGCGAGGTCTGGGCCAGCGCGGCGGTATAAGCAGTTCCTTCGAGGGAAGCGGATTGGGTGGCGGCACTTCGAAGGGGAACGCTCGCCAGGAGGAGCAGCCTCGATATCCAGAGCCAGTTACGGTTACCCCGACGATCCTTCATATAGCCATTGCTACACTAGGGCCTATGCTTTTGCAGCAAATCGTTGAAGCTCTCGATGGGGAGCTCGACCGCCTGTACCGACTCCGCGCCGTCCTGGTTGAGATCGATGGACCGTTGAACTTCCCTTTTGTGGGTGCAGAGCCGGTGTCCAATGAACCGGCATCAAGCGCGAGCGATCCTTCGGTGGATTCCCTTGTTACAGCCGCTCCGGTTCGGATCAGACGGGCGAAGGTGGGCAAAGAGGCCAAAGCCTCCAAAGCCGTTGCGCGCTTCGCGAGGAGTCCCTCCCGCACGCCTGCCAATCGTCTGCGACCGAAGGAGAAGACGGCACTCAAGGGCTCGGTTCCGACAGGTCCGGTGGTGGTGAGTGCCTCGGCGCTGGCCAAGGAGCATGCGGCCAGGCAGGGGCAGCATGTGGCGGTGAAGCCCACGCCGCCTCCGCCGGCGGGCAGCCTTGGATCCATGATTCGCGCCCTGCGCCTGGACGGCACAGCCTGAGCGTGACGGCGAAGACGGGCTGATCGGAGGGCTGGACCGCGCGCCTGAGCGCCCCCTGTTACAGGGTACTGGCTATGATGGGGAGAGACCCTCGCATGCAGAGCCAACGCAACCTGCCCCTCGCCCTCCTGCTGGTGGCGGTGTTTCTCCTTTACGCCAATTCCCTTGGGAATTCATTCCATTTCGATGACTTTCACACGGTCACCGATAACCCCGCGGTGCGGTCGCTCGGCAATTTACCGCGCATATTCACTGATGCGACGGCCTTCAGCGTCCTGCCGGCGAACCAGACCTACCGGCCGGTCGTAACCGCGTCGCTCGCCCTGGACTATGCCCTGGGACGCGGCTATCACCCCTTCTGGTTTCACCTGAGCACAATCCTCTGGTTTCTGGCGCTGGTGGCCTGCCTCTACCGCTGGGCCGATACGCTCTTCTCCCGAACGGAGCCGCAGGTCAGCCATCGATGGCTGGCTCTGGGCGTGGCCGCGTGGTTCGGCCTGCATCCGGCGATGGCCGAGACCGTGAACTATGTCATCCAGCGTGGTGATCTGTACTGCACGCTGGGGTGCATTGCGGGGTTGCTGCTGTATGCGGTATCTCCTGCGCAGCGTCGGTATGGGCTGTACCTGGTGCCGTTTGCCCTGGCGATGCTTTCCAAGCCACCGGCACTGGTGTTGCCGTTGCTGCTGCTGGGCTATGTGTATTTCTTTGAGGCGGAGGCGCTGGGGACAGCGCAACGCTGGCGCGTGAGTGTGTCTGCAGCAGGACCAGCGCTTGCCGTAACGGCTGCATGCTTAGGGCTGCAAGCGGCGATGACGCCGAAGACCTATGCGCCGACGATCCTGTCGGCCGCTTCGTACCGGTTGACGCAGCCGTATGTGTGGCTGCGGTACTGCGGCGCGCTGTTTCTGCCGCTGCACCTGAACGTGGATACCGACCTGCAGCCGTTTGCCGCGGTGAGTGAAAGAGCCGGGATGGGTCTGCTGTTTCTCGTGGGGCTGCTACTGGCCATCGGTTGGTGTGCGCGGCGGAGACAGCTCTACCCCATCGCGTATGGTCTGCTGTGGTTCGTGCTGACACAGTTGCCGACCTCGCTGTATGCCCTGAGCGAGGTGGAAAACGACCACCGAATGTTTTTCTCGTTTCCGGGGCTGATGCTCGCGGTGGTGTGGGCCTTGCATCTGGTGTACCGGCGACTGCTGGCGGAGATCAGGACAGGGACGGGACGGGTTTGGATGTTGCGCTTGAGCGCCGGGGTGTGTGGGTTGGCGCTCTGCGGCTATGCCTATGGAGCGCACCGGCGCAACCTGGTGTGGCATGACGAGGCGAGTCTGTGGGCCGATGACGTGGCCAAGTCTCCCCACAATGGCCGTGGCTTGATGATTTATGGCCTGACGCGCATGAACATGGGGGATTACCCGGGAGCGCTGGCGCTGTTCAGGAGAGCGCTGCAATACACGCCGAACTACGCGACGCTGGAGATCAATCTCGGGATCGTGAACGGCTTGCTGGCGGATGCCGGGCAGCACGATCTAGAGGCTGTCGCGGAGGACCACTTTCTGCGGGCGATTACGCTGGCACCCGGCGATGATCTGCCCCATGCCTACTATGGGCGATGGCTGCTGAATCACCGTCGCGTGCCGGAGGCGACGACACAGCTGGAGAGCGCCGTCGCGCTGAATGGACAGCGCACAATGCAGCGCGATCTTCTGTTAACCGCCTATGCGCAGGCCGGCAATAGCCCTGCGGCGCGCGCGCTGGCGCAGACCACCCTGGCTGTCGTTCCGGGCGATGCAGCGGCACTGTCGGCTTTGCACGGAGCGCCCTCAGGTGCGTCACCCCAGGTGGCGGCGTTGATCAATGCTTCGCTGGCTTCCTACCGGGCGGGGGCATTTGGAAGGTCGATCGAAGAGGCCCAGCAGGCCTTGCAGATCGACCCGCGCTCGGCGGAGGCATGGAACAACGTGGGTGCGGGATACGGGGCGCTGCACCAATGGGACCTGGGCATCCATGCGGAGGAGCAGGCGCTCCGCCTGAACCCGGCGCTGACGATCGCGGCCAACAACCTGCGCTGGTTCGCGTTACAGCAGCCGGGAGGGCAGCAGGATGAAGAGCGGGATGCGGCTGCGCGGAAGACTGCGGCTGGGTATGTGAACCGTTCCCTCGCGCTGAGCCGGGCGGGCCGCCATGCGGAGAGCGTGGCCGCGGCGCAGGAGGCGCTGAAGCTCGATCCACGCTCGGCCGAGGCCTGGAACAACGTGGCGGCAGGAAGCGAAGCGATGGGGCACTGGGACGCGGCGATCGACGCCGCGCGGCATGCGCTGGCGCTGCGGCCTGATTTTGAGCTGGC
>CAXTGE010000084.1:10353-12730 GCA_964243645.1 uncultured Acidobacteriaceae bacterium | reverse complement strand
TCGAAGTTGATCTTGCAGTCGAGCGCGGCGAGCTTGCCGTCTTTGGTGGTGATGAAGGGGTTGATCTCCATCAGGGTAGCGTCGGTGTCGAGGTAGGCCTTGTAGAGGCCGATCATGAAGCGGACCGCCTCGGGGACCTGCGCGGGCTCGAGGCCGAGCTTGAAGGCGAGACGGCGGGCCTGGTAGGGCGCGAGGCCGAGGGCGGGGTCGATGACCTCTTTGAAGATGGCGTCGGGGTTGTCATGCGCAACCTCTTCGATCTCCATGCCGCCGGCCTGTGAGGCCATGAAGACCACTTTGCCAGTCGCCCGGTCGAGCACGATGCCGAGGTAGAGCTCGCGGGCGATGGCGGAGCCGGCCTCGACGAGGATGCGCTGGACCTTCTGCCCCTGCGGCGTGGTCTGGTGCGTGATGAGCTGCATGCCGAGAATGGCTTTGGAATGGCCTTCGGCCTCGGCGCGGGATTTGGCAAGCTTGACGCCACCGCCCTTGCCGCGTCCGCCGGCATGGATCTGCGCCTTGACAACAACCACGCCATGACCCGCGCCGAAGAGCTGTCCCGCGGCCGCATCGGCCTCTTCAAAGGTGACGGCGACCTGGCCCTCAGGTACGCTGACGCCGTAGCGGCGGAGGATCTCTTTGGCCTGGTACTCGTGAATCTTCATGCGTGCTCCTGCGGGTGCGACGGGGGATGGATACGGTTGCGACTCGCAGTCATGGTAGCGAGAGCTTCAAACGAGCGGCAAGGCGCCGTGTGCGATAAACGATAGGCTTGGCCGTCAGCAGGCGAGACGTGATGGTTAGCAGGGTAGATGGACGCCAGCGCGGGTCCTGTTCAGTTTTGAGCTGCGAGATATCAAGTTGTAAGTTGGATCGGATTAGCAAGCTGGAGATTGCTCAGCACATGGCTGGCCATGAATCGGCACGGGCAACTGGCCTCTACGACCGGCGCAGTGATGAAGTCGCGCTCGATAAGGTGGAGCGGATTGCGTATTAAGCGTGAATTGGTTCTGGCGTGCTAACGTCGCACCTATGCTGCGGAGCTGCCTTGGTCTGACTGGTTCTCTTTCACTCCTCGTGATTTGTCTATTCGGACCAATTTACGTATCCGCTCAGCAAGCGGCCGAACAGTACAAGGCCGCACAATCCATCCTGAAGGCCCACACCTCAGAAAATGGAATTTTGAATGATGACAGCACCGAGGCGCGAAACGCCCTAGCTCAAATGTGGAACGCAGCCGGGCAAGCCGTCACCGAGATCCTCAGTTCCCATCCGAATGCATTGCCGCAACAGATCGACGATCAGCTTTGCAAACAAGGTATCGCAGCTGCAGGCTGCAATGAGGGCTTTTCCCCGCAGCACGACATCGTCCAGTTGGGAAGAGACCTCTACGCAGTTGCCGTAGCAACAGAGACAGGCGGGACCGTGCTCATTATCGGCCGCCGAAACGGTAACCCTGCTCAGCTCTGGTCACTGGCCGCTGCATCCGTCAGGCGGCAACGAGACCCACAAGACCTAATAGGAGCTTGGCTTCCTGACCGAACGGGACTCGCCTGTCGAAAAGACGGCTCGCCTCACAATCCAGGCAGTTGTGGGCCGCTCTACTCCGAGCTAGGGCTGCTTCCTGAAAATGCTCAAGGCCGCGCACGCTTCTACATAGATGCAGGGTACGAACAGCTCATGGGCGCCACAATCGGGAAGCAGACTAGCCTTTGGCAATGGGATGGAGATCACGCTGAACTCCTCTGGATCAACTTTTATCCCTTCATGATCGACCAAGCGCTTGGTACCAGTTTCGATAACGACAAGGGCACCCTGCACGTTGGAGAGAAGGGCGAGTTCAGGACTATGAACTCCTGCGGCAGCTGCATTGATCGACCTCTGGATCAGAGCGTTCTCATCACCAAGACCGGCATCGAGGATCTTGGTATACGCTCTCTCACCCCAGAACTGGACCGCATTGACGACCTGTTTTGGCGACTACAGAAAGGACAACCAACCATTCGCATTGCCGCACCACAGGTGACCTCATTCCTGAAGCGAGGCATCGTCGAAGCAAAACAGGATTCCAAGAAAGTTGACCCAAGCTGGTTTTCAGTGGGCATGATCGATTCGTCTACTGTAAGACTCACTTCCTCAGGCGCTGATGTGTGCCTTGAGCCCGACAGTGAGTTTGGTACGTTCAAGTTCACCCTGAAACGTTTGATCGACGGCGGGTATTTCATTGAGCATGTTGCGGCCGCTCCAAGCGGAGAAGAATGCTCGCGGGGAGAGTTCTTGCCCGATGCGCCAACTTCCCAATGAGGACTCTGACGTCTTGACGTCATGGCGTTCATACGCCTGATTTTTCATTTGCTCCATTGCTGAGGTTCCATCA
>CAXTGE010000084.1:3725-10253 GCA_964243645.1 uncultured Acidobacteriaceae bacterium | reverse complement strand
ATGGATCTAGCCATAGTTCCAGAGAACTCCGAAGGACGTCAGAAGGCAAGAGGGAGTGCTGAGCTTGGTCGGGTTCATGCTAATTCAGCTTCGCGGACGACGATTCGACTCGCTTGGACTGGACTTAATCGCGAGTGGGCCTGATGTAGCCTCGATTTGTGGCCATCACGGACGAGCTGAAGTGGGTGACGGAAGAGCGGCAGATGCTGGATGTAGAGCAGGCGCAAAACCTGATGCGCCGACTGCTGGCCGGGGAGGCCGGGGAGATGCAGCTGGCCGCACTGCTGGGAGCGATGGCGGCACGGGGCGAGACCGCGGAGGAGATTGCCGGGTTTGCTCTCGCCATGCGGGAGGCAGCGGTTCCCCTGCCTCTGAGCGAGGCGGAGCGTGGACTGCTGGTGGATACCTGCGGGACGGGCGGCGACGGATCGGGCACCTTCAATATCTCTACGGCGGCGGCGCTGGTGGCAGCGGCCGCGGGAGCCAGGGTGGCCAAGCATGGCAACCGAGCGGTGACGAGCCGGTGCGGGTCGGCCGATGTACTGGAGGCGCTAGGCGTTCCCATCGGTCTGGAGCCGGTGGCCGCGGCCGAGGCGTTGCGGCAGCACGGATTCTGCTTTCTGCTGGCCTCAAACCACCATCCGGGGATGCGAGCGGTGATGCCGGTGCGTCGCGGGCTGGGCGTGCGGACGATCTTTAATCTGCTGGGGCCGCTGCTGAACCCGGCAGGCGCGCGGCGGCAGGTGATGGGCGTGTTCAGCCGGGCGGTGATGCGGCCTGTTGCCGAAGCCATGCCCCTGTTGGGAGTGCGTCATGCGATGGTGGTGCACGGGGCGGGCGGGCTGGACGAGTTGTCCCTGAGTGGGCCGAGCGAAATGGTGCTGGTGCGCGGTGAGGAAGGTCGCTATACCGTCACCGATCAGCGGCTGACACTGGCAGAACTGGGGCTGTCGCCTGCCCCGCTGACGGCACTGGCCGGGGGCAGCGATGCAAGGGAAAACGCCGCCATTCTTCGGGCGATCTTTGCTGGGGAGCGTGGGCCTCGGCGTGACGTGGTGCTGTTGAATGCGGCGGCGGTGCTGGTCGTGGCGGAATGTGTGGCGGACATCGCCGTAGGAATACAGGTGGCCGCGGAGGCGGTGGATTCCGGTACCGTGACGAGGCTTGTGTCCGCCCTCTCGCGTTAAGCCAGTGAACACGGCTGAGAGCAAAGTCCTATGAAGCAAATGGCTCTCCCTCCGGCTACTTGTTGAGCTCCATGGAGAGAATCTGCCCGGCCACAGAAGGGTCCGTGACGTCGGCGTAGGTAATTTTTGCCTTCAGGCCTTCGAACTCCTTGCAGGGATCGAGGTCGTGGTCCGGGGTAAAGTTGCCCGTGGTGTAGGTGATGGCAAACATGTCATTGGTGTATAGCGAAAGGCCGTCGCCCTTGCCCCCCAGGCTGAGCGTCATGCCTTTGGGATAGAAGCAGCCGATGTTGTGCAGGGTGCCTGTGACTGTGTGCTTCGGACCCGCGGGAGGTCCATCGGGCAGCTTGTGATCCGGCTCCCTCAGCACCACCGGATGAAGGACTTTGCCCTCCCTGTCCGTCACGGGGTGCGGCCCGCTTGCCGAGGATGTTCGCGGCATGTCTAAAGCGGTATGGGTGCCGGGCTGCTGTGCCGTTGCAGCTTCGGCGAGCAGCGCGTCCCGTTGCGACAGTTGCTGCTCATATTGCTGTACCTGATCCAGGCGTGCCTGCACACGAGCGCGCTCTTCCGGAGTGTGGGCCAGCTTAGCGGTGGCCCGTAGACCGGAGATGGCCGAAGGCAGCTCCTTGCGCTGCACACGGACCTCTGAGGCATACAGACGGTAGTCGATGTTGCCCGGATCGATCTGAACCGCGCGCAACGCCATCTGCAGGGCTTCGTCCAGCTTTTCCCGATGCATGGAGTCGAACTGGGCAAGAGACACCAGCGCCGGAGCGAATTGTGGATTGAGCTTGATGGAGGCGCGAAGGTCCTCCGCGAGATCCTCATTGGCATCTCCCCCGTCCCTCATACCCAGGGAACCGGCGTAGTAGTAAGCAAGGTAGCTGGAGGAGTGGAGGGAGACGGCCTCACCGTACCATTTGCGCGCGGCGTCCAGGTTGCCTTCCCGCAGCTTGATCCAGCCCATGCTTTCGTGAGCGACGGCGGAGTCTGGCGCTTCCGCCAGCACCTGCGTGGCCAGGGCCTCGGCTTCGCCGGTGCGGCCATCGCGGGCCAGTACATCGGCCCGGGCAGCGTCGGCTTCAAAGGCGGGCACAGGCTTCACGTCCAGGGCTTTCTCATCAATGGCGAGCTGGAGGGGCATGGTCAGAGAACGGTAGTCGCCGTTATTGATGTAGGAGGTCAGCTCATCCTGCAGCAACTTGATATTGCCAAAGGCGTGCTGGGCTGCAGCCAGGGAGCTCTCTCCGCGCAGGACGTATTCAGCGTAGTCATGGAGGCGGGACTCCTTTTTGCCATAGTCCCCGAGGAACAGGAAGTGCGTGAGGGCCCAGGACTCGCCGTAGAAGACGCTGCCTTTGTCCTGCTCATGGTAGAAGGGCGAGTTGTGGTCGACGGAGAAGAGGGTTTCGAGAGGAATCGGGCGTTGCTGGCGCAGATAGAGGATTTCGTTGCCGTTCGGCTGACCGAGGCGCACCTCTTTATCGAAGATGTCGGTATTTTGATAGAACTGCGCCAGACCTTCATTAAGCCAGACCGGGATGTCCGCATGCCGGGTCATGTAGTGGGTGTACTCGTGGTACACGGTCTCGTAGGGGTGATCGCCAGAGGTGTCCAGGCGCAGCAAGATGTAATTACGGTCATCGCCGGACAGAAAGAGTCCGGCAAGATCGAGTGCGTTTTTCGCCAGATATGCCGCCGGCTCCACCGACTGGAAGGATTTGCGATCACGCAGCGCAAGGACGACGATGCTCGAGCCGGGATCGTCGGCAGCATGGGGCAGGAGCTTGGCGAAGACCGCGTGCATGCGCTCCAGTTGACCGGCGGTATGACGGGCCTGACGGTCGCCGCCGTCGGTGAAGACGGTGAAGTGTTCGGTCTTGACCTCGAGCCACTTGGGGGAAGTCTCCGCGGAAAGAGGCATCACGCAGGAGAGCAGCAGACACAAAGCAGCAAAGAGGGTGCGCATGGCGTTGGCCAAGCCTACCGCAAGCTCTGACATATTGCAGCAGTACTTTGGTACCCGCCGTCCACATTCCAGCTTGTCTAGTCCGGCAGCTCGAGTTGCTCTGAGCCGGCCTCATCGCGGTGAGGCTGGAAGTGCGCTCGGCAGCGAGCCTCATACAAGCCCGTGGCACCGACCACGACGAGTTCCTGCGACTGGCCGAGACGTTGGGTGTGGATGGCGCTTTCGCCGCAGACCATGCAGACGGCGGAGAGCTTGGTGACTGTATCGGCCATGGCCATCAGCGCGGGGACGGGGCCGAAGGGCTCGGCGGCATAGGTCATGTCGAGCCCGGCAGCGATTACGCGTTTGCCGAGTGCAACCAGCTCCGAGAGCAGGGGGATGACCGCAGGGGAGAGAAACTGGACCTCATCGACTCCGACAACCTCAACTGCGTGGAGCTGCGGAAAGAGGCTGGCGCGGAGTTGCTCGACGGAGCTGACGGGAATGGCCTCGTGCGTATGCGCGGAGTGCGACGCAATGTGGGTGCGGTGATAGCGGAGGTCGACGTCGGGCTTGTAGCAGACGACGCGCTGCCGGGCGATGCGGGCGCGCTTGAGCCGGCGGATGAGTTCTTCGCTCTTGCCGGAGAACATGGGGCCGGTGATCACCTCGAGGGCACCGGGAACAGGTGTGGCGGGGGGAAGAGACATGCTGCAGGCGATGGTAGCGGAATGGGAGGTGAAGAATGAATCGCATCCAGTTCCCTGTTCACGAACTTCGCGCAGGTTATATGCTGGCGGAGCGGATCCACACTGAACGGGTTCACCGAACGAAGGAGCACTTTATGCAGGCAGGGTTGAAGGCGGCGGTATGTCTCGCGAGCTGCGGTTGGTTGTCCTTATCAGCTGTGCCCGCGCGCGGGCAGGATGCCAAGCCGGTGAAAGAGATTAAGGTCAAGTTGATGACCAGTAAAGGTGAGCCGGCGGGCACGGCGGTGTTAAAGCAAAAGAAGAACGGCGTCCAGGTGAAGTTATTGCTTGAGAACGTTCCCTTTGGCGAGCATGGCGTGCACATTCATCAGAAGGCCTTGTGCGAGGCGCCGGACTTCAAGAGCGCGGGCGGACACTTCAATCCGGACGGCAAACAGCATGGATTCAGCAATCCGGATGGTCACCATGCGGGCGATACGCCGAGCAATGTGAGCGTGGGCGAAGACCATCGCGGATCGGCGACCTGGACCCTGAGCGCGGTGACGCTGCAGCCGGGCGCGCCCAACTCGTTGCTGTCCGACGGTGGAACATCGCTGATGGTGCACGAGCATGCGGACGATATGAAGACTGACCCCAGTGGGAACTCCGGCAACCGGATCGCCTGCGGTGTGATTCAGCAATAAGAGCTCCCTTGTTGGAGGTCAGGGGTGAGCCTCAACGGCGAGCCCTGGGCGAGGAGCCGACGGGAACCAACTATGTCCGCGTTGCGTATGAGATCGCATGGCTTCGATGGTGGTGCATCCAGCGATGATCGGGCTAACCGGGAGTTTGGGGCGGCAGGACGACCGGAATGGGCACGGGCGCTCCCTCATGGGAGCGAGGGCTGTGCTGGCTGAGCCTGCCGAACCCCAACAGCCGCGAGAGCCCACGCAGGCCGCGGGCCGTGGGCCGGCCCATGTGCCCGCTGTATATTCTGAAACACGCCCGATGCAGGAGCTGCCCCGGGATGCCGAACCGCGAGCCGCGGTACCCGCAGCAGTGGCCGCCGAGCACCAGCGTATGGCGGAGCTCGCGTACAGCTGTCTACTCGGCGATACCTATGCCTGGGAGGCATTGGTGCGCAGCCAGCAGAGGCGGGTTTACGCGCTGTGCTACCGATTTACTGGCTCGGCAATGGAAGCCGAGGACCTGGCGCAGGAGGTCTTCCTCAAGGTATATCGCAACCTGCGCAGCTTCGATCCCGCCAAGGCGAGCTTTGGCGTATGGCTGACGGCACTGACCCGCAACCTGCTGGTGGATAACTACCGCCGATCCCGCATGGATCGCGCAAGCGAATCGCTGGACGAGAGCGCCAACGGCGAGGAAGACGGACCGACCCGGGCGGAGCGTCTGGCCGATACCCGTGGCGGTGGCCAGGAACGGCACGTTGCCGGGATTGAACTGCGGGCACACATTCAAAACGCCCTGGCGCAGGTGTCGCCGGAGCTCCGCGAGGCCGTGATTCTCCGGGACCTCGAAGACATGGATTACCGCGACATCGCAGAGACCCTTTGCATCCCGCAGGGGACAGTGAAGAGCCGCATCAGTCGCGGTCGCGCCGAGCTGGCGCGTCTACTCAAGGGTATGGAAGGACAGGTGGTCTAGCCATGTCATTCAAATCATCAAAGCCATTCAAAGATCATCGCAATATAGGTCCTATGAAGAACGGGATGGGACAGCCCGGCACCCGTGTGGGCGCTGCCTGTGCCCCCTGGACCACCCTGCTGCCGGACGCAGCCGAAGGCCTGCTCAGCGATGTCGAGCAGCGGGGCTTCGACCAGCATCTCTCCGGGTGCCCCGCGTGCACCGAGGAGCTTTCGCAGGCACAGCGTGGCCTGGCCTGGTTGACGGTTCTGAAGGAGCAGGTGCCGGAACCCCCAACGAACCTGTTGGCAAACATTCTGGCGCAGACCACGGGCATGGCCGAGGCCGGGGTCATGTTGCCGGACTTACAACCCGTGTATGTCCCCGCGAATTATCCCCAGGCACTCCCATTGGCCGGGCAGGCCAGGGCGGCGGGCTCCTCCATCTGGAGCTGGATTCGTGGGGATGAGGGCACCTGGTCCAGTCTTCTGCAGCCCCGCCTGGCAATGACCGGCGCGATGGCCTTTCTTTCGATCTGCCTGATGGTAAATCTGCTGGGCATCCCCCTGACGCAACTGGACGCGGGGACCTTCGGACGAGGTGGCCTGCAACGTTCGGTCGCTGATACTGGAGCCTCCCTGGTTCGGTCCTTTCAGGGTCTCCGCATGGTGTACCGGGTGCAATCCAGGGTTAATGAAATGCGGGCGCAGATGGATGGTCCCGCAGCTTCCCGGTAAGGGCACTGCGGCTGAAGCATTTTGAGGGAGTGCGGCGCATCTTGCGCCAGAAGGGGAGGGGCAGTGATCGACGACAAAGAAAGTTTCGGAAGCAGTACCGGGGCCAGCGCAGGCGCTAACTCGAACGCCTCCCCGGTGGCGTATTGCCAGGAGTGTGGTCGGGCCTTGATGGCGGGGGGCCTGCATCGCACGGCGAACGGGGTTTTCTGCATGGCCTGCGCAACGCAGCGACAGGCGGCGCCAGGGTGGCAGACGGTTCCCCAGGCTGGGTATCCGGGTGCAGGCCGGCCCGGCGCGATGCCCGGTTCCTCCGGCGAGGC
>CAXTGE010000084.1:0-3625 GCA_964243645.1 uncultured Acidobacteriaceae bacterium | reverse complement strand
CCCGCTTCGCCTATCGACAATCGACGTTTTCCTGCCGGGGCCCTCTGGCTGATCGGTCTCGGAATGATCTTTCTGGTGGGCAATCTTTTGCCCGCATTTCGCCTCAGCCCCCAATGGATGGTCCCGCTTTTCGTGGCGGCGCTCGCGGTATGGAGTGGCCTGCGACGCTGGCAAACGCTGCGCGTCACAGCCTCTACGCTAGGCCCTACGCCAAACCTTGCCGGGACCATGAAGGGACCCTTGGTTCTGCTATCAGTAGCACTTCTGCTGGCGCTGGATGCTGGAGATGTGATGACCATACGCCGAAGCTGGCCGGTAATCCTGGTGGTCTGGGGTGGGATGTTGCTGTTACAGCGCATCACTTCTAGGGAGACGTTTGCCCCGCCCAGCCAGATCACCGAGACGGCTCCGCCTCCTCCTGTTCGCAGCACCTCAGGCACCGGCTCTCTGGGGCTCTAACGTTTGATCGCAAGAAGATGGTCAGTCATGGAGCCCTCTGTGAGTAGTTCACCGCCACCGCCACCGCCGCCTCCACCGCCACCGAGTCCCCAGGCCACTTACCCACCTCAGAACGTTCGTTGGGCCCAGCAAACTGCACGCCAGCAGCGCCGCGCGGCCGCTCTAGCTGCCCGGCAACAACGGGACCTGCTCCGCGCGCAGATACGTGCTACCCGACGAACCTCTGTCCTGGGACCCGTGCTGCTGGTGGGCACAGGGTTGGTTTTGCTGCTGTTACAACTCGGCCATCTTCAATGGGCGTCCACCTTCGCCTTCCTGGCAACATGGTGGCCTCTGCTTCTGGTAGGCGCCGGCCTCATCCTGCTTGGAGAGTGGCTATTCGACACCCATGTCAGTGGAGGGAAGAGCGTGGGGGCGTCTCGCCACCGTGTCGGAGCCGGCGGCATCATCATCCTTACTCTGCTGATGCTTATCGGGCCTGTGGCCTCTGGCATCTCGCAGGGTTCGGATTGGGCCCGAAGCCGTTGGGATCTGCCAGAGTCCTGGGGTCTAGAGCAGTTCTTCGCGCAGCATAGTGAAACCACACAGGAACTGAACGCATCGCTGAGCCGAGGTGCCCTCCTGACGATCGGGAACTTCCACGGCAAAATTACCGTCACTGGATCCAGCCAGGACGGACAGGTGCACGTCTCTGCGCACCAACGGCTCTCGGCCTGGCAGGCGGAGGATCTGCGGCGTCGGGAGACGCGTGACAAGCCCACCTTGACGTCAAGCGGGACGGGCTTACTATTACGCGCGGAGGGGGAAGGGCGAGATCAGACCGATCTCACGGTCGAGGTGCCCCATGAAGCAGCCTTATCTATCAATCCGGAGCAGGGTGACTTAGAGATCAGTGAGCTACGGGGGAACGTGACGGTCGCCGACCATACGGGCAACGTCGTCCTGACGGCGCTGACCGGCGATGTGCACCTAAACGTCCGGGATGACGACGCGGATGTTTCGGGTCATAGCCTTAGCGGAAACCTGACACTTGAGGGTCGTAGCGGGGATGTCTCTTTCTCGGATGTCACCGGACCGGTCACCCTGCGGGGAGACTTTTTCGGAACCACTCACCTGGAGCGTCTACAGGGGCCCGTGCACTTTCAAAGTAGCTTCACGGAGTTTGCCTGTGCCGGGGTTCCTGGAGAAATCAGTGTCGAAGGGCGAAGTGAATTCAAGGCCCGCAATCTCATAGGTCCCGTCACGTTGACCACAACGGATCGCGACATCGAAATGAACGACATACACCACGGTGCCACAATCACGAACCGGAAAGGCTCCGTAAAGCTCTCCTTCCTCGACCTCGTCGATCCTGTGAGTGTGATGACAACGGACGGTACGATCAAACTTCAGGTTCCAGCCCAGGCTGCGCTTCGGCTCACGGCTGAAACGGCAGATGGACAGATCGAGAACTCCTTTGGCCTCAAGCCTGTTCACCAGGACGACCGCGTGACCCTCTCCGGACAGGTTCGTGTAGGGGGCCCGTCCGTACGACTTCAAACGGATGAAGGTGACATCAAGATTCGCAAGACTGATACTCCAGATCGAGCAGGGACTGCTCCGTCAAATGACGAGGACAAGAATACCAATTCAGACAACTGAGGCTCTGGCCATAGCACTTGCTCTCAGGAGAAGGCATTAAGTAAGAATCTCTCGCTTTTAGGCGAACTCCACCAGCTGTTCGCGACGCACACATAGAGCAGCAGTACTAAAAGCAACGTCAGGTAGAAATATCCATCAACAAGGACGTTCATTGGAATAAAGAGCGCCAATGCAATGGCCATGTAACGCAGCGTGTCTACCAACGTTCCGCAGCGTTTCCGGACAATGCAGAAACTGAACAGAGCGACAAGCACGCCGGCCTGCACCCACCTTAACTGATCCGGACGCACGATGTAAGTGAGCCAAAATGAGATATTGATGGGGTCCGCTAACGCATGCGGCAGCTTACTCCATTGCCCTACCGTGTTGCTCGCTACCTGCCGAATCGCAAACGGCAGGAATGGACCGGCAAAACAAAGGCAGCCCGCAAGCATCGCGAGCAGGAGCTTACCCACTTCTTTGAAGCCGCGCCGCCACAAGGCATTTAGGACAAAGAAGGGAACGATCACCCAGCTGAGCTGATAAATGGCACAACTCACTCCCCATACCAAAGCGGCCCAGACGAAACGTTGTCGTCTCATCAGGGAAACAGCCAGCGTCACAGCAAACCAGTGTGGCTGTAAATAGAGATCATGCCGATACTGCAGGAAAGGGCACAGGACGAAGATGCCGATGGAGACGGCTACCTGAGTCCGACAGCTAGGACGAGCTGCGTTAAAAACCAAAAGAGCTGCCCCAACTAGATAGCCTAAGGTCACCCAGCGGGGATCAATCCCTGCCAAGGATGCCGGTAGGAACGCTATCAGCATGCCGGGTAGATACGGAAAATCATAAAGTCTCTGCCCCACATGCATCGTGGTGTATGGATTTAGGTGATGCACCAGTCGGCTGTCTGCCCAAGTGATAACCGGCAGCATGTCGGATCGAAGATAATTTAGTGGGAAGTTCAGAATAGCTACGACAAGCCCGACGGCGTACATCACCAGGACAGAAGCCAAGAGATACGTGCTTTGCGTCGAGGCCAGCAGAATCACGCACCCTAAAGTGATAAGTAAACCACCCAAGACAAGAGAAGAAGAAGACAGATGATAGCCGAACTGCCGAAAATGCCGCGACTCCGCAAGTATCATGCCTAGCGAAAGACATTCGAAGCAAACAAGCAGTACACCCCATCGCTTTGACTGAACTACGGTCCAGGTATACATCGGCATAGTCTTGGAACCACTCCGGAGTGATTGGACCAGGCAGACGCAGAATAAAGCTGTAAGGGGAAGAAGAAGTAGCTGATGCACCCATAGGCTCGGTTTTCCGGACCAGCCGTCACTGATCAGACAGACAATGCAGGTAGTGGCGACGTGGTATAACAACCCCCTTGGGGCAGCTTGAGTCTCCGGCCCTGATTGAACACGATCTGGGACGTGATGCTGCATTATCCCTCGGGGTCTGCTGCCTCTATTGCTCAGATTGCTGAGATCCGTGGTAACGCAAAGAGCCCACCTTGCGGTGGGCTCTTTGCGTTGAGGGT
>CAXTGE010000083.1:11802-12862 GCA_964243645.1 uncultured Acidobacteriaceae bacterium | reverse complement strand
CCCCAGCCGAGCTCCCAATCAAGCCCCCAGTCAAGCTCCCAGTCGGCCACCGCCGAACCGGTTCTGGCCCTGGTCTCCAACGACCCCGGCATAGCCGCAGGTCTCGGCGCGGCCGCCGATCGTGCCGCCTCCCTGATGGCCGACTGGCTTGGTCCCCGGCCTCTCTCGCTGGTCACGCTGCTGGACCACGCCGGCCAGCCCTTTCAGGATGGCCCCTTCCTGGTCGCGCCGGCGGCTACGCTGGAGACCTCACCCGAGGCGCCCGCTCTCGTGTACAGCCTGACCCACGGCTGGGTGCAGACCGGCCAGCCCTGGATCGATGAGGGTCTGGCCCAGTTTTTTTCGCTCCTCTGGATCGAGCGCGAGACCGGACGCGGGGCAGCGTTGAACCAGTTGGGGGAGCTCATGCAACCCGTGAGTCTCGCTGAGCCGGAGTTCACCAGCCAGACCGATGCAAAACCCGGCCAGCCCGTGGTGTCTGCCACCGACGAGCTCTTCTATCGGCGCAAGGCCGCAGCCATCTGGTGGATGCTGCGTGACCTGGCCGGAGAGAAAGCCCTGCGCTCCACCCTGGCCGCCTGGCGCACGCAGCCTGTATCGCAAGCCGGCCCAGAGGCGCAGGCGATCGCCTTTCAGCACCTTTTGGAACGCCAAAGCGGTAAGGAGCTCGGCTGGTTTTTCAACGATTGGGTGTTGCGGGACCGTGGCCTGCCCGATCTCTCCATCGCGAACGTGGAGACCAGTCGGACACCCGCCGGCCCGGGTCACAACACCGGCTATCTGGTCGCGGTCACCGTCCGCAATGAGGGTGCCGCTGTCGCCGATGTGCCCCTTATCGTGCGCTCCGGACAGTTCAGCACAACGCAGCGCCTCCGTGTGCCGGGCTTCGCCCAAACCACACAGCGTGTTCTTGTCGAGTCCGCTCCGACGGAGATCCAGGTCAATGACGGGGGCACCCCGGAGCTGCGTTCCGTAATCCACACACGACAGCTAGAGCCGTCCTCCTGAAGGTGGGGAGCGGAGGGAGACCGTTCGCGTCGTTTCTCTTTAAGGAAGGTCT
>CAXTGE010000083.1:7055-11702 GCA_964243645.1 uncultured Acidobacteriaceae bacterium | reverse complement strand
TGCACGTAAATTGCACCCGATTCAGAGTGCCCGGGACTGGGGACCCCGGCACTGGAGATCCCAGAACCGGAGACCCCGGCAGCACCGTTTCGAGGCCATCCGCCAGCGGCGGCAAGTAGCGGGCAGGTTGCAGCAAGGCCGCGGCCGGGGCACTTCCGTCTACGGTGAAGCTGTACCCATCTTCCCCAAGGTCACCGGCCAGGGTCACCGTGGCGTCAGGGCCCAGCGCCACCGGCGTGGGAGCGAGATGCAATGCAGGCCATCGTCCCGGCGTTTCGCCTGGGACCGCGTTCCAGACCTGGACGTTCGCCGGTGGCGCATCGTGGGTGCCGGGTCCAGGGGGTGCCGGAAGGGTCAATCTCACCCTGCCGGTCCACCCGCGTTGCGGCATCGCGGCAGAGGATCGCAGTGCGGTTGCCTGCACTCGCTTCCTGGCGACGCGTCCTGCAAGCTCCGTTGGGCTATTTCCCACTGCCTCCGCGCTCCGGGCAAGATCCAGAGCCTTCACGCCCCGGGCAAGATCCAGATCTTTTACACCTCGGGCAAGATCCAGATCTAGCGTCCCTGCCGTGGGCAGGTCCGTGGGCACGCGTTGCGAGTACAGGGAAGCCCACAGCAGCGCCCACCGTACGGGGACCGCGTCACCTTTCAGGGTCGCTGGGGTGTCCGGCAGCTCCTGCAAATGAACTGTCTCCGCGGTCAAAGTAAGCGGCTCCGGCGCGTCATCCGGCAGGCTGCAGCGAAGCGTGCTGAGGGTTGCCGGATGCAGGGCGAACCCCGACCCGCAGGTCACCTGGAGATCCAGCGGTTGGGAAGGGAAGAACTCCGCCCGGCGCAGACCACCCAGGGTCAGCTTGCTCGCCATCCGGGCATCGCCGAGGGTGCCTTTGAGGGTGGCATCCAGGTTCAGCGATCCGCGCCAGCCCCAGTCATTGCCGGCGAGGATCTGTGTCACCTCGCCCAGCGGCGCGTCATGCCAGCTTGCCTGGAAATCCACTGGAACGGCGGCGGCGGTGGCTGCATGGCGCAACTCGCCTTCGATCCGCACCCGTCCCGGATCCGTGATGTACATGTCTGTGCGCGCGGGATGGCCTACCAGGCGGACGCGCCACTGCTGTGGCGAGGGTAACCAGAGCGCGAAATCGGCATCGGTCAGCGAGAACGGCAGCTTCTCCGCACCGAGCTTGATGTTGACCCGCCCCCCGGTTGCTTCGATGTAGGGAAAGCGTGGCTTCGGCCCGGCCTTGCGCTGGCCGGTCGGCGCGCTCTGCACATGCGACGCGTTCAGCAGCACGTCTGAGAGATTCCAGCGTCCCGCCGCGTCCCGCACCAGATTCACGCTCGGCTCGGCAAAGCGCAACCGCGAGAACTCCACTGGACGATGCCACAGCGAACTCACCCGGAGGGTGGCCTCCACCGTGTTGGCGCGAATGGTCGGCTCCGCCCCAAACACCGGATCCTCGCTGACCACGAAATTCTGCAAGGTGAAGCCCGGCGTCGGCAGCAGGTGCAGCGACACGTTGTCCAGGTGCACCGGCCGGCCCAGGCTTTTGCTCATCGACTCGGCGATCTTGCCGCGGTACCTGTTCGCGTTCACCAGCGGCGGCGTCAACACCAACAGGGCAAGCACCAACAGCGCACCTCCGATCCAAAGCAGCCGTTTTCGCCATAGGGGCGGGTCGGCAGGGGGCGTCAGGTCTTCCGCGCTCGGATGGGGCAGGGCTACATCGGTCTCGGGCGAGGGCATGCGCATGTCGTCGGTTGGGGACCCAAAGCGTGATGGCAACATGGGCCCTAGCGCGTCACGTGGAAGGTGCGGCTCCAGCGGGTCTGGGTAAAGAAATGCGTCAGCTCATGCGTGAAAAAGGCGACCCGGTCGCCCAGGCCGGTTTTATCTTCCTGGTCTGCGGGCGTCTGGAAGGACCAGTACACGAACATGGGCCGGCCCTCGATATTTTCCATCGGCACAAAGCCCCAATAGCGGCTGTCCAGGCTCTCGGTCCGGTTGTCGCCCATGGCAAACACCTTGCCCTGCGGCACCACGATCTCCCCATTCACCACGTGGCTGGGAAGATTCTCCGCCCACACCGCCGCGTGGTTTGCGGTGGAGACCTCCTGGATTCCCGGGACATCGGCGGGGAAGTCGTCCCGCGAGTGCTCATACGCGTGCTGCGGATTGTCATCGTCCCGGGGTTGCACCGCGTATGGCTCCGTCTGCGGCACCCCGTTCAGGTACACCGTGCCGTGCTGCAAATGGATATGGTCGCCCGGCAGCCCGATGGCCCGCTTGACCAGGATCAGGTCCGGCGACTCCGGGTTCGGCTTCAAGAACACGATGATGTCGCCGCGCTGCACCTGCCGGTAATGGATGAAGGGGGCCCACGGCGTCCGGGGCGAAAGCGTAATGCGATCTACCACCACGTGGTCGCCGATGAGCAGCGTCTTCTGCATGGACGCGGAAGGAATCTCGAAGTTCTGGAAGACAAAGCCGAACAGGAACAGCCCGATAACCAGGACCACGGCCATCGAAGCAATCGCTTCCAGCGGCGTCTCGGTAACCTCCCCTGCCTCTTCTTTGGCCGGGCGCTCGTGCGTTGGCTTGTCGGAGATCTCTGCCGGCGAAGCCGCGCTCTGTTCCATCATCTCGCTTCTTATCCTCTAACGACGTGTAACGACGTCACGATGCCGGCACGTGTTTCTGCGCTGCGCGGCAGGCCAAATCAGTGTACCCGACCCGCTGGGCGTCACCGCTCACCTGAGCACACCCACGCGCGCCCGTACCCATCCCGCGATCCACCGCAGCCTTCTCAGGGGACCGCCTTCGGGCGCGTCTGCGCCATTCGGCACGGCAAAGTACACCAGCAGGGGCCGCCCCACCAGCTCCCCCTCGGGGACAAACCCCCAATAACGGCTGTCTTCGCTGTTGTTGCGGTTGTCCCCCAGCACGAAGTAGCGCCCCGGCGGGATGACCAGGGTGCCGTCGCCGCGCAGGGTACGGCGCAGCGCCAGCCACCACGCCGGGTCCACATTCGGGTCGGTTTCGTTGAGATTCGGAAACTCGTCCCGGTACACATCCGGGCGTCCCGGGGTGTACAGCGCATAGGGCTCGGGCAGCGGGCCTCCGTTCAGAAAGACCCTCCCATTGCGCAAATACAACCGGTCTCCCGGCATCCCGATCACCCGCTTCACCAGCAGGCGCGCCGGGTTAGGCGGGAAATGAAACACCGCCAGGTCGCCCCGATGGACCCCCGCCGGCGGCAACGCTCCCGAGACCCACCGCGGCAGGGAAGCGTTGCCGAAGGCCAGCTTGCTGACGGCCACGCAGTCGCCGATCTCGAGTGTAGGAATCATCGACCCGGAGGGAATCCGGTACGTCTGAAACAGAAACGTCAGCAGAAACATACCCACCACCACAATCCGCAGCACAGCCGCAAAGGTGTCGAGCGGGCCTGGTGGTCCTGGCCTCGGTACGCGATGGGGAAGCCGTTGTGGTCCTTGCACCGGGCCGGCACCGCCCGGCCTCACGCCATGCGCTCCGTGCGCGAACCCGCCTCCGGCTCGGCATACGGAGACTCCCGCGTCTCCCATCGCTCCAGGGCGACCCCCGCCGCGGCCTGTTGCGCCTCTTTTTTGCTGCCGCCCTCGCCCATCGCGAGTCCGCGCTGGCCCCCCTCGGGGCCTTCCAGCCGCACCTCCACCGTAAAGCGCCGGTCGTGCGCCGGGCCGGACTCGCCCGCGTCCACGTACACCAGCTTGCCCAGGGCCAAGGCCTGCACCCGCTCCTGCAGCCGGCTCTTGGCATCGCGCAGCGCGCCGCGTCCCGGGCTGGCCTCCAGCGCCGCCCGGATCCCCGGCAGATCCGGCGCGACCACCAGCCTCTCCACCAACGCGCGCACGGTACGCAGCGCCTTTTCGCCTGACCGTGCCCGCGCATCCGCGCCGCGTGTCACGTCCAGGTACACCGCACCGAGCACTGCCTCGGCCGTATTGGCCAACACGGCCATCTTCTGCCGCCCGTCCACCGCCTCGGCGCTCTTGCCCAGCCGCAGCGCCGGGCCCAGCTGCAAGTGTTCGCCCAACTCCGCCATGCGCTTGCGGCTCACCAGCGTGGCCCGCATGCGCGTCAGTTCGCCTTCGGTGCGGTCGGGGAACTCCCGCAGCAGAAGCTCTGTTGCGGCTAGCCCCAGCACGGCATCGCCCAGAAACTCGAGCTGCTCATTGTCGCTGCCGGGCTCATTCGGCTCATCGCCATTGGCTCGCGCCCGTCCCAGCCGCGCCTCATAGATGTAGGAGCTATGCGTCATCGCCAGCACCAGCAACGCCGGCTGCTGGAAGACATACCCCAGCCGCTCCTGCAAACCGCCCAGCGCCGGGCTGTCGGCCAACAGGCTCGGCACAGCCTCACCCTTCGAGGCAGCCCGTCGCTTGTGGGGAGTCTTCTTCGTCACCGCCGCCGGTCCAGCCCTCATCCCGTTGAGTGTACCGGCACCCCGGGTCACTGGGCGATGGTCGTGGCGCTCATAACAATCAATCGGAGGACTCAACGATGCATTGCAATGTCGTGAAGTGACAGGACGTCGCAGAGGTCTGAGTCGCCGCCCCTGGATGCCCTTCCAACGATTCGTCTCGCAGGCTTCCGCCAACGGC
>CAXTGE010000083.1:0-6955 GCA_964243645.1 uncultured Acidobacteriaceae bacterium | reverse complement strand
TGCCCGGAATTGTTCGGGTGCAGAATGTCGACAAAGTCGGTGTTGGTATCCATCACACGAGTTGTGTTCACCCCTTTGACGTTCATCCCATCGGCAGCCAGGGTTGGAAGTAGGCCCATTAACTGCAGGCTGTAGTTATCCGCGGCAAACGTCTGGTTTCCAGAAGGCGAGTTCGTTACATAGCCCACCAGGACCTCGGGCGCACCGTCCACGGTTCGGTAATCCTGTTGTGCAACTCCTGCCCAGAGCAGCCCCACTGCGGACCCAGCAGGCCCGACCGAGCTGAAGGTAACGGTGTGAGGTCCCACCGCTCCTAAGGGCACCTTCTGAACCAGAAAGGTGTCGTATGTTCCGTTCTCTGTGGGGATGTATACCCCAGAGTTTTGCGATTCATCCACGGTGGCCTGCACGGTGCCATCCACGGCAATGCTCGCTTTGCCTGCCTGCCCATAGGGCTGAGCCCAGACGTGGTAGACCACGTAGAGATTTCGACCGGCGATTGCTTGATTTACGTTGAAGGTCAGGCTGGCGCCGGCATCGGTCGACATCATGCCAAAACCGACATCCTGATTCCATTTGCCTACCTGCTGCGGGATCGCATTCGCCAAAACCTTGTCACTGTTCGGAATGGCCAGCCATGAAACAGCCGCGGCCACCTCCGCCGTGTACGTTTGAAGCGCTGTAGGCGGTATGCCATACCTGTAGGCGTCGTTCACGCCAACCATTAACGTAAACAGTTGATGACCTGTGCTGTTCGGTGTGCTGTGAAAGGGCGCCCAGAGCCGGGACAGATCGGCTGCGGTATCGCCCTGCCGGCACCAGTTCTGCGCAGCAACCCCGAGGAAGGAATCGAAGAGCCCTGCGTAGCCCTCGAGTGACCACACGAGACCACTTCCATCGTTGGGCGTGGCGTAAAAGCCGCAGGTGATTGAATCACCAAAATTCTCCACGCTTTCCACTTCAGCCAGCGCAGAACCAGCTAGTGCGACGGTTTGCGTCGAGCCCGCTTGTCCCAGCGCGTTATCGGTGAAGACGAGACTCGCCGTATCGCTGCCATTTTCCAGCTTCGGACTGTACACGACGGATTCTGTACAGGAGGCGCCTGCCCCAAGTGAACCCATGCAGTTCCCGCTCGCTATTTGGAAGGCGGAAGCCGACGTTCCGCCAAGGGCAACGCCGGAAAGCATCAAGGGTTGCGTGCCCGTATTCGTCAGGGTCACTGTCTGGGCTGGGGCGCTGGAGTTGGTCACTGTTTGTGGGTAGGTGAGGGAAGATGGCGAGACCACGGCACGCGGGTTGTTGAAGGCTATCCCATTTGCCTGGATTGACACCGTCTGCTGCGCTGTTCCCGCAGCCGAGGCGTCCGTGCTGCCACTGTTGTCTGCAACGGTCAACACTGCCTGAAAATTGGTTGTGGTTTTGGGTTGAAAGCCTAGGGATAAGGTACAAGTCGCAGCTGGGGCCAGGGTCGCCGGACAGGTCGAATTGAAGCTGAAGTTTTGCGTGTCGCTTAGCGTTACGCCGGCAAGCGTCAGGGGTGCGTTTCCTGTGTTGGTGAGCGTTACGGTTTGAGGATCTGCGGTCAGGCTCACCATAGTGTCTGCAAAGCGCAACGTGGAGGGCGTCAACACAGCTTGCGCCGCCAGTAGCACCCCGACACCGTTGAGAGCTGCGATCTGTTGCGCATTGCTTGCTCCATCGCTGTTGTCAGTGACCGTGAGAGTCGTCTGCAGCGCACCCGCGCTCTGGGGCTGAAAGACCACGGAGATCGTGCAGCTTGCACCCACGGCCAGATCTGCCGCGCAGCCGTTCGTCAATGCGAAGTCCTTCGCATTGCTTAGCGACACACCGCTGATGGCAAGAGAGGCTGTGCCGTTGTTTGTAAGAGTGAAAGCTTGCGCCGGGCTGACGCTGCCTACATTGACATTCCCATACGATCCTGTCAGAGGCGTTAGGACAGCCTTGGCCATGGGAACTGGCAGACCCGTTCCATTCAAGGAGATCGTTTGCTGGGCCGTTCCTGCTGAAAGGCCGCTGTTATCGGTAAGCACCAGTGAGGAAGTAAGTGGGCCTGTTGTCTGCGGATCGAAACCAACGGACAGGGTGCATGTCGCTCCCACGCCGAGCGTCGCTCCGCAAGTACTTGCCAGAGTGAAGTCCGTTGTGTCTGCGATAGTGATGCTTCCGATCGACAGGGCGGCTGTCCCTGTGTTGCTCAGAATCAGAACCTGCGGCGTACTGCTGCTCTTTAGCACTGTCGCCGGAAAGGAAAGGTTGGTCGCGCTGAGGTTCAGTTGAGGTACAGGAATGGGGAGCCCTGTCCCGCTGAGAGCTACGGCTTGTTGCACGCCAGCTGTGCCAGCGCTGTTATCTGTCAGCGTGAAGGTCCCATTCACGGGACCGACCGTCTGCGGCGAAAATTCGACGGAGAAGGTGCAGGCCACTCCTGGTTGTAACGAGCTGCCGCATGTGGAAGATACAAAGCTGAAGTCCGCAGTGTCGCTTAGCGTTGCATTGGCGATGGCAAGCTCTGCCGTTCCTAAATTGCTCAGAGTGATCGTCTGCGCAGGTGAGGGTGCATGCAGTACGCTTTGACCAAAGCTGAGACTGGACGGGGCGAGCGCGGCCTGAGATAACGGTATCGGTGTGCCTGTTCCGCTAAGGAGGAGCACCTGCTGAGCACCCGCAACTCCCCCACTGTTATCAGTGATCGTGAGGGTTCCGCTGAGAGGTGAGGCGCTTTGCGGCGCAAAGCGAATTGTCACAGTGCAACTCGTACCTGGCGCGAGCGTCGATGCGCAGGTCGTAGTGAAGGAAAAGTCAGCTGTCTCGCTCAGAACCCACCTTCCGAGGAGTAGTGGCGAGCCGCCAGTGTTCGTCAGTGTGACATTGCTTGAGGCGGCGTTCGTTCCCACCGTCGTGGAAGGAAAGACTACAGTCCCGGTGCTGAGCGCCGCCATGGCAGCCGCTGGCGTGGAGATGCTATTCGCCCCGCATCCTGTAAAGAGCCAAAAGAGGCAAATCACAAGCACAAGCCGGACAGCGGCTGAGAGACACCACGTACTAGTCGAACGCACACGAC
Organism: uncultured Acidobacteriaceae bacterium; assembly: GCA_964243645.1. Classification (GTDB taxonomy): domain Bacteria; phylum Acidobacteriota; class Terriglobia; order Terriglobales; family Acidobacteriaceae; genus Granulicella. The sequence continues at coordinate 3,873 of CAXTGE010000083.1, read as the reverse complement.
ACCACTTCAGGCCTAAAGCCGCAGAGATTTTCGAGAGCTCTTCCATTGTTGATGGTTATAGCGGCACTACGCGATACCCCGAACACTACGAGCATTGCTCACGCTGCTCTATCTCAAGCTTCACTGTTCCAGCGTTCGCCAATAACCAAAAACGGGTTCGTCTCGAAGCTGCCAAGCGCCGGGGCCGGGCTTGGTAACGATAAGTCGTATCGTATTATCTAACCCCTTCAAACAGTGACCTGGCCCAGGTCATCGTCTTTCCCTACTGCGGCTTGCTCGGCTTGTACGCATCCTTCTGCGCCTTGCCGGTTGGATCGAAGGCGGCATCGTCGTCCTTGGGCTTGGGCTGCTCTCGTCGGGGTAGCGCGAAGGGCTGCTTGATCCCGGTTTCCGCGGCGAGCTTTGTGTCGGGGCGGGCGTCGCGGGCGGCGAGTGCTGCCTGGTACTCGGCCACGGCGTGCTCGCGATCCGGGGGGCTGGCGTTGTCGTAGAGCCGGCCGAGGTAGATGTGGCTCCAGGCGACCGTGCGCGGGTCGTGGCTGAGCTTCAGCGTGCTCTGGAAGCCTTCGGTCGCCTTAACCGGCTGGCCCTGCATCAGGTCGATGCGCGCCAGCACGTACTGGGCGCGGCCATGGTCGCCGTCCGGTTCGGCCATGGCTTTTTCGGCCAGGCCTGCCGCATCCGGGAGGTCCCCCTTCATCAGCGCGGCCTCGGCCAGATCCATGCCTTCGGGGGCACGCTGCTTTGCCGGTATTGCCCGGCCCAGCGGATCGCGGCCGGCCTCGGGCACAAAGGCGATCTCCGACGCACGCCTCCGCTCGCCCTCCACATCCAGGCCGTAGATCATCGGCGCGATCTCGTCGCGCAGGCCATCACCCTTGCGATCCATCTGGGCCAGTGCCCCATAGAAGTACGGGGTCAACACCCACCCCGCGCGCTCCTCGCGCACCACGACCACCTGCTGCGCGGCCGCCGTTTCGCGGTCGTAGTTCGCTTTGGCCTGCTCGTAACGATCCATCTCGGCGTGGGATTTGTTCGCGGCCTTGGCCGGCGCGGGCTCGGCAATCCTGTACAGGTGCGCTTCCACGGCTTTGATCAGGCACTCGGTCAGCAGTGCCTCCACATCGCTCTTGTCCTCGTAGGGGATCGGCGCATCGGCCACTCCGCGCAGCAGCGGCTGAATGCGCTCCATGGCGGAGCCGCGGCTGTACACAAACGGCTCAATGACGTAGTGCAGGTAGATATGCCGGATATCGTCGATGCGCACCGGCACCGCCGTCGGGCTGTTATCCGGCGACATCACAACGATGTAATCCGAGCCGTAGATCCGGGCATTGGTGATGGCGGGGGAGAGCATCGGCTCCAGCAGCACAAGAAACCGCCGCCCGTCGTAGCTCGATACCGGCTGGTGCAGGTAGATGTTGGTCCCCAGCAGCATCTGCGTCATCGGATCATGCACGCGCGCGGCCAGCGCCTCGTACTCCGGCCGGTGCCGTATGAAGATGGGGTGCAGCTCGGTCGCCTCCGCAAACGTACGCAGCAGGGGCAGCACGTTGACCACGGCGGCAGCCTGTGGCGGCAGCTGCGTCTCGTCGACGTTGGGCGTCAACTCCGGGGGTGGGGATAGGTAAAGTGCCAGCGAGACGTACTGCCCGACGTTCAGGGCGGAGTCCGAGAGCTGGTGCTGCAGTAGGTAGCTGCACAGGGCATCGCGGCTCGCCCGGGCTGGCTCACTCGCGGCGAAGGCCTCGTTCAGGTCGGCGCGCACCTCGCTCCGGACCCTGGCGGAACTCCCGAGATCCGCGTCGTACCCGCAGACATTCAGGCCTGCTGCGAGCTCGAAGAGCGGCTCGTTGTATTCCAGGGTGACCGCCGCCCCGCCCTGCTCGATCTGAGCCGCCCTTGGACGCGCAGCAGGGTTCTGCGCCTCGCCCGCCCGTTCGCCCTGCGGTTGCGATGAAGAAGAAGTCTGCGCATGGAGGAATGGAGCGCAGGTCAGCAGCGCGCACAACGGGACGACAACCAGCTTGAGGAGGATACGGGGGACGGGGAGGGTATGCAGGGCCACGACGACAGTCTAGGCAACCACGTGCACGCCTCGCAAGCTACCGCGTTCCAGACTGCCCTAGCCCCGCGCTGAAACGGTCGTATAGGTCATCATGGTGTGCCCGGGAACCGGCTCACCAAACACGGTCGCGGGTTTAAAGACGCTGCCCAGCAGGTTCGTCTCGATCCGCATCAGGGTCTGTGGATCCTTGGGACCGTCGATCAGGTCGAAGTCGTAGACCCGTCCTGCCGCGTCCACTTTGGCATCCACCAGCACCGTCATGAAGCCGGCGCTCGTGGCGATCGGCTCCGGCGTCCGCTGGGAGTACAGGTACTTTGGGGCGTTCATGTGCGCCATGCGATCGTCGTTGGCCTGCACCGGCATAGCCGCGCTCAGGATGCAGGCGGCGCTGCCGAGAATGACCAGCGTCGCGGCAAAGCCCGCTCCCAGCCGCAGCCCGGCAGGGATCAGCGTCCGGCTGAAGAAACTCCTAAGCCGCCGTGCCGGAGAGAGATGACGTCCGATCACCAGTTCACTTGCCAGCAGGTCACGTAAACGGGATTGCAGTTCGACCGGTGCCCGTGCCGGGCCGAGCGCGCCCAGGGCATTCTGCATGGACCGCCAGGCGGCAAACTCGGTCTCACAGCCTCGGCACTCGCGAAGATGGGCCGCAAGCTGGGCCATGGTGTGTCCGTCGAGCGCGCCATCCAGATACGCTGAAAAGGCCGAGCGGGTCTGTTCACACCCTTCGGTCAGCACCTCGTCCGTAGTCACCCGCTCCTCAAAACAGCTCACAACGCCACCTGACCTTCCCCTGGTCTGATGCCCGTACGTGGTTTGCGGCTCTTCGGTTCCACTCTTTCGTTGTGAACCCCGGTCGGCAGGTCCACGCGTAAGGCCTCGCGCAAGGCAGCCCGTCCCCGCATGAGCCGGCTCTTTACGGTACCCACGTTGGTCTCGAGGATCTCGGCGATCTCTTCATAGGCGAAGCCCTCGATTTCGCGCAGCACCACGGCGGTGCGAAAGACCTCCGGGATTTGCTGCAGCGCGGCTTCAACCCGCTCCTTCAGTTGCGCCCGCACCACGTTGTCGAAGGGGGAGGCGTCGCCGGCCGCCAACATATCTGCCAGGGAGATCGTTTCGCCGTCCTCGTTTTCCCGCGAGTCGTCCAGCGTTAGCTCCTGCTGCTTGTGCCGGCACCACCAGCGGCGCTGGTTGGAAGCTTCATGCACCGCGATGCGATAGATCCAGGTACGGAGGCTGGCCTCGCCGTGAAAGCTGTGGATGTTGCGAAACACCTTGACGAAGACCTCCTGCGTCACATCGGCGGCGTCCGCCGGGTCGCGCAGGCTTCGGGCGATCAGGGAGTACAGCGGGCGGCTGAACTGGGCGATCAGCTGCGCGAACGCGGCCTCGGAACCGGCCTTCAGCTCGCGCACGAGGGTCTGCTCCTCGGCTCCAATCGCTAGTGCACTCGCCAGATCGCTCATCGCACCTCACTCCCGGGGAATGGCCCGCGGCACTTGCCACGGATTGACGAATACAGTAGAGCCTTGGACGTAACGCTGTCCAGTGAACGGAAGTCATGGCCTCAAAAGCTGTTTCAAGTGCCATTTAGGTAGCCAAAACGTGACAAAGAATGAGCAGGAAACTGCGCCGCCGGCGGCCGAGTGCTCGCTCACTCTGAAGGGATAGACACCGGTTGCCGGCGCTTTGTGCCCACTCCCGTTTGACTTCAGCCCCATAACCGCGGGAGAATGGGAAGTCCTCAGAGAGTGGGCCTGTGGCGCAGCTGGGAGCGCGCTTCCATGGCATGGAAGAGGTCA
>CAXTGE010000082.1:11885-13072 GCA_964243645.1 uncultured Acidobacteriaceae bacterium | reverse complement strand
TTTGCACTTCCCTTGCGCCGCCTGGTTCCGGCATGCGTCTCTTCCCCGGTCACTGTGGAAGTGCGCAGGGCAGTGGGAAGGGGGCGGCGAGCGCGCGAGTGGGGAGCCGCCGCCATCGCCACGGGCAGCAAAAGGCCGGTCCCAAGGACAGCGATCGCCGTCAGAAGGGAGGCGCTGCGACCGGAAAAGACCGGACGCAGCCACCGGCTTGGCCGGAGCATGGTCATGGATTGCACTTCAAAGAAAGTCACGGAGACGCTGAGCCAGTTCAGACTAGGCGACCTAGACCCGGGACGAAAGTACCACTTCGGGTTCACGGGATACCCAATCGGCCCGAAACAAGGCAAACCCCACATGTTTTCCACAACACACGGGGTCTGGAGACGGTCCTCAGTTCGGTTGAGTTCGGTTGATCTAGTAAGCGCGCTGGTACATGCGGCTCATGCGGTCATGCCAGCCCAGCTTGTCGTTATCGAGCAGTGCCCAGGCGATGCCCAGGCCGAGGGGGCAGGTGGCGAGCACCGAGGAGAGCACCCGGCGGCGCTTGGCCCGGCGGCTCGGGTTACCTTCGCCAAAGGTGCACAGCGAGATACGTGCGTACTGCATTCCCGGCGTACCGTCGGCGAAGGAAAAGAAGAGTAGTTGGTACATCACGGCAAACAGAGCGAAGGCACCCAGCCCGGAGACAGCAGCCAAGGGTAACGCAAGTGCCCGCAGACCCGGACCGACCACCTCAGTGACACAAGCCAGGGCGGCAAGCCACGCCGTGCCGATGCAACACAGATCCACGGCAGCCGACATCAGGCGGCGTTCTACAGGAGCCGTGTATAGGGGCAGGGCCAGGTGCGTCTGCGCGTCGGAGGCATTGGCCAAGGCGGCAGGTTCCGCCCCGAAGCCACTTAATTGCAACGTCTGCCACTCCGGTATGAGATTGGGCTCAAGGGGCGTCATCTCGACCGCGTCCTGCTCGGCGTCAACCTCAAAGATCCGCAGCTGCGGCTCCTGGGCCTCGTCCGTAAGCGGACCTTCCGCCAGCCGGGGGCGGGCGCGGCGTGGCGCCACCAGCTCGCGGGGAAACTCGATCAGATTGCCTGGAATCGTCTGCATTTCCAGAACGGCCGCACGAGGAAAATCCGGTGCGCGGCGGAAGTCAATCTCTTCCTCGAGTGCGCTGAGCGTCTCGGCGA
>CAXTGE010000082.1:10413-11785 GCA_964243645.1 uncultured Acidobacteriaceae bacterium | reverse complement strand
CGGCCTCGCGGACGGGTAGCAGGGCCGGTTCCTCGATCAGCTCGCGGGCACCAAGGACGATATCGGCCAGGGCATGCGCCAGCTCATCGCGGGTCTCGGCCCGCCGCTGGGCCAGGGCCTGTTCGCGCGGCCCGGGCTCCGGGAGATTGATCTGGTCGAGCTCGTCGAGCAGCGCCATCTGTGTCTCGGCGACGGCCCGGGCGTTACGGGCGGCAACGTCCGCTTCGGCCTGCGCCTGGGAGATCGCGCGCTCGGCCTCCGTGGCCAGAAACTCACGGTAGCTCTCCCGCTGCTGGTACCGCGCTACCACGGCGTCGCGCACCACCGAGGCTCCCCGGCGCAGATCTTCCCGCTTGGCATGACGCGCAGCCTCGCGATGCTGGCGCGTGCGCGTCTCCATGTCGGCTTCCTGCTGCGCCGCCGCGGCCCGGCGCTGACGATGGGCGGCTAACCGATCTGCCGCGACCTGCTTCAGATTTGGTGCGCCATCGGTGCCCGTCGCCTGCCAGCTGTCCGCGAGTGTGTCTTCAAATTGAACTGCTCCGCTCATTCCCCTTGCCTGCCCCCGGACCCGCCCGGATTCTCTGCTGTCTTCTGCCCGGCGTGAGGCGCCGGACAACTCGTCTAAGCTTGACTCTGTGGACGTCGGTAACTCAGCATCTTGCCGGAAGGGGTTCGATCCTCCTTCACGGTGTCAATCGCGTCAGTCGCAACGAATCCTGTCAGTCATAAGTACCACTCTCATTCTGCTGGCGCATCCACTTCTCCGCGGGCAAGGGGTGACAACAAAGACACTCCCCGAAGGTGGGACCCAGGCAGCCGCTCCTCCCGATCTAAGCACGATCCCGTTTGCGGTTCCATTGTCTGCACCAAACCCGGAGCATGTTGCCTGGGACGCCGATCTCCAGGCCCAACATGACTCGGTCTACACCCTTACCGGCAACGTGGATATTCACCTGGGTGGCCGACGCCTGCAAGCCGACGAGATCCACTTCAACCGCGACACCGGCGAGCTCGAGGCCAGGGGTCACCTGCGACTCACCGACGCCACAAATAACGAAGACATCCAGGCCTCACGCGCTACCTACAATCTACGGACCGGGCTGGGCCGCTTCTACGATGCGGCCGGTTCGGTGGGATTCAACCGCGTGCCCGATCGTGGAGCGCCCTTGGGCAATCTTTCGCTTCAGACGAGCAATCCATTTCTTTTTTCGGCCCGCATCATGGAGAAAACCGGACCCGACAACTACACCCTGTATGACGGCAGCGTCACCTCATGCCAGCTGCCCAAACCGGACTGGCTCTTCTCGGCGCACCGCTTCGGCATCAGCGACGGCAAGGTACGCGGCTCCCAGGCGACCTTTCGCCTGCT
>CAXTGE010000082.1:0-10313 GCA_964243645.1 uncultured Acidobacteriaceae bacterium | reverse complement strand
GCTTCGGCATCAGCGACGGCAAGGTACGCGGCTCCCAGGCGACCTTTCGCCTGCTGGGTGTGCCGATTCTGTTCTTTCCCTACCTGACTGCGCCCGCAGCCCCCGAGCAACGCTCCTCCGGCCTGTTGATCCCCGAGCTGCCGAGCCAGTCCACCACCAAGGGCATCACCACCGGCGAGCAGGTGTATTTCACCTTGGGCCGATCCGCCGATCTGACCCTGGGACTGCAATACTTTTCGCAACGCGGCTTCTCGGAGTCCGGCACCCTGCGCTACAAGGGCAATGGCCTGGACTTCGCGGCCGTGCACGGCAGCGCTCTGGAGGATCGCGGCTACTACAGCACCCCCACCACTTACGTGCAGCAGGGCGGCGAGGATGTGACGGCCGCCTTTCGCAAGCAACTGACGCCCAACGTGCGCGTGGTGGGCGATGGCGAGTACCTGAGCTCCTATATCTATCGGGAGGCCTTTACCGGCAACTTCAACCAGGCGGTCTCGTCCGACATCACCTCCATCGCTTTTGTCACACGGCAGACGGGTGGCTGGTCGATGGACGGCCGCGCGGACCGCTACCAGGGCCTGAAGCAGGTGCCGCTGAACGGCTTGGCCGGCAAGGAAGTTCACATTCTGCACGTGCCCTCGTTCGACCTGGACGGGGTGGAACGCCCGATCGCGAACACGCCTCTGCGCTGGACCGTGGATGCCTCCGTCGCCGGGCTGAAGCGCGCGCAGCCCGACTTTACGTCGTCTGGCGTAACCGAGCGGGTGGACCTGCGCCCGGAGCTCAGCCTGCCCTTGCACTTTGAAGGCTGGAACCTGCGCGCGAGCGCGGCGGTACGGGAAACCTTCTATTCGCGGTCACGGCAGACCCCCTACGCCGCTGGTGCCGCTCCGGTGGAGTCCACCTCGCCGGTAAATCGTGCCGACCTGGAGATGGAGGTCGAGCTCAGGCCGCCCATCCTGGAGCGCGACTTCGCCGTCCCGGCCCGGTTCACCCGGCTGTTCGGCACCGAGATGCGGCATACGATCGAGCCCGAGCTGACCTACCGCAACGTCCGCGGGGTGGATAACTTCCTGGGCCTGCTGCGCTTTGACGATACCGACCTGGTCAGCGACACCGATCAGCTCGAGTACGGCGCGACCCAGCACCTGTACTTCCGGCCCCGACCCAAAGCGGCGCCAAAGCTGCCCGAGGGATGCCCGGCGTCTGCCATGGTCGGCGGTGTCGCGAGCAGCGGCAACCAGCCCAGCGACAACCAGACCAGCGACGACCAGCCGATCGTTCCCGACGACCAGGTTCCCGACGTGCTGACCCCGACGCCAACCGACTCCACCGATGCCAACGGTATCGCGAGTCCCGCTGCAGCGGCGCCCGACCCGCCTACCTCTAGCCATGTGCGGCGCGCCAATCGCTGCCTGCCCCCGGTCAACACGGCGCAGGTGCCTCTCATCAGCTGGCGGCTGACCCAGCGCGTGTTCTTCGATCCCACCTTCGGCAACGCCGTGGTGCTGCATCGCCGCAACATCTTCGAGCCCACCCTTTCGCTCTCCGGCATCGCCTTTCTTACGGAGCCCCGCGACATCTCACCGTTGATCTCGCGGCTGCGGGTACGCACCTCAGGGCACACCGACCTCGAGTGGGACTTCGACCTGGACACCGGAGCTAAAAAGTTCACCAGCTCCAACGTGTTCTTCGACGCGCATGAGGGCAACTGGTTCGGCGGCATGTCTTATGCCAGGCTCAATGCGCCAGGCCGCTTTGCGACCGAGGTAATCGACACGAATCAGAATGCCTCGCTGGTTACCTCCCCGGTATCCAACTTCTCGCAGCTGCGTCTGCTGATCGGTTACGGCGTTCCGAGCAAGCCGGGGCTGTCCGTCGCGGCCAACACCGGGATTGACCTGATCCGTGCCGCGGCGCAGTACACCGCCGTGCAGACGGGCTGGAACTGGAATTGCTGCGGCTTGGCCGTGGAGTACCGGAAGTACAACCTGGGCACGGTACGCGACGAGAACTCCTACCGTTTCAACTTCACGCTGGCCAATCTTGGCTCTGCTGGCAACATTCGGCGCGCAGAGCGGCTCTTCTAGGGCGCAATGCACACCCTTGCCGGGCATGTGGCTTACGTTTTTGCTCTGCGATAATCAAAACACTGTGTTCTTAGCCCGTTTGGCCTCCACTCCCTTGCTTTCAGTTTCGTTGCTTGCCGCCACCCTGCTGACCCTCGGCTGCCATGCGCAACAGCCGCCCGCGTCGGCGCTCGCCGGTACGGCAGCGGCTGCCCCGGCGGGCTCTCCGCTTTCCCCGGAGCTGCAGCGCAGGGTGGAAGTTATGCTGCGTCAGAAGGCCAATCTGCCGCCTGAGACCACGGTGCAGGTGGGCGGCCTGACCCCGTCTGAGTTCACGGGCTACGACATGCTGACGGTCACCGTGTTGCACGACGGCCAGGTCTCCAAGCCCATCCTCTTTCTGCTAGCCAAGGATCACAAAAGCCTGGCACAGATCAACAAGTTCGACATCTCCAACGATCCCAAGGCGCTGGTCTCCGGCGATGGCCGGCCCTTCCGCGGCGGCCCCGTGAGTGCGCCGGTCACCATCGTCGGCTTTGATGACCTGGAGTGCCCGTTCTGCGCCCGGCTGCACAGCGCGATCTTTCCCTCCATCACCCAGCGCTACGGCGACAAGGTGCGGATCGTCTACAAGGATTTCCCCCTGCCTCAGGAGCAGCATCCATGGGCCATGCATGCCGCCGTGGACACCAATTGCCTGGCCGCGCAGACCAACGAGGGGTACTGGTCCGAGGTGGACTACATCCATGCGCATGCCGGAGAGTTTGGCGTCGATCCCAAGGACGCCAAGGCTGAAAAGACCCTGGTGCGTGCCACCGAGCAGCTGGACAATCTCACCCGCGAGCAGGGCCAGTTTCGCAAGGTCGACGCGGCAAAGCTCAACGCCTGCATCACCAAGCAGGACGCCACCCCGGTGACGACCTCAAGGGATCAAGGAGAACAGCTGGGCGTGAACTCTACACCCACGCTGTACATCAACGGCGACAAGATCGACGGTGCCGTGTCCCTGACCTTCCTGTACGGCATCATCGACCAGGCCCTGCGGGTTGCCGGGGTGCAACCACCGCCGCCGTATGTCGCGCCGGCAGCAGCGACACCGGCCCCAGGCGCCAGCACCCCCGCTGGACCGACAGGGCGGTAGACCGATAGACCCGATGATGCGGTCGCCGCGATTCCGATAGACTGCCGCCATGGAAGTCCACCCGCCTCACGAGCCGGTCCACAGCTGGCGCGATGCCCTGGTCCACATCGGGATCATGACGATCGGTCTGTTTATCGCCCTTTCGCTTGAAGGCATGATCGAGTACGTGCACCACAAGCACCTGGTACGCGAAGCCCGCGAAAACATCCGTCACGAGTTGGAAGAGAATCATCAAAACGCGCAACAGGATGTCCTCTACCTTGGACAAAGTGCCGAGAAGATCAAGGCGGGGCTGGCCACCCTGCGCTACATACAAGTGCACCGTGAAGCCAAGGGGCAAAGTATGCCTTCGAGGTTGAATTTTCTGACTTGAGCGACGCGGCCTGGCGCACGGCGCGGGATTCCGGTGCCCTTGGCTACATGCCATTGGATGAGGTTCAGACGTACGCTTCACTGTATGGCCTTCAGGAGCATGTGACAGACCAAGCTTTGGTGCTGCTGACCCATCAGGCCGAATCGCTTGGGCCCATTGTGGCTGAAGATGCAGACTTCGCGAAGATGTCCGACGGGGAGTTCGCCGCGATGCGGTTGGCAGGCGGAACGAACTATGAGGACGTCGTCATACTCCAGCAGCTACTGCGTAATCTGGACCAGCAATATGCCAGTACCCTGAAGGGCAAATAGACACTGGTTAAAGGAGCCACGCGCAGCATGGAAGTGCATCCACCGGAACACGGCATCCACAGCTGGCGCGACTTCTTCGTGCACATCGGCACAATCACGATTGGTTTGCTCATCGCGATCGGTCTCGAGGGGCTGGTCGAACATGGGCACCAGCGTCACCTGCTGCACACAGCAGAGATCGAACTTCGCGACGAACTTCAGGACAACCGTGCACTGCTGGCCCATGACGAACACGCTCTAGACCAGACCCAGCGCCAATTAGAGCAGCATCTTGCGGCACTAAAGGCAGCGCAGGCGCACAGCACGGGTGCCGTGGATTCTTCTCTGCATTGGGAGTGGGACGGGCCCCAATCAGCCGCCTGGGACACCGCACGCGACGCAGGTGCCATCGCTCTGATGGATTATGGGCAGGCTGCATCCTTCGCTCTCATATATACGCAGCAGAAGGTCGTCAATGATCAGGCAGCGCTCTACGTTCGGGATATCTACAGCAGCAATGCTCCGGTTCGCGATGACCAGGAACTCTCCAGCCTCAGTGCCGATACCCTGAGCAGCATCATCGCTGACACACAACACACCTTGGCTGATCTTCGTCTTCTAAGGGCCTACTGCGAAAGCCTCCGCCGCATCTACGATCACGCCGAGACTCTCTAAAACCAGAAGAGGTGCTTTTAGCTTTATGAACGATGCCGCAAACACGCCCGGCTACACTAGACAGGTTGCGCCTCAATGCGCCTGGAGCCCCGTACTTTGAAGATCGTCATCGCTGAAAAGGTCTCGCCCTCCACCCTTGCCATCCTGCAGGGAGAGCCTGGCTGGGACGTCGTGACTGCCGATGGGATTCCCGCCGGCGGCCTGCCCGCGGCGCTTGCTGACGCCGACGCCCTCATCGTGCGCTCCGCCGTGCAGGCGGACGCCGCCCTGCTGCAGCATGCGCCGAAGCTCCGGTTAATCGGCCGCGCCGGTGTGGGTGTCGACAACATCGACACGGCCGAGGCCACCAGGCGCGGCATCGTGGTCATGAACACGCCGGGCGCCAACGCTGTCGCTGTTGCCGAGCTGACGCTCGGTCTGATGATCGCCATGGCCCGCTCCATTCCCCGCGCCAACGCCGGCATGCATGAGGGCAAGTGGGACAAGAAAACCCTGCAGGGTACTGAACTGCGCGGCAAGACGCTGGGCATCGTGGGCCTGGGCCGCATCGGGCTCGAGGTCGCACGGCGCGCCCGGGCCTTCGGCATGAACCTTATCGGCTTTGATCCATTCATCGCCCCTGTCATCGCCCGCGAAAACAATGTCACGCTGGTACCGATCGACGAGATCTTTTCCGAGAGCGATTACCTCTCACTGCACGTGGGCCTGACACCGCAGACCGAAGGCCTGATCAACAGGATGTCGCTGGCCATCATGAAGCCCGGCGTACGCATCATCAACTGCGCGCGCGGCGAACTGATCGTCGACGAGGCGCTGGTAGAAGCTCTCAAGTCCGGCCATGTAGCCGGCGCGGCGCTGGATGTGTTTCGCGCCGAGCCCCTAAAAGACTCGCCCTACTTCGACCTGCCCAGTGTCATGCTGAGCCCGCACGTTGCCGGTTCCACCGACGAGGCCCAGGAGGCCATCGGCATTCAATTGGCAAACCAGGTGCGCGATTACCTGAAGCTCGGCGTGGTGCAGAATGCCGTCAACGTGGCCTCGCTCAGCGAAGAGGAGTACACCGAAGTCTCTCCCTACATCGAGATGGCGGCGCGGCTAGGACAGTTCCTGGCGCAGGCCATGGGAGCTGACACCGACGGCAACATCGACACGCTGACGCTGCACTTCAACGGCCGTCTGGCCCAGCTGAAGACTGACCTCATCCGCAACGCCGCCCTCTCGGGTCTGCTGTACGGCTCTGAGGGCGTGAATCGCATCAACGCGGCAAGCGCTGCAGGCGAACGCGGCATCCGCCTCCTGGAAGACAAGCGTGAGCATGCACCGGGTGGCAGCGGCGATACCTTGCGCCTCATTGCCCACGCGGCGGGTGGGGATTTCGCCGTCACCGGCACCGTGCTGCACGGGACCTCGCCACGCCTGATGCGCTACAACGGCATTGACGTGGAAGCTGAACTGGCCGGCACGCTGCTGGTCATCCGCAACAACGACATCCCGGGCGTCATCGGCCGTATTGGTACGCTGCTTGGCGAGGCGCAGCTGAACATTGCTCATTTCGCGCTGGGCCGGAAGGCTGAAGGCACGGAGACCCGCGCCGTCGCCGTGGTGCAGGTAGATCGTCCGCGGGCCGCCTCCCTGAGCCAGGCGGTAGAGCAGCTACGCTCGGTGGACGCCATCCGCAGTGTCCGCGTCATCGAACTCGGCACTTTGTAGCCCCTGATCTATTCTCAACAATAGCCGTAGACCCTGTTTACGGCTATTGTCGTCTGCCGTCATGGGAGGCACTTCCACCGCATCCTCTTATCGAGACAAAAGCGTTCCGGCGTTGTACGTTTCTTCTGCACGGCCCTTCCCCACGGTCGACAATTTTGAACATCTCCCCGGCCTTCCCGCATCCCACACACGATGCCCGCGCACGACAACACCCAGGCCATCGACCCACGGAAGATCTATAGCAAGATCTCCTGGCGGTTGATCCCTTACATCTTTGTTCTGTACATCCTCGCGTATCTTGACCGCGTGAACGTGGGCTTTGCGGCGCTCGAGATGAAGCGCGATCTGCACCTGTCGGACACGATCTACGGCCTGGGGGCCGGGCTCTTCTTCCTGGGCTCGTCGATGTTCGATCTGCCCAGCAACCTGCTGCTCACGAAGTTCGGCCCGCGTCACTGGATCGCCCGCATCATGATCTCCTGGGGCGTGGTCGCCACCGCGATGATGCTGGTCCGCGGCGGCACAAGCTTCGCTCTCATGCGCTTGCTGCTGGGCATCGCCGAAGCCGGTTTCTTCCCCGGCATGATCCTCTACCTGACTTTCTGGTTCCCTTCACGCGAGCGCGCCAGGGCAGTGGCCAAATTCATGACCGCGACCTCCATCGCCGGGGTCATCGGCGCACCGCTCGCCAGTGCGCTACTGAAGCTGGAGGGCCATAGCGGCCTGCATGGGTGGCAGTGGCTCTTCCTCGCCGAAGGCGTACCGACCTTCCTGATGGGCATCTCTGTCCTCTTCGTGCTCAAAGACAAGCCGGACGATGCGGCCTGGTTGACCGACGACGAAAAACACTGGCTGGATGAGGAGCTGAAGAAAGATCGCGAGGCGGGTGGCGCCTCCGAGAAGCACTCCCTTGGCGACGCCTTCAAAACGCCCATGGTCTGGCTGCTGGCCGGCATCTTCTTCCTCGACCAGATCGGCGTCTACACGGTCAATCTGTGGATGCCTTTGATCCTGAATAACGTCCTTGGTCTGCATGCCGCGCAGGGCGACGCAATCGCTCCCAGCGCAGCAAGCATGATCGCGAAATATGCCACGCTGCCCTATGTCGCCGCCGCCCTCTTCACTGTCCTTATCGGCTGGTCGAGCGATCGCAGTGAGGAGCGGCGCTGGCACATTGCGGGCTGCTTTCTGCTCAGCGTCGCCGGGTTTGGGCTCGCCGGCGCGACGCATAGCTTTGTCCCGGCGCTCGCCGGGATGACCCTCGCGGCCATGGGCTACTGGTCGATCATGGGGCCGTTCTGGACGCTGCCCACGCGCATCCTGGGGGGGCAGGCTGCCGCGGGGGGCGTGGCAATCATCACCATGGTAGGCGGTGTGGGCGGATTTCTCGGCCCGTTCCTCACCGGCCGCCTCAAGGACCTGACGCATGGCTTCAGCGGGGGTTTATACACCATCGCGGGGCTGGCTGCGTTGGCAGCCGTACTGTGCGCCGGACTGAAGTCTCAGTCATCCCGTGCCGGGCAGGCCGAGTGATGCGCCACTTCTACACTTAACCAGAGACCTAGCCTTTATGATCGCCGCGATGCAAATGTGAAGCCGCGCGGGCCTGAACGCCAGCAACGTTAGAAGGAGGACGAGGCAGAGCAGCGGCTGGGCTGCAAAGCCACGACAGAGGGTGGAGCGCGTGCGGGAAGTCCTGTAAACTTGAGATGTTTGCGTCCCGCACATGCGAGCGCAGCTCTAAGGATTGCCCGTTCATGCGCCTCGCCTTCCGCACATCCCGTGCCCTGTTCGGTACAGCCCTGCTCCTGCTCGCTGGCTGCCATAAGGGCGCAGGTCCGGACGACATCGCCACGGTCAACGGCAAGGGCATCACACAGGCCGACGCCGACAAAATCTACACCGCGCAGCTGCAGAACAACCCGCAGGGACAGCCCTCCACGGAGCAGAGCCGGTCGCTGAAACTCAACATTCTGCATGAGCTGATCGTCGAGGAGATCGTCGAGCAGCGCGCCGCCAAGCTCGGTCTCACGGCCACCGATGCCGAGGTCGATGCCAAGCTGCAGGAGATGAAGGCACCCTACACGGAGGAGCAGTTCAACGCCCGCCTGCGCGCTTCTAATCACTCGCTCGACGATGTGCGCCATGACCTGCGCCGCTCGCTGACCATCGACAAGCTGCTGAACAAGGAGATCAACTCCAAGATCACGGTCACCGATGCCGATGTCAGCGCCTACTACAACGCGCATAAAGCTGACTTCAATCTGCTCGAAAACACGTATCACCTGGCGCAGATCCTGGTCACCTCCAGCCCCGGCGCTACCACCGGCAACCTGCAAAACTCCAAGGCGACCTCCGACGGCGACGCCCGCAAGAAGATCCAGACGCTAAAGAATCGACTCGATGCCGGCGAAGACTTTGGCACCATCGCGATGAACTTTTCGGAGAATCCTCAGACAGCCACCAATGGTGGCGATATGGGCACGGTCCCGGAGTCGCAGCTCAAGGGCAATGCCGCGCTCTTCGCGGCGATCGGCCGACTGCATGCCGGGCAGGACACCGACATCATTCCCTTCCCCGACGCGAACGACCCGAAGAAGATCGGCGGCTACGCCATCTTCCGGCTCCTGGAAAGGGCCCAGGCCGGCCAGCGCGACCTGAACGATCCGCGCGTGCAGCAGGCCATCCGGCAGCAAATCCATGACAGCCGCTCCCAACTCCTGAAGAGCGCGTACTTTGAAATGCTGCGCGATCAGGCCAAAGTAGAAAATCTGCTCGCGGAACAGATCTTCAAGGAAGCGGTAAAGTGAAACGCTCTCACGCGACCGTACTGCTGGCGCTCTTATGTGCGATCACAGCGGGCTGTCATAGCACGCCCCCGCCGATGCCTCTGGAGCAGCTGAACGCCCAGCAAACTGCTGGTTATACCGCGTTCCAAACGCACTGCGCCTTTTGCCATAACGAGCGCGAGGACGAAGCCAAGCGTGGTCCCTCGCTCGCCGGGGTCTACAAAAAGCCTTACCTTCACTCCGGCGCACCGGCCAACGACGAACGCATCACAGCGACCGTGCTGCACGGCCACGGCATGATGCCCGCCCAGCCCAACATCGATCCCGATGACCTGGCCGCGATTCTGGCCTATCTGCATACGGTTTAGAGGTTGTAAGTTTTAGGTTGTTCGTTGTTCATCTCTGAAGTCTGCCCGCGTTCCCACTGTCATCTCGACCTAAGCTGACACCATCAGCGCCCCGCACTGCTATCTCGACCGGAGCTGACGTCATCAGCGAAGTGGAGAGATCCGCAGTCCCGAACCGCCCAACAGCACCCAACAACGCCGACGAAAGCGCGATACTGGTAGACGTGCCACCACAGGACTCAAACACGGCAGTCGACACAAAGCAAGCCAGCAGCCGCTTCGTGGATCCCACGGCGGCCCCCGCCGTCGATACCGACTTCAAAGCACGTCGCCTGCCCGGCACGCCCGCCGGCGAAGCGGGGGGCATGCTGCCCGGCATGGCGGTCATCGGCATGTATCTCTTGGTCTTTTCGATGCTGAACGCCTTTGCCGCCATGCGCAATGTGTTTGGGATGGGCTCGGTCAAGTACTCCATCTTCGGTGTGTGCTCGCTCATGCTGGTGGGCCTGTTCGGCATGCTGCGTCTGCGGCGCTGGGGCTGGGCGATTGTCTCCGCAGGCTGCGTGCTGATGGCCGCGGGCTACTTCTACGGCTTTCACGCCTCACGTCATCTGCCCTACATCATCCAGGGCCTGTTTGCCCTGGTCTTCTTTCTCTATCTAAGCCGCACCGAAGTCCGCGAACGACTGCATTAAGCCATCCTATGGCCTCACGCCTCCTCGCTGACCTGACCCGCAAAGGCTTGGCCACTCGCCCCTGCCCACCTGCAGCCATCCGCCTCATGCCGTGTTCGCGGCACGCAAGTGCCGCTTTCGGACCACTTCAGCCATAACCGGATGCACCTCCGCGCCAGCTACAATAAATGAAGTCCATGGTGCCGCTGCTCCAGACCGACACGCTGATCCAGATCGATCTCAGC
>CAXTGE010000081.1:8343-13209 GCA_964243645.1 uncultured Acidobacteriaceae bacterium | reverse complement strand
ACGTCGAGCGGCACGTCGATCCAGACTGGGCCGGGGCGGCCATTAAGCGCCAGGAAAATCGCCTTTTCGAGGTGGTAGCGAATGTCATTGGGCTCAAGAATCGTCACCGCGTACTTGGTGATCGGCGCGACGATCGAGCAGATGTCGACCTCCTGCACGCCCAACTGCCGCATCCCGAGCGGCTTGCCGGTGAGCGCGTCAAACATGCGATCGGGCCGCTTCACCTGGCCGGAGACGTACAGCACAGGCGTGGAGTCGAGCCACGCCCCAGCCACACCGGTCACCGCGTTGGTACCGCCCGGACCGGTTGTCACCATACAAAAGCCCAGGCCGTTGGTGGCCTTGGCGTAGCCCTCGGCACAGATCGCCGAGGCCTGCTCGTGCGAGTTGCAGATCGGCCTGATGCGCGTCTCCGAGGCGAGCGATTGGTTGAGGTGCATCGCGCCGCCACCGGTGACAAGGAAACAATCTCGGATGCCGAGGTCGGCGACAAACTTCAGGATGTAGTCAGACAGCTTGGTCATGCGTTCTCTATGGTACGGCTGATGGAGGGAAGCGGGGGTAGTCGAAGATGTTCAGGCAGACACCGAAATTACTCTGGCGGGCGCAGCAGAAAAACATCGCGGCCGCGCAGGTCGCGCGCCTTCAGCAAGGCATCGGCAAACTCGCGGACCGCCCCCAGGCCACCTTCCGCGGTACTCACAAAGCCGTGTTCGCCGACATACTCGCGAACTTCCGCAGCGGCGTTGACGGGGCAGGCACAGAGGCCGGCGATCTCCATGGCAGACAGGTCATTGACGTCGTCGCCGAAGAAGCAGGCATGCTGGAGCGGCACGTCGAATTGGGTGGTGAACTCGCGAAGGGCTGTCGCCTTATCGCGCGTGCCCTTTACGACGTGGTGCAAATGCATCTTCCCTGCGTAACGATCCACCAGCGGTGAGGGCTCGCCGGAGATGAGCGCCAGCTTGATGCCGAGACGGCGCAGCAGCGAAATGCCCATGATATCGGCGAAGCTGAAGCGCTTGGTCTCGTCCACCGTGCCCGTGGACCATGACAGGGTGCCGTCGGTCAGAACGCCATCGACGTCAAAGGCGATGGCCTGCAGCTTCTGCAGGCCATCTGTGAGTTGAGGTGCGGAAAGGGGCATCGCTTAAACGGCAGCGCCAACGCGGCGAAGCTTCTTCATGACCGGAATCTCTTCCTCGTAGACGCGCTTGACGCCATCGCCCATGGACTGCTCGCAAAGACGGATATCGCGGACCAGACGGCTGATCCCGTTCGGCTCAAGCGAGGCAGCCTGATCGGACCCCCACATCGCGCGATCCATGGTGATGTGCCGCTCCACGCAGCAGGCACCGAGCACGGCGGCGGCCACGGTCGTGGGAATCCCGGTCTCGTGGCCTGAATAGCCGACGGGGAGGTTGTAACGCTCAATCATGGCCGGGATCGCGCGCAGGTTCAGCTGCTCGTACTTGGCCGGGTAGGTCGAGGTAGTGTGCATCAGAATCAGGTTTTCCTTGCCGAGAACCTCAACCGCATGGTCGATCTCGTCATAGGTGCTCATGCCGGTGGACGCAATCACAGGCTTGCCGGTGGCGCGCACATGCTTCAGCAGGTTGTCATCGGTGAGGGAAGCCGAGGCGATCTTGTAAACCGGGGGATGGAACTGCTCGACGAAGTCGACCGAAGGCTCATCCCACGGGGAGACGAACCAATCAATCTTGACCTGCTTGCAAAAATTGCTGATCTCGGCGTAGTCCTCCTGGCCGAACTCCAGTCCGCGCTTCAGATCGCCGTTCGTATCGCCGAACGGATTGGGACGGGGCTGGGCCAATTCCTTTTCGGTGTAAACGATCTCTACGGTGCGCTTCTGGAACTTGACGGCATCGCAGCCGGCAGCTACCGCGACAGAGATGAGGCGCTTGGCGAGGTCAATATCGCCATTGTGATTAATGCCGATCTCCGCGATGACGTAACAGGGTTGGCCAGGGCCGAGTTGCTTGTTTCCGATCTTGACGGTGCTCATGAACACTCCAGGTGAGGTGCTGCGCGTGCTGGATGAACCAATTGTCCGCTGACGCTGCTTCGATTCTGTCAGAACTGTCGTATGGGGTCTAGTGAGGGCTCTGTGAAAAGAGCCGAGAGGGTCACCCTTGCCGGTTCCTTCCCGGATCATCACCCCGCCCGAAGCAGGATCCTGCCGGTCGCAAGCTGGACGCAGATGAAAGCGAAACGGCTGGCCATTACTGGCCAGCCGTTTGGTTTTACTGCGGTTTACTACTTCTTGTGGTGGTGACGCTTGTGGTGACGACCGCCACGAGCCGATGCAGTGCGCGGTATCGGCTTGATCGTGGACTCGTCGACCGCGGTGCCCGTGTTGGCATCCGTGGCGCCGGCCGGAACCAGCGTGTTGGAGTTGGACTTGGTGCCGGCGGTTCCGGTGTAAACCGTGATCCGTGAGGCATCGATGCCCTTCTCGCCCACAAGGTAGGCCTTCTCGTTCACTGCACGCTCGGCAGCGCGTCGCATTGCCATCTTCTCGTCAGTGGTTGCGTTGCCTACGACATCAAGCTTGGCCTGTGTGTCGCGCTGCAGCGCGAGGGAGATGTCGTCAAGGCAGGCCTTGGCTTCATTGTCCACGCGGGTTGGGCGCTTCGCGTCACGGTCAAAGTTGATGGTGCAGAGCGACTGTGTCTGTACCTGGGGTGGCGGCGGCGGCGCGGCGACCGTGACCGATGTTGTGGTCGAAGCAGTCTGGCCCTTGTCGTCGACGACATTGCAGGTCACAGTGATCGTGCCAGGCGCCGCACCGGTCGTGTCGAGGGTGGCGTTGGCAGTGTTGCCGTTGATGGAGCCGGCCGTGGCGCTATAGCTATACGTCAACGGACGATTCTGCGGGCTTACCCCTTGCGAGGTGATGGTTGCCGACTGACCCGGAGTGACCGTGGACGGATTGGCCGAGCAGGTGATGGTGGGTGGCTGAACCTGTGTGATCGTCAACGGCACCGAGCAGTCCGCAAACTGACCCGGCTTGTTGCCCTGCATCACATGGCCCTTGACCGTGAAATTGCCGGGATTGAGCGTCTTGGTGTCCACCGCAGCCACGTTGGAGGTCGACGCGATCGGCCCTGCATCCGAGGTCCAGCTGTAGGTCACTGGCTTCTTCGGGTTGATATTTGTCGCGGTACCCGTGATTTCAACAGGATCGCCCGGGTAAATCATCGCACCGGCGGCCGGTGTGGTCAGGGCGCAGGTGTAGGTGATCGGCGGCGGCGGAATGATATGGCCGAAATGCAACAGGATGCCGGCGCTGAGTTCGGCACCACTCAGATTGGCGCGACCACCCAGGGCACCGGGAGTCGGTACCGTGGTCGACGGCCCGAAGTCCGTATGAATGTAGCGGTAATCCGCCTCAAACAGGCGTACGCCGAACATGCCGTTGAGAAAGGGCAGGTTGTAGTCCATGCCGCCGCCGGCGGTGATCGTCGTGCCCCAGGTATAGGGCTCGTGCTCAAAGGTCGCCGGTACGTCGCTGTTGGGTCCGCCCATGCGGACACCGCCGACAAGGCCGTGCGCGAACAGGGTGAAGTTTTGTAGCGGGGCCCGGAAGATCGGACCGGCAGATCCGGAGTAGAAACCGTCGTTCTGTCCGTCGGGATTCGCGAATCCTTCGATCTCGGCACCGAAGTACTTGTTGAAGTAGTACGCTCCGCTCAACACAGCACCCTCGTCCACAGACGAGTAGCGAATGTCGGCCGGCTTCACGCTGCCATGCGCCCCAAAGTAGGAATAACCCATGAAAACATCTATTTTGGAAGGGTTAACACCGGTATAGGCACTGCTGGTGGGTGTAGGCGCGCTAGGCGGTGGTGGTGGCGGCGTGGCCGGCGCATCTTGCGCGCTTAGGCTGGCGGTGACGACACTGACCGCACATGCGGCCAGTAGGTACCGGCCGAAATGGCGAAACGGACGTTGAGACATTCTTGTAAACCTCCACTGAAACTTGTTCCGGTTTGCGGGCGTTGAGATCAGCTCGCCAATCTCTTGGGAAATGCGTCAAAAGTGTACCGCAGATGGTGCAGGAGTCCAGAAATTTCTGGAACGGATCTTGCTCCCCTATTTCAGACTCCTTTGCTTCTTTCTTCAAGCTACAAGTACGTTTGGTAACCTCCGAAGTTATTGCAATGTACAGCAACATCTGCCGCAGACTCTACCCGATGTTCAGGGCCTGCTTGACCGTGCCGCGACTCCCCTGAATCTTCTCCTGCAGCAGAGTGATCGCATACAAAAGTTGCTCGGGACGCGGTGGGCATCCAGGAACATACACATCCACAGGGATGATTTGGTTCACGCCTTGCAACAGCGCGTAATTGTTGAAGACACCACCCGAGGTCGCGCACGCGCCCATCGAGATCACCCATTTGGGCTCTGGCATCTGTTCGTACAGCCGACGGATCACGGGAGCCATCTTCTGCGAGACGCGCCCTGCCACGATCATCAGATCGCTCTGCCGTGGCGAGGGGCGGAACACCTCCGCGCCAAACCGCGCCAGATCGTACCTGGACCCGCCCATGGACATCATTTCAATTGCGCAGCAGGCAAGACCAAAGGTCATCGGCCAGATGGAGTTCTTCCGAACCCAGTTAATGGCAGCATCCATAGAAGCCAGAACCACGCCTTCCGGCTGGTCGTTGCCCCAGTCCACCTCGTTCACCTTGTCCCGGTTCATCCCGAAGCTGTCAAGAGTTCCGAAGATGTAGCGGTCTGAGTGCTGCGTACCAGTTACAGGACGCCCGTTGGTACTGGTCTGATTGGGATCGGATGTCATGGCTGTAAGTATACGTTTTGTGCTTCCCGGCAGGGCTT
>CAXTGE010000081.1:0-8243 GCA_964243645.1 uncultured Acidobacteriaceae bacterium | reverse complement strand
GGTCTTATAGGGGTCGGTAAATCGAAAGGTGTCGATCACCTGACCGCGCGTGTTGGAGAACGCCTCAGCCGAGACGATGTTCATACCCCAGCCTGAAAGTGCGCCGGTGAGATCGGCGAATAAGCGGGGCCGATCTTTTGTAAGCACAGTCACCTCGTAACCTGCGGCACCTTTTTCCAGCAGTACCTTGGCTCCACCGCTTGCCGACAAACGCATGTGCTGGCGGATGGTCTCCGGTGGCCGGGTGCGGCGATACCGCTCCGGCGCACCTTCCAGAAAGTCCTGGAGCTCCGCCTGCTCGCCGCTGTTCAATCCCAAGGCACGCACGATGCTAAGTGATTCATCGCCTGAAGCAATCTCTCCATGGACCTCCCCGTGATGGATTCGGTCCCCGTCGACACTCCGGTCAAGCTGGTTCTCCGCCGCCATCCACAGCCGCCACAGGTTCTCCGCCTTCCACGGGGTCAGCGCATCGGGATGAACGGCAGAGATGTCGGCATAGGTAAACAGGGTAAGCATGCGCAAAAGATCATGCGTGCCGATTCTGTCGGCAAAGACACGCACGGTCTCGGCGTCGAAGATGTCGCGGCGCAGCGTGGCAGACATTTCGAGGTGGCAACCGATGAGTCGTGTAACGAGGTTTCGGTCGAACGGCTCCAGCTCGAGCCGGCTGGTGACGGTGTCGGCCAGCTGCGCACTGGCACGGGCGTGCGCGACCGCGGAACGCGCTTTGCCGGTGTCGTGCAGCAGGGCCGCCAACAGCAGCAGCTCCGGATGCGGCAGATCGCGAAAGAGATGACGGAAACGCAACCGCCAGGCAGGAGCCCCCCGTGGTGGCTCGTCGGCCAGGGCGTGAAGTGCATCGATCAGCACAAAGGTGTGCTCGTCCACGGTGTAGCGGTGATAGGCATCGCGGAGCACCAGCGCATCGATGCCGTGAAACTCCGGAACCATCAGGTCAAGGATGCCCAGCGCATGCATGGAGCGCAGTGCCTCGGCGGCGAAACGGCCGCAGAGCACACGGCGCAGCCCGGCCCACAGGCGAGGTCCCTCCTCCAGCGCCGCGGCCAGGGAAGGTATAGCCGCAATGATCCGTTCCTCGCTCTCCGGGTGGTATCGGACGCCCGTCTCTGCCGCGAGCCCAAAGGCTCCAAGGACGATCTCGGGATCCCCGGCCGGGTCGAGATCCGGTCTTGGCTCCTTTAAGCTGAGTGTGCCGTCGTTCAGAACAAATCCTGAACGCGCGGGTGCCTTTGCTTTCAGCGCCGTACGCGTTGGCTTCGGCTGTTGGCCGGAGAGTTCCAGAAGATGATCTAGCGTGCGCTGGATAACACGTGCATTGCGAAAGTACAGCCTCATCCAGTACGCCGGATCGGGGTTCGCGGGTGACGCCGCCCAACTTGCGGGTCTGCCGATACCCTGACCGGCGGCTTCGTCTTGGACATGCCAGTCCAGCGTGTTGTCGTCCCGTCCATGGCGCAGGTGCAGAAAGACACGAACGGCGGTCATATAGGTGACTGCCTCGGTAAACGCCTCGGACTGCGAACTCGTCACCTCGGGGGAACGCAAGGTGGCCAGCCACAGCGCGACGTGGGCGTCCCGCAGGCCACCGGGAGAGTCTTTTACGTTGGGCTCTAGGTGAAACAGCGTGTACCCGAACCGGGCATGGCGCTGACGAGTGAGTTCAGCGGCGGCGGCGGCGAGAGCCCGTGCCTCCCGTGCCGAGCGTTTGCCGTGAATCCTGGTCTCCAGCGAGGCGAAGAGAGATCTGTCGCCCGCGACCGGCCGGATATCCAGCAGTGCCAGGCTGCCTTCCGGGTCCGCGCTCCGGAATCGCTCGCACTCGCCCGGGGTACGGGTGGAGCCGGAGGTCCGCAGACCGCAGTCCCAGAGCTCCTGCGAGATTCGCCGAATCGCTATCGTCAGCTCCGGGCTCGCACTCTTTTCGGTGAGGAACAGGAGGTCGACGTCAGAGAACGGAAAAAGCTGTTCCCGGCCATAGCCGCCCAGCGCCACAATCAGGAGCCCGGTACCCAGCCGGGCGTTCTGCGCGATCTCACGATGTAGGAGGCTCTGGAGCAGATCGTCGGTCGCCGCGCTGCGCTCTCGCACGGCAGCCAGGCCGTCCCTGTTCCGCTCGAACTGCTCACGCAAGGCCCCCATGCGTCGCTCGTAGCGGACGCGAAAGGAGTCACCGTTCTGGTCCTTGCCGCTGGGGTTTGGCATGGGAGCGCGTTACAGGGCGATGTCGCCGCGTTCGTCGTTGCGGATACGGATAGCGTCGTCGATGCGGGAGATAAAAATCTTGCCGTCACCGATGCGTCCCGTCCGGGCGGCGGTGGTAATCGCGAGCACGGCGCGTTCGACCATGTCGTCGGTAACGACGATCTCCAGTTTGATCTTGGGCAGCAGATCCACCGAGTACTCGCGCCCCCGGTAGAACTCCGTGTGACCCTTCTGGCGGCCGTGACCGCGCGCCTCAAAGATCGTGATGCCCGAAACGCCGGCTTCCACCAGTGCATCTTTTACAGCGTCCAGCCGTGAGGGCTGGATGACAGCTTCAATCTTTTGCATGACCTATCCCTCAGCGAAATTGCGTTGCGTGGATTCAGAGGCAGGCGGCCTAGGCGGCCTCCCAATCGTAGCCTTCCTCGCCGTGTTGGCTGATGTCCAGGCCGATGCGCTCGTCTTCCTCGCTGACCCGGAGTCCGATGACCTTGTCGACCAGAAACAGGATGACCAGCGTCCCTGCAATCGATAGGCCCCAGGCAATGGCAATGCCTACGAATTGGTTGAGCACCTGGCCATGATTGCCCTCAAAGAAGCCCGTCGCCTTACCTTTGCCAAGTAGCGGGTTGATCGCCGAGTTCGCGAAAAGCCCTGTCAGCACGGCCCCGATCGTTCCGCCGGCGCCATGCACGCCAAAGGCGTCAAGGGAATCGTCATAGCCGAAGATGTTTTTCACCTTCACGACCATGAAGAAACAGAAGACCCCAGTAATCAGCCCAATCCAGAGCGCGCCCATGGGGGTGACGAAGCCGGAAGCCGGCGTGATGCCGACCAGGCCCGCGACCGCCCCCGAGATGCCGCCCAGCGCGGAAGGCTTGCCGTTCCGGATCCACTCTGCTGCGAGCCAGCCCAGCGCGGCCGCGGCCGCGGCAAAATGCGTATTCACAAAGGCCGAGGTGGCCAGGCCGCTCGCGCCGAGCGCCGAACCGGCATTGAACCCGAACCAGCCCACCCACAGCAGGCATGCACCGATGAAGCTCAACACCATCGAATGCGGCGGCATGGCCTTCTGCGGATACCCCACGCGCTTGCCCAGATACAGCGCCGTCACCAGTGCGCTGACGCCTGACGTCACATGGACGACGGTTCCACCGGCGAAGTCCAGGCAGGGAAATCTGCCCCCCAGCGAGGCATTCAGCAACCCGTGCTTGCCCCAGACCATGTGCGCCATGGGGCTGTACACAAAGATGGCCCACAGCACTAAAAAGACCACCATCGCCGAAAACTTCATGCGTTCCGCAAAGGCTCCGGAAATCAGCGCGGGCGTGATGATCGCGAACATGAGCTGGTAGACCATAAAGGTCTGCAGCGGTATCGTGCCGGCATAGTCCTTATCCGGTGCCAGTCCGACGCCGTTCAGGAACATGTTGTGAAGATTGCCGATAAACGCATTCCCATCGCCAAAGGCCAGGGAATAGGTAAGCAGCGCCCACAGCACCGTGATCACGGCCATCATCGCGAAGGTCTGCATCATGGTGCCGAGGATGTTTTTGCGGCGCACCAGCCCGCCGTAAAACAGCGCGAGCCCGGGGCCGCTCATCATTAGTACCAGGGCCGCCGAGGTGAGCATCCAGGCGTTGTCGCCCGCCGACTGCGCGTTGGCGATGGCCGTCGCATTGTCGTTGGCCGAGCGCTCCAGCATGGCGATACGGTCGGTGGCAGCCGTCGCGGCTGTCTGGGCGGCTGCCGTGCCCGCCGTCCACAGAACAAGCAACAGGGCAAGCACGGGGCCCGCATATCGGGAAATAGGGCGGATCTGCCGCCGACAACCTGCAACCAAGCGCATGCCCAGAGGTCCTTTCATGTGCCACAAACAACAGAAAAAGCAGCAAGGCAGCTGCCGGCCGTCGCTTTCAACAGCGCATATCGGCGTATCTCCTCGCGAGCTTCGCGTCCGGCAAGGAGGTTAAATTTGCTGCATTTCCGTTTACTGTACAACAGCTTCCTTGCGCGGGCTCCCCCGAACGACGAGTTCGCGCGGGCTGGCCCGGAACAAGTACGCTTGGGTCATGTCTGACCCGCTTCCGACCCTCGCTCCTCCAGCCAGCGAGGCTGTGCACGTCTCCTGGAAAGACGTGCCCGTTGAATCGATGAACCCCTTGCTCAGTCGGGCCTTTGTCACGGGCACCCAGGCCATGCTCGCCCGCATCGAGCTCAAGAAAGGCTGCGTGGTGCCCCGCCACAGCCACCCGAATGAGCAGATTGCCTGGATCGTCGAAGGCGCCCTTCTGTTCACGCTCGAGGAAAAGGCAGGGAATCGGCAGGTCCTTGTGCGGGCCGGCGAGGTGCTGGTTATCCCGGGCGGGCTGCCACACGCCGCCGAAGCCCTGGAGGACAGCCTCGACTTCGACATCTTCGCCCCACCGCGGCAGGACTGGATCAACAAGGAGGACGCCTATCTGCGATAGGGTCAAGGACCATGCCTGCCTACGATAGGATAGGGAGTTGGGCGGTTCCGAAATGGTACGTCGGCCCGTTTTGGGCATCAAATCGAGAACAAAAAGCGAATAGGTCTTGTGTCCGCGCCATGCACAGGCTCTACTTTGCTGAAGCTGATTTGGTAGTCAAGGGGTACGATGCGGTTTTCTTTTGGGTTGAAGTTTGGCGGCGGTTTGCTCGCAGCCACGCTTCTCGGCGGTGCGGTAAGTGCCGCCACATGGTTTCCTCTCGGCCCCTTCGGTGGGGATGCCCGCTCCTTTGCGACGGACCCGGCCGACTCGCGGCATCTCTTTCTCGGCACCGCCACCGGCTGGATCTATGACTCCCATGACGGCGGTGAGCACTGGACCCGCGTCTCCCAGATCAGCAAACGCAACGATCTGGTCATCGATCACATCCTCGCCGACCAATCCAATCCGAAACGCCTGATTGTCGGGACCTATACCGTCGACCACCTCGGTGACGGAGGCATCTTCATCAGTGAGGACTACGGCAAAAACTGGTATAGCCAGGCAGAGATGCGTGGTCAGTCGGTTCGCTCGCTGGCCCGCTCCGTGTCGGATCCGAAGCAGATTGTCGCCGGCACGGTAAGCGGCGGCATCTTTCGGACCAAAGACAACGGCGTCCACTGGACGCAGATCAGTCCCGAAGGCAGCACGGAGATCAAGGAAGTCCAATCGATCGCTATCGATCCGACCGACCCCGATGTGATCTACGCTGGCACATGGCACCTTCCCTGGAAGACCACGGACGGCGGCAAGACATGGTCAAATATTAAGCAGG
Source organism: uncultured Acidobacteriaceae bacterium (assembly GCA_964243645.1). Lineage (GTDB taxonomy): Bacteria > Acidobacteriota > Terriglobia > Terriglobales > Acidobacteriaceae > Granulicella. Next base: position 2,732 of record CAXTGE010000081.1, on the reverse strand, counting down.
GCATCATCGATGACTCAGATGTCTTCTCGATCATCGTCGATCCCAAAAATCCCAAAGTCGTGTACGCGAGTGCCTGCAGCGGTATCTATAAGAGCGCGGACGCTGGCGAGCTGTTCCACAAGGTCCAGGGCATCCCTTCCACCGCGCGCCGCACCCGAAAGCTCGAGCAGGATCCCGGCAATCTGGACACGGTCTTCGCCGGCACTACCGAAGGGCTCTACAGGACGCTGGATGCGGGCTCCCATTGGGATCGGCTGACCCCGGCAAACGTCATCGTGAATGATGTCTACGTGGATCCCAAAAACTCCGGCCACGTGCTGATTGCCACGGACCGCGGTGGAGTTCTTCGTAGTGAAGACGCCGGCACAACCTTCGGGAGCTCAAATGAAGGGTTTTCTGCGCGTCAGGTCACAGCCTATGCCGCAGATTCCCAACATCCAGGCACGGTCTACGTCGGCGTCGTCAACGATAAAGCGACCGGTGGTGTCTTTCAAAGTACCGACGGCGGTGTTCGCTGGCAGCAGCAGAGCGAAGGTCTGGGCGGTCGCGACGTGTTCAGCCTCCTGTCGCTTGAGGACGGGACGCTGCTCGCCGGGACCGGGCATGGTGTCTTTCGGCTCGCGGAGGGCACATGGTCGGACTCCAGTGCCCTCGAAGGTGGGCCGGTTCTCGATCGAGGCGAGACACCGTCCAAGAAGGACGTGATCTTACCTGCGCCCACGAGGCTGGTCTCTCCGGCTCCCCAGAAGCATGGTGCCGGAGCCGGCAAAGGGACTGGCAAAAAGATGAGGCCCGCTGCAAAGCCATCCATCAGCCCCGCGGCAGCTCATCAGACTCGGACCGGGCGCGCTGCGCGGTCCGGCAAGCTTTTAAGAACCACCGCTCCTGGTCACGCTCCAGCGCGGCATGGCGCTCGCCTCGTCAACGTGAAGGGACGTGCGCATAGCCCCGTGTCACCCTCGCGGCACACGGTCCTGCGCTCGCCCGCCGGCCCCCCTGCGCCTCTTAAGCCGGTTGTTGCCAGGGCGTCTCAGGTTACCGCAGCCAAGCCTATCGTCGTGAAGCCGTCGCCAGTCAACCGCCTCGACGCCGTTGTGTACTCCATGGCACGCTCCCGGGAGATGCTCTTCGTGGGAACCTCCTCCGGGCTCTTGCGCTCCGTAGACCTTGGACAACACTGGACGGCGGTGGCCTCACTCGCCATGCCGGATGTGCACTCGGTGTCGGTCATGCGTCCGGCCACGAACGGCGCGGAAGCACCGGCGCCCATGGTCCTCGTCGCTGGTCTGCAGCGGCTGGCACTCTCTCCGGATGGTGGCGCAAGCTGGGACACCGTGGCCCTGCCGGCTGACCTGACCCAGATTGGGGCAGCAGCGATCGACAGCGAAAAGAACCTTTGGGTCGGTGGCCGTGAGGGCGTTTGGCTGTCCACCGACTACGGCGCCACCTGGAAGACCCTGCGCAACCTGTTCCTGACCGAGGTCGATAGCATCTACTTCGATCCGGCGGCACAGCGAGTGCTGGTCACTGCTTCCAACTCTCCTGTTGCGTTCAGCGTGGGTGTTCCCGATCACAAGGTCAATTACTGGGACACCGGTTGGAAACTGCGCTTTGTCCGCCCTGTCGGAGATCACCTGATCGGCGCGACTCTCTTTGATGGGGTTGTAGTCGAGCCCAGAATGGTCGAGTCCCCCGAAGTTACCGCCAAGACCGGTAAGTAGGCCGCGACCTTCGGCGAGAGCTAGAATCTAACTTTATATGCAGAGCCCGACGAAACCTCGGCACAGCTTTCAGACAGACGACGCGGCACTCGTTCCCATCGCGGACAAGGTTGAGCGTGGTGAGCGGTTAAGTTTCGATGATGGGGTCGCGCTCTATCGCAGCGGCGATGTCCTTGCCGTCGGCTGGATGGCCAACCTGGTTCGAGAACGTCTCCATGGCGACCTTGCGTTCTTCAACGTCAACCGTCATATCAATCCGACCAACGTCTGCGTTGCTTCCTGCCGGCTCTGTGCCTTTGGCCGGAAAAAGGGAGCCGCTGACACCTACACGATGGCTCTCGAAGAGGCATGGGAGACCGCAGGGCAGGGTCTGACCGAAGCCGTTACCGAATTCCACATCGTCGGTGGTCTACATCCTGATCTGCCCTTTGACTACTTCATGGACCTCGTGAGTGGGCTCAAAGAACGCTATCCACAGGTTCACGTCAAGGCCTTCACCATGGTCGAGGTCGCTTTTTTGGCGAAACGCGGCAAGATGACTATCTCCGAGGTGCTCGAACGGATGAAGGCTGCCGGAGTCGACTCTTGCCCCGGAGGTGGTGCCGAGATCTTCGCCGATCGCGTGCGCCATATCATCTGCGATCATAAGATCGACGGCTCTGAGTGGCTGGACACGGCCCGCCTGGCCCATAAAGCTGGCCTGCGTTCCAACGCGACCATGCTCTACGGCCACATCGAGACGGATGAAGATCGCGTCGACCACCTGCTGAAGTTGAGGGATGTGCAGGATGACACGGGTGGCTTCCAGACCTTCATCCCGCTAAGCTTTCACCCCGATAACACGGCGCTTGGACACTTACCTAAGTCGACGGGCATGCAGGATATCAAGCAGATTGCCGTAAGCCGACTGCTACTCGATAATTTTGCTCACATTAAGAGTTACTGGCAGATGGTGACTCCGAAGATGGCGCAGATCGCTTTACGCTTCGGTGCCGACGACATCGACGGAAC
>CAXTGE010000080.1:0-13362 GCA_964243645.1 uncultured Acidobacteriaceae bacterium | reverse complement strand
TGATTTAGGTGCTGGCGGCGGCTTGGACGTGTTTCTAGCGTCGGAGCAGGTTGGGCCGGTTGAGAACCAGGCTGGTGCAGCTCGCCCCGCAATAGGAGTAACACAGCTGGGGAACCCTCTCCAGGTTATCGAGACGGTTTGCTGCACTCCTGCGCCTTTCCTGCACGACGAGTTTGAGTTTGCTGCTCTCGCAGCACGACATCAACGCCGCCGCGGTCAGCGTGAAGTCTACGCGATCAAGCCGACCAGGGCGTAAGACATCGCGAAGGACCACAATGCAGAAGGTGATCTTTGCCGCGTTCACAATGCTGGCCGCTCTCAGATGGCGGCCGCTTTCTTCAATCAGCTTGCAGATCAGGGAAAAGGCGGAAGCCATCTCCGCAGGAACGGAGCCGGGGTTACGGGTGCATCCAGAAGTTCTGACCGTCATGCAGGAGAGTGGTATCGACCTCAGCGACACCAAACCTCAAAAGCTCACCCAGGATCTTGCCAACGATGCTGCCCCGCTCATCACCACGGGGTATCGTTCGGGTGAAAGACTCGTCACCATCCAGCATGGCGCACTAAGCTAGTCTCACAGCCGCACGAAGATAGCATTTTCACCATTCGCTTATCTATGTACGATGGAGTGGTTCTGGAGGCGCATTTGTCGAAGAGATCGTTCCCGTACCGTATTCTGCTCGTGGATGACGACCCGACCATCCGTCAGATCGGAGTCGCTCTTCTCCAAACGAGAGATTATGAGGTGCTCTGTGCGGAGGACGGCTTCGAGGGACTGGCTGCCCTGAAGCGGTCCTTGCCGGACATCATCATTTCGGATCTCCGGATGCCGAACATGAATGGGTTCGAGTTCCTTTCCGTTGTACGGCGCCGCTTCCCTGTCATTCCCGTGATAGTCACATCCGGCGAATTCTCCGGCCTGACTGTTCCAGAAAGCGTATTGGCGGATGCGTTCTTTCCCAAGGGTCGATACAGGGTTGAGGAGCTCTTCGCGAAAATAGCCGAACTCCTCCACGAGCTCCCCACCCGTCCGCGAGTCGGCAAACCCACCAAAGCCGCGGTGTGGGTAAAGAATGAAAAAGGCACACTCGCGGTTACGTGCACGGAGTGCCTGAGAACGTTTCCTGTGGCTCACGCCCTGGCCGGCGTGAACGAAGTTGAATGCGATTTCTGCTCCTGCAGCATCCGTTTCGAGCTCATAGGAGAGCCAGTCGCTTCCGCTAATACTCACGCATGAAGGGGTTCCACAAGACTAATCTGCGAACCTCGGGCTGATTTGCTCGATTCTCCAGATAGGACCGCCCTCGTACATCTGACCTTCTTCCCGGATGAAGGCCGGAGGCACTCCAGCCATGATCCAGATGTGATGATCCGACGGCTCCTTGCCAACAAGCGGGGCCACAACACCGGTAAGACCACCGAACTCGACGTGAATCGAAAAGTCGGTAGCCGTGCGTCGCTTCCCACCGACCCGGAAGGGCGGTGTCCCGCTTGGCTTAATCGAGAGCTGGATCAGCCGGGGCTTGGCACCCGGGGCAACATACGAGAGCTTAGTCTCCGGCGTGGATGGAAGGATGTTGAGCAGTAGATTCGGAGGCAGTCCGTTCGAGACATCGGGAGGAAGGTCCAGATGCTCTACGGTGGTTTTACCGTCCGCTGTCTTGGAAGTGATCTGGCCTATAGCTGCATCGATCAGGACGTCGATCGGCTTTGGAAAGGACGGACCATGCTGAACGTGGTGATCCTTGACGAGGCGGAAGGTGCCCCGTTGCGTAAAGACGGTAACGTCATCGTCCACAGAACCGTCTCGGAACCGAAATACGAGCCTTGAGGTGACCTTCTCTCCTAGAACAGTCTGCGTAATCTCACCCCTGGCAATGGATTTGCCGTCCTGAGTCTTCAGAGTGACGAAGCCGTGGCTGGAGCCTTGCGGGTAACGGACACGAATAGGTTCCGCATGGGATAGGGATGTAACGACGAGCAAGAAAGGACCGAGGACGCGCGAGCAGCGCAGGAACAAATCAGGCATGAGGAGCACCTTCTAAGGAGGTGAGATGTGCCGGGAGTAAGCCACAAAAGGAAGCATGTGCCGGACCTAAATGATATTTGGGACCGGTCCTTCCGTTAAACCGCAATCTTTCGCGAGTTCCTCTTTGTGCTCGTTCTTTTCTGGTACGAACAGCCGGAATAGACCTACGGCTGCTGCTACGCGTCGCTCAGACCTGAGATTGCATCCAAATGTGATATTCGGCGGCTCGGACGTTGATCAATCAACCTCGAACCGTTCAAGCTGCAGAAAGTTGTTGGGGAGTAGCGATTGAACGGGCCACCCTCTTACTCTGGAGATCACAGAACCGGCACTCAGGGCAGCATTGTCGGTTCTGGCGAACAGAACCGGCCCTTTCTCGGAGGCTCCCCAAACCCGGCGGGGTACCCCGCAACGCCCAAAAAGCGATCTCTTCTGCGCGCAAGCGCGCGCCCAGCAAGGAAACCAAGCTTTCCTGAGGAACTCCGTCCCTGGCGTGCGCAAGAGGCACCCTCACCCGCAAGAAGAAAGACACCGCAGCCGAGTGCAGCAAAGACCCGGCAACAACCCACGTACCCGTCCTAGTCGGCTTTCGGGCGGCCTACCCGGCAAAGGCTTCGTTGAGCAGGTGCACAGAGAAGGTGTGCGTTTCATTGCCCTGCAGAGAGAGGGTGTAAAGATTACTGCTGGTCTCGAACTGCGGACGCGGACTCGGTGCGGAGTACGCGATAGTGTTTCGAACGAACAGGCCGTTCAGTCGATCATGATCGAGTTCTTATCCACCCGGGCACTGTACTGATACGAAGCGTTTGGAGCCGTGCCGTTGAAGACACCCGAATCGAAGACCGCCGTGGAGCATGGGATATTGTCCGTACTTGGCGTATCGCATCCGATGCTGGCCGCCGTGTTTTGTGGTCCGAAGACAGTCTGTGCGTTGGCGGTCGAGACCTGCACGACCTGTGACACGGGATAGCGTGTTAGGAGCGAGGTCTCTAGCGAATTCGGCCTGACCTGCTGCGCGAAGGCGGTAAAGGCAGGATCCTCGTAGACCAGGCTACCGCTGTTCGGAGCGAGCGCACCCACGGCTGTCAGTGCGGCGTTGGGTGTCGAGGAGTAGTACGGCTCCAGCGTCGCAAAGAAGAAGAACCGCTTGTTCGGGATGACGGGGCCGCCGACCCCGAAGGACAGGTCGGTCGTGTGGAACGGCGCCAACCGTCGCGGTTGTGGGACGCCGTACTCTCCCCGTGCTTGCAGGCCCTGGTAGGTGTAATAGGCACTCGCAAAGCCGTGGTACTCCGCCGTGCCGGCACGGGTCGTGAAGAGCGTCTCGATGGAGCTTGACTTGCCATAATCGACGTCGTAGGTGTTGGTCTGAACCGTCACCTCAGCGAACGCGTCGATGTTCGAGGTCAGGTTGGTGACGCCCTCCCCGATGTCGCTGTCGACGTCCAGACCGTCCACGATGAAGGTGTTGGCGTTACCACCCTTACCGCCCGAACTGTAGTGGTTTGTCGTTTCAGGGTTAAAGGTCGTCGTTGCCGGCTGCACCCCGGTAACGCCGGGAGTAAGGCCCACAAGAGAGATCGGATTGCGAGTGGCCAGCGGCAGATTCTCGAGTGCACGCTGGTTCAGGGTCAGACTCTCACGGCTGTCAGCCGTGTCCAACAGGGGCACCTCCGAAGTTGCCACAATGCTGGTCGTCTCCGGTCCGATGTTCATGGTCAAGGACACATCGCGCAGTTCCCCCTGAATTTCGTTATGTAAGATGACTACAAGGGCGTATTCAGGATCACCAATCTCCGTCCTAAGCCAGGGGAACCCTTGAAATGGGAATCTCGGTATGACGATCCGCAACAGCGAGTCTTCGGCGTTGTCGCATACCTGCCTAGTCTTTCGGGAGACGGTAGCGTATTGCTGCTTGAGGGCACAGGCATGTCCGGGGCAGAGGCAGGTATGGATTTCGTGCTGGATGACTCCGCGCTAAGGCCCTTTCTGAAGCAAGTGCGCCGAAGTGACGGCACACTGCCACACTTCGAACTGTTGCTTGAAACCCAGAACATCGGTGCGAGTGCAATACAAAGCAAAATCGTCGCATGGCGCACACTGTGACCAGCCGAATCCCCTTGCTCAGCCTGAGGTTGTGAGAGCGGACCTATCCATGACCAATACGATTGTGGATGTCCAAACATATCTCAACTTAGGGCAGTAAAGCGCACGACATCACCACCACTCTGCTCGGCTTCTCTCTCGGCGATCCGACCCGTCAATCTTTGACGCAATCGCGATCGTCGAGTCAGACAGGACATTCATTACAGAAAAAATTACGACGCACAGGAAAGCAAGTGTTTGGGCTCAAACCGGAACATATCTGAAAAGGTGCAGTATTCCGGCTCGCCGAGCTGCAGCACGGGTGCAGCGGCGACGATCTTGGGAATATGAACTTGTAAGAGTGTTGTGTAGGACGCCTGTTCCTCAGGGGTGAAGTGAGCGAGTTGATAGGCCATGCCCATATGAAAGCCATAACTCGCGTGGCTGGGCAGGCGAAAGCCGTACACCTCAGAGAGCTGATCCCGCAGGGAGCGAAGCTTGACCTCCTCAGCCGGGTTGGCCGCCACCAGCCTCAGCGTGCATGCGCTCGGGTAGCCGATCGTGGCCTCTACATCGACACGGACGGAGAGGGGAAGCTGATACTTCAGGCGGGCTGCTGCCATCCTTACACCAACCATGTTGCTGCAAACATCGATGCTCGCATCCGCGGGCACATAGCTTGGCCAACCGGTGGCCGTACGATCTTGGTCGTTGGCGCCTGGAAAGACGGTCATGTGATAACTGTCCGGCGGGGTAGGTCCGAGCTTGTGCCGGAACGAAGCGAGCTTGAACGCCTCATGCAAGTCGACCATGGCGTCGCGCATGGCGCACTGCACCGGTAGATGGCAGATGACGGTGTTGCCGGCGAAGGGCCGCGGTGTACCGTCGGGTCTGAACTTGAGCACCGTGTCATGGTTCGGGATCGCTGCTTGCGTCTCCGGCGGCCCACTGGCCGTATGAGATTGCGACCATAGTCTGGAAGGCAGGAGGGTCGACGCCCCAAGCAGAGAGGCATTGGCAAGGAACTTCCGGCGGCTGGGTCCGTCATGCTGCTTTGTCAAGGTACAGACCTCCTGAGGCCACAGAGCCCCCGTCTTAGAAAGCGAAAGAAGGCCAGCTTGCGATCCGCTGGCCTTCCCCGTTAGTGCCTTAGAACATCAATCGCAGAGCCACTTGCACCTGGCGGGACGGGTACACACTGGTGCTGCCGGAGAAGCTGCCGAATCCCGTGCTGTAGGTGGGCGCGCCTGTTGTGCTGTTCACCGAGCCGACGCTGGAGGAGGGACTGATGTAGTTGGTCGCATTCAAGACGTTGAATGCCTCCAAGCGAAATTCGGCGCTGTAGCGGTCGTTGGGAAGAGTAAAGGTCTTGTGCGCAGCCAGATCGAACTGCCCGAAACCCGGCCCTCGCAGAAGGTTTCTTCCGGCGGTACCGAACAGCTGGGTGCCGATAGGTATAGAGACACCCGGGGGAGGGGTGGTGCCCGATCCGGCAACGAAGTAGCCGTTCAATGCACTGGCGGTCTTCACGAGCCTGTGTCCGTAGACCGCGGCGGGCGACCCGGTAAGGTTGGGACGAATCGCGTAGACGGCGCTGGTGGTGGAGACAACCTGGCTGCTGCTGGCGGTGTAGTTGAGATTGATGGGAACACCGCTTGTTTCGACGTTGATGCCGGTCAGCGTCCATCCCCCGAGAACCTGCTGCTGCCATCCCGGTGCGGCGTCGCCAAAGCGGCGTCCTCGGCCGAAGGGCAGGTCGGCGATGAAGGAGGTTGTGTCGTTGAGCGGCTGGTTGTAGCCGGAAGGACCGCGGTCGCCACCCGGGTTGTAGCGGTTAACGACTGCACTATCGCCGTTCTGTATTTCGAGATCCGCCGAGGAAAGATCGATGCCGCGTGACCAGGTGAAGGAGTTGATGAGAAAGACGCCGTGCTGGAAGGTGTGCTCGAGTTTTGTCTGCAGGGAGTTGTAGACAAGGAAGCCCTGATCGCTTTCCGTCAGGATGTCCGTGAAGTTGGCGATGGGGCGGCGGTTGAGCAGCGACGTTGTGCATTGACCGGCGGCAGCCACAGGCACCTCGCTGGGCAGGCAGGTCCGCGCCTGGTTGTAATCCTCCAGCGCGGGCAGATGGACTGTGTGGTTGCCGACATAGGAGATCTCCAGCGTGCTTTGCAGTGGCAGGGCCTGCTGCACGGAGAGGTGATACGCCTGGACATACGCAGTCCGGAAGTTTTGCGGCGTATACCGGGTTTGCGCCTTGGTCGTGGAGAAGTTGGCAGGGCCTGCGAAGTCGGTTTGATAGCCGTCCTGCGTGCGGCGGAAGCAGGTGGTCGGATCCTCAGTCAACGAGGTGCACAGTCCCTGGCTGGGCCTCTGATTGTTGGGCAGAGTGGCGTCATAGTTGTTCGGCCCGTTGTACGTCAGCATACCTTCACCGCCGAACCGGAACAGATAGGCATAGCTGATGCCATAACCGCCGCGGATCACCAGGTTGGGATTTGCGGAGTAAGCAAATCCGGCACGAGGTGCAAAGTTTGTGTATCGCGGATCGACCAGACCGCGGCTGTAGAGCGAGTTACCCCCAACATAGTGAATGGCGTACACGTGTCCCGGAGCTGTGCTGGTCACATCTGTGCCGCCCCCCGCCGCGAGCAGCCGGTTATTGGCTGGATCGAAGTTATAGAACCTGTTGTTCTGTTCGTAGTTCGGCGACATAAACTCATAGCGCAGCCCCAGGTTCAGTGTCAGCGACGGGAGCGGCTTCCAGTCGTCCTGGACGTAGCCGAAGTGCCAGTAGCGAAGATATTGAACTTGATTCACCGCGTTCAACTGGTAATTGCTTCTTGCCCCGAACAAGAAGTCGGCCAGGTTTGCGGCCTGCGCCGTGGTGGCGCTTCCTGCCGAGCTGAAGGAGCCGGCGTAGGTATCGATGCCGAACTTTGGATGAAAGTCAGAGATCGTTTGTGAGAGTCGGCCGAGCTCATACCCAAATTTCAAGCTGTGATGCCCCCGCACCAAGGTGTAGTTCACACGAGGGTTGATCTGCATGGGGTTATTGAACTGAGGATTGGTCCCTTGTTCGCCGAACTGGGTGAAGCCGGAGACCGCTTGCGCGTTCAGGCCTCCTGTGTAGGCCGGATCCTGGGGAACGTTTGGTATGCCTGCCAGGAGATTGGTAGATCGCAAGAACACAGGCCGTTTGCCGCTCTCCGTATACGTCTGCCCATAGCGCAGTTCCAGCAAGGAGTTGGGAGAAAGGGTCCAGTTGTAACCCGCAACGCCCTGCCACGTTCTGGCGTACAAGGTCCCATTGCTGTTGCCGCCCGCAAGGCCTGGAAACGGCGGCGGCTGATAGTAAGTCACCGAGCGCTGACTATAGCGAGCGAAGCCGTTCTGGTTTTGATTGCGGGTATAGTCGACGCGGACATCGCCCTTGTTGTCGACGGTCGGCGCGGCAGGGAGGTACTGGAAGTTGGCCGCGGTGAGACCCGCGCCGGCGATGTTGGGCGTCGGCAGTAGCTTGAAGGCCGTAAGGGCCACCGGATCGATGTTGGGATCGCCCAAGGGTACCTGGCCATTGCTGTAGACGGCGCCCGTGTAGGGATTTTTGATCGGAATGGGAGCGCCGGCTGCGGTTCCATCTTGCGTGAACAAGCCTGTCAGCTCCGCCGCCGTGGGCAGCGTCGCCGTGGTCAAGGCGTGAGACACCGAACGCAACCCTTCGTAGTCGACAAAGAAGAAGAGCTTGGTTTTGCGGATGGGGCCGCCCAGCGTTGCGCCAAACTGATTCTGCACCAGCGTGGGTTTGACCCCGGTGCCATAGAAGGGCCCAAAGGCGTTCAGAACGGTGTTGCGGAGATAGTCGTACACGACGCCGTGAAGGCTATCGGTCCCGGTATGCGTCGTGGCGTTCACGATCGCACCGCCGGCTCGCCCATACTCTGCCGAGTAGTTGTCGGTCTGCACCTTGAACTCCTGCAGGGCATCGGGTGAGGGATTCACGGCTTCGTTGGAGTAGCCCTGATTGGCCTCCTGGTAGGCATTGTTATCAATGCCGTCCAAGGTGAAGTTGTTCTCCATGGAGTTAAGCCCGTTGACGTTATAGGAGGCGTCGCGTGGCGGAGTCGACGCTACGGTCGCGATCAGCGATCGGCGGACTCCGGGCACCAGTTGCGCCAGGTCTGCATACGAGCGGCCGTTCAGCGGCAACGTTACCGCCTCTACCCCGTTGATTGTCTGTCCTCGGTCGCTGGTCTCCGTTTCGAGCTGGGTGGGGGCGCCGGAGACGGTCACGGTCTCACTCGCGGAGCCAAGGCTCAGTGTGAGGTCGACTCGCTGACGCGACCCTACATCGACTTTGAAGGCGCCTGTTGTGGATCCCTTGAAACCCGGCGCGACTACGGAGATGGCGTAGGCATCCGGCTGCAGACCGTCGAATTCATAGCTGCCGTTCGGGTCCGTCTGGCGAAGGACCTTGGTGCCTTTCGCGGTGTCCAGGAGCTCGACGCTCGCCGAAGGGATGGCCGCTCCCGAAAAATCTTTGACGTTGCCGAGCACGGCGCCGGAGTCGAACTGTGCCGAAGCACCTTTGCACGCGGCGAGTGCAAGCAGCGTTACCCCGAGCCTGGCGGATCTGCGGAACTTCGGACTCACGGTGTGTTGACTGCCGGACTTCATGGTGTGCTCCGTAGGAGAGATTAAGCCTTCCTCAGAACCCTTCACTCGGAGTGGGTTCCGTCATTCATGGCTCCCCTCAAACGAAACCACTGCGTCTTCTTCAACAAGCCAATTCACAGACAAGAGGCGGACACGGGTGATAAGTGCCGATGCCAGATAGGTTTACGTGCAGTCCTGTATCCCGATACAGTGAACGGGAGGTGAATGCATTCAAAGTGTGTTCACATAGGTTCGCTACGGTCGATGTCAACATGCCCGCGTACACAAAGGAAAAGCCGGAGGCCGACACGGTCTTTTCACAGGCACCTCTGCAGATAGAAGCAGTCAACCGTTGCCATCGCGAACTGGCGAGGCGGATCGTTGCCTCGCCTATCTTTGCGCGTAGTGAACGATTGTCCGCGCTACTGACGTATGTGTGCGAGATGGCCCTGGAGGGGCATGCGGCGGAGCTGAACGAACAAGCCATCGGGCAAGCGGTCTTCGGTCGCTCTCCGGGGTACGACTCCTCCGCCGACGGCATTGTGCGCACGCAAGCGAGCCGCTTGCGCCAACGTCTAGACCTCTTCTTCCAGCAAGAGGGCAGCGAAGAGCCGATAGAAATTGTGATTCCTCGTGGCGGATACGTTCCCCTGTTCAGGCCACGCGCAAATGTTGCCGAAGCGAACCCCGGTATGGCCGTTGAGCCAGATGGCCCGCTTGCTCCGCAGAAACAGCCGACTCCGCAAGCGGCAACGCCATGGAGCCGCGGGTCTCATGTGCAGCTACCATGGTTGCTCTGCTTCGTCCTGGCGGGCACGCTCATCCTGGTAAGCTCACTCGCTTGGAGGCGCGGCGTTCACAATACTGTATCGGGGCATCCGCTCTGGGGCAGGATGTTCAAGCCGGACCACCCTACGCTCGCAGTTCCAGGAGATTCAGGCCTGGTACTCTCATACGCCTTGGGCGAACATAGTCTTTCGCTTCATGACTATCTTGCCGGAGAGTACCGTGTTCACGACGAGGTCGTCGGGAATGCGAACTTGATTGGGCATGAGTCGTTGATCGCTGACTTCGCGACTCGGCGATACACCTCCATCGTAGACCTTGATGTGGCTGTCAAGCTGGGCCAATTTGCGCAGACAGCCCGTTCCAGCCTAGAGGTGAAGTACGCCCGTGACTTGCGACCCAATGACCTCAAGAGCGGGAATGTAATTGTCATCGGGGCGCGCGAAGCGAATCCCTGGGTGGAGCTGTTCGAACACAACATGAACTTTGTTTTGCAGGATTACTACCCAGGGAAGGTCTTCTCAGTTTTGAATAAGCGCCCTCAACCCGGGGAACAATCTCACTGGGCTATGACTGAGAACGACCCGCTTCATAGAGTCTATGGTGTCGTGGCCTTTCTTCCCAATCTTTCGGGAAATGGAGAAGCGTTGGTGATTGAAGGGACGTCCATGGCAGGAACGGAAGCAGCCTGGGACTTTGTCTCAGACGATGCGGAACTTCTGCCCTTCCTGAATAAAGTACGCCGTTCCAATGGCACGGTGCCGCACTTCGAGCTGCTTGTAGAAACTCAGAACATCAGTGCCAGCGCGGTTCACAGTAACATGATCGCGTGGCGTGTTCTGGACTGACACGCCAGTCCTGGCTTCTGTTGACGAGCAACGTGTTCAAACGCTGGACAAAGGGTGCGGGATAGCTCGTCCAGTGCTGCAGCCAGTGCCCGTCTTTGTCCTTCCATGCGTCCCACAGACCCGCAAACGCCATCGGATTGCCGTTTGAAAATTCAAGATGTAGGGCTGTTTAGAAGACTTCCCTTCTCCACCAGCGGTTTCACCTCATCTTCGAGCAGTTCGATTGACCTGCCGGTGATGATGAAGTCCTCAGCATCACGGATCAGATGAACGCCTGCCTTACGACCCTTCTCAGATCCTTTGCCGCGCTTCGGGAATCGTTCCCGTAGGCGCCGTCCAGATCATCAAGGGCGAGGTTCGCCGTTCCCGTGCTGGTCGAGCAGGATCTCTCAAACAAAAGCTCGCAGCCAACTACCAACCCGGCGACAAGATCCACTGCAAGACGGGCAACCCGACCGAAGAAGGCATTCCAAACAACAGCGCGGCTACGGTGCTTTCCGTGGACGGCAATAAAAACATCCTCACCGTCGAGACGAGGGAGGGCGAACAGGTTCCTACAAGCCGGCGCAGCTTAGAAGGCAGACCGCCGAGAGCACCGTCTACCGCGAGAAGACCCGCGAGCTGGCAGAGGGCGACCGGATCAACTTCACCACCGCGACCGTGAGATAAGTCGAAATGCCACTGGCCTCGGTAGAAGGGCTCTACCGAGGCCAGTGGTCAGCGGCTCGGGTCTACTTGTGGTTCTCGTTGTGATTCTCGCGGTGGATCTGTCGCGAGTCGGCATTCTGCTGACGATTCACCTGCTGCCGCTGTCCCTGATTCAGGGCACCGCCATTGCCGGCGCGCTCATTGTGCACCGTCTGATCCACCCCGGCCTGCCTGCCGTTCGTGCGCGCCGCCTCACCAGAGGTCATCTGGCCTGAACGCAGCCCATTCGCCGTACGCTGCTGCTGATTGGCCTCACGGCTGTCGACAGCGTTGGGGGCAATCGTCGAGCCGTTATGGTTGTCCCGGTAAATTTGCCCGCTCGCATTGTTCTGCTCGCGATTCACCTGCTGCCGTTGTTGCGTCGTCAGCGCCCCGCCGTCCGCCATCCGATCGGCATGTACTTGCCCATCGATGCGTGACTGGTTGGCGGTCGCTCTCGCGGCCTCGCCGGAGGTCATCTGTCCGGAGCGTAGCCCATTGGCGATGCGCTGGTCCTGATTGGACTCACGCCCATTCACCGTGGGTCTCGCTGCCGCGACAGGGTTGGTTGGATTGGACCGGAACGAAGCCACCGACGCTGCGGCAGGCACGGCTGGACGCCCATGATTCACGCTCGCAAACTGCGCGCGGTTCCCCGCCGCGAAGTTCTGATGGCTGATCTGGTTGGCCGTCGGCTGCACGTGCTGCTCATGCGAGAACGCGGCTTCCTGCGGCGAAGGACGCGCCGTGATGCCGCCAGGTCCCCCGTTATAGGCAACCGTGGTGCGGTTGTTCACGATCACCGTGCGGTTGTAGACGTTGGTCACGTTGGTAACGTTCACGTTACTCACCGAGCGGTTATAGAAGAACGACCCGCCGCGCCACTCGCCGCCCCCGAAGCCCACGCCACCATAGCCGAAGCCATAGTTGATGCCCCCATAGAAGCCGACGTGCGGTCCCCAATAGCCGCCATGAAAAAGGTACGCGCCATTCTCCCAGCCCCAGTACGACGGGGTCCAGAGCAGACCCACGCTCGGCGGCTGCACCCATACTCCCGGAACCCAGTAATAGCCCGCCTCGCTATAGGCCCAGTAGCCAGGCGTCCATAGATAGCCATCTCCGGGACAGATCGGCTGCGTATACACCGGCAGCACGGGAGGCGCAAAGCTCACCGAGAGGAACACACCGGCATGCGCCTGCTGCATCGGCACCAACGCTGTCGGCGCTGCAAGGGCACCGAGAAGAAGAAATTTGGAAAACATTCGCGTGATTGTCATACGAGCTCCTTTTGCCGCGGGTGCCACTGCAGCAACCCTGCATCCGGCTTCAGAAGAACAGACCCTGTTCGCCCACGGAGGTTGCTGTGACCTCAGCAACTTTACGGGACCGCACGCTCAGGGGGACATGCAACAAATGTGGTGTGCACCGGAGCGCCCTTCTCTCTGTCCTTTCGACCGGAACGCCTCCCGCCCCTACTGTCCTGTCAACCGGAGCGCCCCTTCCCTCACTGTCATCTCGACCGGAGCGCAGCGCAGTGGAGAGATCTGCATCCTGTAAGCGTCCACTTCAGTTCAATCCGCTTGCGTACTTATTCGCCCGACGCCCTACAATCGATTCAGCTGCAACAGAACTCACCGCGACCGCAGGGCACGCCCGAAGCGAACACAGACGACAGATACCCACCTAACTTCTTTCCTCTTAAGATTTTGCACAAAACAGGGGGAGGGGGTATCCCACCCGTGCCACATTCCGCAAACTAGGCGAACCGCCAGGAAACCGGTACACTCGCGCACATCCCCTTCTGCACCGGAGCATGCGTTTGGCCCGTTTCACCGGTCTGCTCGGACTCGTCGTCTTTCTCGGTGTTGCCTACGCCCTCTCCACGGATCGCCGTGCAATTCGCTGGCGCACCGTGAGCTGGGGTCTCACACTGCAGATCCTCTTTGCGCTCCTGGTCCTCAAGTGGAGCTTCGGTCAGACGGTCCTGCACACCGGTGCGTCGGCCGTCACGTCGCTGCTCGCCCACTCCGTCGACGGCTCCGCCTTCGTCTTCGGCAAGCTCGGTGATCCGAAGAGCCCGCTCCAAGTTCTTGCCTTTGCTGTGCTGCCGACCATCATCTTCGTCTCGGCCCTCTTTGCCGCGCTCTATCATCTCGGGGTCATGCAGTGGGTCATCCGCGGCATGGCTTGGCTGATGCAGCGCACCATGGGCACCTCGGGTGCTGAGAGCACCAACGTCGCCGCCTCCATCTTCATGGGCCAGACCGAAGC
>CAXTGE010000079.1:6967-13396 GCA_964243645.1 uncultured Acidobacteriaceae bacterium | reverse complement strand
TAGACAAAGCTCGCTGTGCCGTCCACGGCGATCGCACTGGGCGTAACCCCGGCCGTAACACCCTGAAAGGTGTTCAAGGAGGTGTTGAATGTGGTTCCTGTGAGCGGCGTAAGCGCGCCGGTGGTCATATTCTGCGCGAAGCCAAGCACTGTCGGCTTGCCGAGAGTCGCTTCCTGGTCCAGAACATAGACGTACGTGTTGTACGCGCCTGTACCCGTACCGGTGGAGCAACTCGTGTTGGTGCTGATGATGGGGCTGGCGGAGCATACCGGCGGCGCAACGGCCACACCCACCGGATTGTTGCCGACGTTCAGCGTCGTCGGGGTACCCAGCGTGTTATCAGAGTTGATAGGGAAGATGCTGACGCCGCCCGGCCCGGGCGAGGCCGGCGAGAAGCCATTCTGGTAGGTGAAGGTGACGTACAGGAACTTGCCGGTCGTATCAACGGCCATGCCGACCGCGGTTGGCAGGCTGCTGGTGCCGGGACCTTCGGTTCCGGTGAGGTTAACGCTCTGCTGGCCATACAGCTTGCCGTCGGAGCCGACCAGCGCCACCTCTACCTCGTTGCCCTGCGAGCCATTTGGACCGCCGACGATGTAGATCGCCTGGTTGTTGGGATTGGCCACCAGCTTCAGCGGCTCGGAGACGGTGCTCGTGAAGGGCGAGCCGCTGATCTGGTTCAGAATGCCCGTCTGGTAATCGACCCCGTACGCGGAGATGGTGGCGCTGGCCGCGGAGACCGCGTACACGTACGCGACCGTGTAGTCACGGCTGCAGGAGGTCAGGCCGAGAGCCAGCGCCAGGGCGGCTCCTCCGGTGATCGTGCTCCGAACCTTTGATTTGGACCTCATCTGCATTTTCCTGCAATCCTTGGGGCGGCTCCCGGTAAAGGAAGCCGACTTTCTACTTTCTGCCGAGGTGTCGGCGATGTTTCGATAGAGTCCGCTTGTGCTCAGACTTTATAAGAGGTCAACGCCTAGACAGAACCGCTCAGCGCCAAGCAGGACAGCGTTTTTGCCCCTGTCTGGAAGCTCGACCCTCGCGATAGAGGCGCAATTTGCCCATTAGGGTCTGAGTAGATGTATCCCGTGATGGTTCCGTCGTTGCCATTGGCGGTGTAAAGGTACTCCGAAGTCGGATCCTCAACCATGCACTGCGGAGCAGAACCTGCAGGGAACGGGGAGCCGGAGATTGGCTGTAGCTGGCTGCTAACGATGTTGTATCCGGAGAGCGTGCTGCCCTGGCTGGTAGTCGCCGTGTTGGTATTGTTTGCGTTCAGCACGTAAACGTATTTGTTGGAGGTCGAAAGAAACACATTGGTGGGATTGGTCGTGCCGTCGGGCTCATCCGTCACAGCCATGGAGGTAAAGGGCACCAGAGCGCAACTGCTCCCGATTGTAAAGTTGAAGATCCGGCCCGGATTCATTCCATTGTCCGTGATGAACATGAACTGCCCGTTGCCAGCAATCGAGGTCATGGACTTTGATCCGACTGTGTACAGCCCCGTAGTCACCGTGCCGAGCTGGCCGTTGGCGATGCTGTACGTCGTCACATTCTGGCCGACGGAGTTGATCGTGTAAAGGCAAGCCCCTGTCTGAGCCATGCGAAGAGGATTCTGGCCGACCTCCAGGTAGTTTGGCGAGATCTGGCCGGGCTGGGTGCTCGCGGCCTGCAGCTGCAGATTCAGGCGACCTGTCGTTGCGTCGGACGAGAAGGTCGTAATGGCGCCATTCGGGTCGTAGCCCGCCATGGTCGGATCCGGCTGATACTTCGGGTTGTACTTGTCCAGAACGAAGAGGTAATTGCCCGTGGAATCGAAGGTGGCCCAGATGTGTCCAAAGCCCTGCGTCGTGTAGTGCTGCTCAAAGGTAAGGGCACCCTCACCGCCGATCGAGAACAGGTCGACGCCCTCGCTGGTGCCCGCGGAGGTCCCGCTGAAGTTCACGCCCTGGTTGATGACGTAGAGAAAGCGCCCGCCAGGACGCAACAGAACGGTCACCGGGTTGCTGTCGTACGCAGAAAAAGGCTGGCCAGGGATCCCGGTCAGGTTGCCAGTGAAGTGATCGACCTTGTATCCGACGATAACTGCCTGGTTCTGTGCATTATTGCCGACTGCCCACAGGTACGCGACGGTGCCACCGCCACATGCCGTCATGCTCAGACCCAGGGAAACTGCCGACGTCAGGGCCAGCGCTGCACGGCCGAACCAACTCCACTTCATGCGATTCCTTCACCACCCGCCCTGCTGCGAGGCCTTAAAAGACTTGCTGCCGGCGGGAACCTATCTATTCGAGGGGTGCTACAAAACTTCACTTCATTGTAGGGTCTGGAGCACTTTCATGCCAATTCCCCAAGGTGGGACGGGCACCCCGGCACAGCGTGAGCAGTGCCGGACAACTTTGTTTCGGTAACGGCTGGAACCGGCCTTGGCATGGAGGTCTGACGGCCTGCCGAAGCCGCCCGCTCCCTGGCAATAAAGAAGCCCCGAAAGCCTGGCTTCGGGGCTTCTTTGTCCGCGAAGGGCTGTCACCAGACGCGGCAGCCACCGTTCTCCGGCATCATCGGCTGGCCAGGATGACAGCCGAAGGCCTTGCCGAACTGGTCGAAGTTCTGCACGGTTCCCTTGACGCGCCATTCCCCTGTGGAGTGTGGATCGGTCTTGGCCTGATTGATCGCCGCCTGCTCCCGCTGGTTCTGGCACCATACCTGGCCGAAGGAGACGAAGAAGCGCTGCGCCGGGGTGTAACCGTCCACCTGCGCCGTGGTGGACATCCCACCCGCTTGCAGCGTGTTCAGCAGGGCCTGGTAGGCGATACGGATACCGCCGTTGTCGGCACTGTTTTCACCCAAGGTCAGGTGGCCGTTCAGGTTCTGCCCCGGGACAACGGTGAAGCCGTCGTACTCCTTCGCAATGCACTCGGTGCGGTCCTTGAATTTGGACAGGTCTTCCGCACTGAACCAGCTGCCCATGGTGCCGTCCGCGTTGTACTTGACGCTGCCGGTCGGACCGTATTTCGAGCCCTGGTCGTCAAAGCCGTGGGTCATCTCGTGGCCGATGACCACGCCGATGCCGCCAAAGTTCACCGCAGGATCCTTGGACAGGTCATAAAACGGAGGTTGCAGAATGCCGGCCGGAAAGTTGATGTCGTTCATGGAAGGCGAGTAGTAGGCGTTTACGGTGGGCGGCGTCATGCCCCACTCGGTCTCGTCGACGGGCTTACCCAGCTTGGCCAGATTGCGGTTGCGCTCGAAGATGGCGGAGCGCTGCACATTGCCCAGCAGCTCGTCAGAGGTAACGTCCAGCTTGCTATAGTCGCGCCAGTGCTGCGGATAGCCGATCTTGTCGCGAAAGGCATTCAGCTTGACCTCGGCCTCTTTCTTCGTTTCGGGGCCCATCCAAGGCAGCTGTTGGATGTCCTGGTCCAGCGCGACCTTGAGGGCCGAGACGAGCTTCTCCATATTGTCTTTGGCGGCGGGAGGGAAGTTCTCGCGCACCCAGTCCTGGCCGACAGCCTCACCCAACGCACGATCCGTCAGCTGCGTGCAGCGCTTCCAGCGGGGCTGCAGCTGTTCCTGACCGCTCAGCTGCTTGCTGAAAAAGTCGAAGTTCGTGTCGACAAATTTCGCCGAGAGCAGGGGAGCGGCGCCGTGCACGGCGTGCCAGCGCAGGTAGCTTTTCCAGGACTCCAGCGACTCACCGACGATCTCGGCCTGGACGGTTTTCTCAAAGTCAGGTGACATCACGTTCAGCGACGGAACGGTGCCCAGGCCGGTGCCGTCGAGGTAGGTCTTCCAGTTGTAATCCGGGGTCAGCGCCTGGAGCTCCGCCACGGTCAGGATGTGGTAACGCTTGGCCGGATCGCGCATCTGCACAAGCTCCATGGAGCCCCCCGCGAGCGCTGTCTCAATCTTCATCACCGCCGCGGCTTCGGTGGCGGCCCCCTCCGGGGTGTCGCCGAGCAGGACAAAGGTGTCCTTTACGTTCTGCAGATAGCCCTCCCGCAGCTTGGCAAAGCGCGGCGCCGGGTTCAGGTAGTAGTCGCGGTCCGGCAGCGAGAGGCCACCCTGGCCGGTGCCGAGGATCTGCTGCGAGGAGTCTTTCTGGTCCTGCTGTACGCCCACGGAGAGCAGCTCCGCACCCCCGAAGCGCTTGGTCAGCGCTACGTTCAGCGCCGACAGATCCTTGGTGGACTTCAGGCCCGCGATCGCGTCGAGCTCCGGCTGGACGGGCTTGGCTCCAAGCCCGTCTACCTCGGCCGTGTTCATGCAAGATCCGAAGAAGTCGCCATACTTCTTCTGCAACGCGGTCTTCGGGTGATCGGCCGCATTCTTCAGGTCGACATACAGCAGGTAGTTGTTGCGCTCGGCGAGCTCATTGAAGCGTCCCCAGCGCGCCTGGTCGGCGGGGATCGGATTGGCCTTATTCCAGTTGCCGCAGGCGTATTGGTAGAAGTCAACGCAGGGATCGACGGTCTTGTCGATCGCCGTCAGATCCATGGAAAGCGGCTTCCTCGGCGGAGTTGTCGGGCCGGCGGACGTGTCCACAGGGGCAAAGGTAATGGCGATTCCCTGTGCCGTGCACAGTGGGGCGCAGAGGGCGAGCAAGGAAGACGCGATGAGACGGTGCATTCGGGCTCCAGAAAGGGGGTCTGCGGAAACATCGCGACGTAAACGAGGTCGAGACGACACTCTTTTATGACGGCGAGAGAACTATGACGGCTAGGGGACAACGGGTGTGCTTCGGGTACGAAGCGTCTCGAGAGAAAGTTTCGGGCGTGAGATACAACGTGCCTGCCTGTCAGCGCCCCATGCTGCCGCGGGGGGGGGGTGTACGACGCTAGAAGATCTTCATGTGAATTGTCAGGTACTTCTTCGGATCCGTGCGCAGCATAACGGCCAGCTCCGACGCATTCTTTAGCAACACATTCAGGTTGTTGTACGCGTCCTTATTGGTGACCAGCTGGCCGACGGTGCCGTTGCCCGCGTTGACGCCCGCAAGCAGGGTGTCAAGCTGTTTAATCGTATCGCTGAGCTTCCCCGCGGTCGCAGGATCCTTCAACAACAACCCTAGGCTGCCCTGCCCGCTGTCCACCTGGCCCAGGATCGAGTTGGTCCGGGTCAGCGCCGTGTTCAGGTTGTTGTAAAGTGCGTCGTCGGTAAGCAGCTTGCCCGCGGAGCCCCTGCCCGCACTGAGGCCGGCCGTCAGGGTGTCAAGCCGGTTGACCGTGTCGTTCAGGCGGCGATAGAGCGTGTCATCGGTCAGCAGTTTGCCCACCGAGCCGCGACCTCGGTTCAGGTTCACCGAAAGCGTGTGCAGCTGGCCGAGCGTCGCCGTTGCCTCGTTATACAGCGCGGGATTCTTGAGCAGTTGTCCCGCGCTGCCCTCGCCGTTCCCCAGGCCGTCCACCACCTTGTCCAGCTTGGCGATCGTGCCGTTCAGCTGATCGAGCGTGCCCTGGCCTGACTTGATAAAAGTGGCGATGGACGGCTGTTCAAGCGTCTTGAACTCGCCACCGGACGGAAGTTCGGGTCCATGAGCGAGCTCGCTGTTGAGCTCCAGGCCGGTATCGCCCACCAGGCCCGCCGTCTCCAGGGAAGCTGTCGTATCGGTGTGGAAGCGATCATGAAACTTGGGATTCAGCTTCATGAGTATCTCGACCGGCGTGAGTTTGCGGGCGGGATCGCGGCTGAGACGGACAGCGGCCACCTCTCCGACCGGTACGCCTTCCAGCGTTACCGGCGCTCCGACCTTCAACGCCTGCGAGTTCGCGAAGTAACTACGCGCCGTGAGCTTCTTCTGAAAGCCACCCATGCCCGAGTCGCTTGTCATTAGAAAGAGCAGCACCAGCAGAAGGGCCAGCGAAAGCAGAACCAGAACGCCGACCTTGAGCTGCGACCACTTTACTTCCTGTTGACTCGGCATACGGTATGGTACCAAGCCGTGCCACGGACAGCCCTGGCGTCAGACAGCCGGCACGTTGTCTTGATCTTCGGCGATCACGACGGCCATCGCAATGGCATGGGTGTGGGTCAGGCTCAGGGTCAGGTGACGAATGCCGCGAGCCGCGGCGAGCTCGGCAGCCCGGCCGTGCAGTAGCATCCGCGGGGCCTGGCCGGGGTGCCGAACCACCTCAAACTCACGCCAGGTGACACCGCGGCTGATGCCGGTTCCGAGCGCCTTTGCCGCCGCCTCCTTGGCGGCAAACCGCGCGGCAAAGCTTTGGGCAGCGGTCTTTTTTCTCGCCTGACAATAGGCGATCTCGCCCGGCGTATAGACGCGGGTCATGAACTGCTCGCCAAAACGATCCAGGCTCGCCTGGATACGGGGCACTTCCGCGATATCGGTGCCGAGGCCTAGAACCAAGGGGTCTCTCTCCGGGGGAGGGCGGCGCTTCGCGTTGGCGGTGAAGCGATTGGCGCTGCGCGTTG
>CAXTGE010000079.1:0-6867 GCA_964243645.1 uncultured Acidobacteriaceae bacterium | reverse complement strand
CGCCGCCCACTGCTACACTGAAGCCGTCTATGGCTGCTGTGATTGAAGCCAGTCACCTGGGGAAGATCTATCGCTCGGGCAAGCTGGAAGTGCATGCGCTTCGCGATGCGACGTTCTCTGCCGAAACGGGCGAGTTTCTGTCGATTGTGGGGCCTTCCGGCTCAGGGAAGTCGACCTTGTTTTATATCCTGGGTGGTTTGACGTCGGCGAGCGCCGGCTCACTCCAGGTGGCAAATCAGGATTTTTCCCGCATGACCGATAAGGAGCTCACCCGGTTCCGACGTGGGCACATCGGGTTCGTCTTCCAGCGGTTCAATCTACTGTCCACCCTTTCCGCGCGAGACAATATCGAGCTCGCGCATACGGTCTCCGGTACAGAGAAGCCGTTCGATCGGGCGCTGCTGGACAAGCTGGCGGACCTCCTGCACATCAAGGGCCGGCTGGATCACCGGCCAAACGAACTCTCGGGTGGCGAGCAGCAGCGCATCGCGATCGCGCGAGCTTTGATCACCAAGCCGTCGATTGTGCTGGCGGACGAACCGACCGGCAACCTGGACACGGAGAACTCGACCAGTGTGCTGAACATGCTGCGGGACTCCAGCCGTGAACTGAGACAGACCGTGCTCATGATCACGCACAACCCGGAGGCGGCCTCCATCGCGGATCGTATCCTCCACATGCGGGACGGGCGTACGGTTGGCGTCGAGGCCGGGCATGGGCGAGTGCTTCCGGCAGCCATCCCCGCCACCTTCTAAACACTTGCCGGGATCCTCGCAAGAGAGGGTGCCGCGGGTGTAAACCCGGCGTGATACTTTGGGCTCGCTGTGCGGGCTGCATTACCCCTCCTGAGGGGCTTATGGCAGGATCCCAAATCAGAAGGGAGTACCGATTGAATAAACGAATTGCCTTTTTGGTCCTGGTTGCAGGGCTTATGGGTATCGGTGCCAGCCATGGCAGCGTACTGGCGCAATTATCGGGCAAGACCGTTTCAGGAGCTCCAACGGCCGGCATGAGTGCGCAGCCGCTGGATCTGAACACAGCCACCATCGCGCAACTGAAGACGCTGCCCGGCATCGGCGACGCATACGCCAAGCGAATTGTCGACGGTCGACCCTTTACGGCAAAGAATCAGCTTGTAACTAAGGGGATACTGCCGCAGGGAACCTACGACAAGATCAAGGACGCGATCATCGCGCGTCGGGCAACTACACCGTAATCACCCGCTTAAGAAACAGATTGCAAGGTAACGTAACTTTGGTTACTATCGAAAGTGCAGCAAACAAGAGCTAGCCCCGCTGGTTGTGGACTCCCGTTCGCGCCGGCGGGGCTGATTTTTTGGTATTGTGTCGGCCTCCGTGGTCCTACCACTTTCGTTTGGAGGCGCTGGATCTCCTGAGCAGTAGAGTGTAGGTGTGTTTATCCCGGTCCTTTGTCTGTGGATGAGCGCGATCCTACGAATGGAGATGCTGTGCGAGCAAAGTGGCGAGACGGATCGCGGTTCGCGGGCGGCTTGGCCCTGTGCGCCCTGTTGGGTCTCTGCGGTTGCGCTAGCCTGGGCGCTGATCCGAGCCTGAGCGCGGCACAGGTCCGCTTCGTGGAGTTATCCCCCGGTTCGCCGGAGATGGACTTCTATGTGAATGGCACCGGTGCGGCGTACGGGATTGGCTTTGAGAGCTTCACCTCGTACCTGCCGGTGAGTCCGGGCGCGGCCAGCCTGAGCGTCAATCGCGCCGGTTTTGGGCAGGTCCTGGTCGCGTCGCAGAACGTGCTGCTTGGCGGTCACCAGTACACCGCCATCGTCAGCCACGGCCTGGGCAGTCTGCAGGAGCATGTGTATCCAGATGGGGAGATGCCGGCTCCCCCCGGGCAGGTCGCGCTGCGGGTGATCAACGAGGTTGAGGGAGTGGGCGCGCTGACTGTCTATATCTCAGCTGGGATCTCACCCGGGATCTCAACTGGAATCTCACCCGCGCGGGGCAACGCCTCCTCCATCGCGGCGCTGAACGTTACCGGCGGGTCGGCCAGCGGCTACGTGAACGCACCGACCGCCGCCGGAGGCTACACCGTTATCGCAACTGTGGGTGACCGGAGCGTCAATCTGCCCGTCGGGAGTGTCACCGTGAAGCTCGGCTCTGGCGCGGTGCGGACGGTCGTCTTTGCCGGCACGGTCCTTCCGGGTGGCCATGGCAGCGTCGTCGGCTTTACGCTAACGGACGCTGATCCGTTTTAGAGCTGTTTTCTTGCAGCTGTGGCTTCCGTTGACACGCTCAGGACAGCTTTCTTGAAGAAAACTGGCGCGAACTGCCTCGGCTCAGCACCACGCTTGCAGGAGAACAGCTCTAGGCCGGCCTGGGCTGGGCATTGACGGAGTACCGGCGGCCTCGTCGTCCGGCAAGATAGGCGCCCCAGATAAATCCAAGCGGAATGAGCAGGTTGAAGGCCACGACGAAGAAAGTGTGCCGTCCACCCACGCCCTTGTTCAGGTTGTAAAGACCCAGCAGGAGAAACGGTATGGCCAGCGCGACGCCGTGAGCAACGGGCTTGCGCCGGGCGACCCGTCCGGCGGTGTAGCCGGCAACGAGCGCGGATCCCAGCGCCCAGAGCAGGTTGCAGCTCAGGTACAGGCGCGTGGGCGTATCAAAGGACCGTTGCAGGCCCAAAAACGCCAGGGCGTAGAACGCGCCTTCGAGCGCAAGAAAGAGCAGGAAGCCATCAAGAAAGGCGAAGACGCTCCGTACGGGTGGGCTCATTCTTGTCATCCCTCGGTCACCTCGATCCTCTCGGTCATTTGAGTCGCCCTCGCCACGAGGAGAACATTCTTTGAAGATGCAAAAAGGCCGCGCTGGGTGCGCGACCTCCCTGTTCTGCATTCCGAAACGGTCGGGGATTAGTAGCGGTAGTTCTCCGTCTTGTAGGGTCCATCGGTGGGTACACCGATATAGTCGGCCTGCTTCTTGGACAGCGTCGTCAGCTTGACACCGATCTTCTCCAGGTGGAGGCGGGCTACCTCTTCGTCCAGCTTTTTGGGCAGAACGTAGACGCCGATCTCGTACTTGTCCTTGTTCGCCCAGAGATCCATCTGCGCCAGCGTCTGGTTGGAGAAGCTGTTCGACATCACGAAGCTGGGATGACCGGTGGCGCAACCGAGATTGACCAGGCGGCCTTCGGCAAGCACGAAGATCGAGTTCCCGTTGGGGAACGTGTACATGTCCACCTGGGGCTTGATGTTGGTGTGCTTGACATCTTTGGCGGACTGCAGCTCCGCCATCTGGATCTCGTTGTCGAAGTGGCCGATGTTGCAGACGATGGCCTGATCCTTCATCTGCCCCATGTGCTCGAAGGTGATGATGTCCAGGTTGCCCGTGGCGGTGACGTAGATGTCGCCGCGGCCGAGGGTCTCCTCGATCGTGGTGACCTCATAGCCCTCCATCGCGGCCTGCAGGGCGTTGATGGGGTCGATCTCGGTAACGATGACGCGGGCGCCCATGCCACGCAGCGAGTGGGCAGAGCCCTTGCCGACGTCGCCGTAGCCGCAGATCACGGCGACTTTGCCGCCCATCATGACATCGGTAGCGCGCTTGATGCCATCGGCAAGCGACTCTTTGCAGCCGTACAGGTTGTCAAACTTCGACTTGGTTACCGAGTCGTTGACGTTGATGGCGGGAATGAGCAACTTGCCCTGCTCCAGCATCTTGTAGAGCCGATGGACGCCGGTGGTGGTCTCTTCGGAGACGCCACGCCAGTCCTTGGCGACCCGGGTCCAGCGCTGATCGTCTTCCTCGTGGATCTTCTTGAGGAGAGACTTGATGACAGCCTCTTCCTGCGAGTCCGCGTTCGCGTCGACCCACTCGCGCTCGCCCTTCTCAAGCTCCACGCCCTTGTGAATGAGCAGGGTCACGTCACCGCCGTCATCGACGACGAGCTGCGGCCCGAGGCCACCCTCATGCCGAAGCGCCTGATCCGTGCACCACCAGTACTCTTCCAGGGTCTCGCCCTTCCACGCGAACACGGGAACGCCCGATTGCGCAATGGCGGCAGCGGCGTGGTCCTGGGTCGAAAAGATGTTGCAGGACGCCCAGCGCACAACGGCACCGAGGTCGACCAGCGTCTCGATCAGCACGGCGGTCTGGATGGTCATGTGCAGCGAGCCCGTGATGCGAACCCCTTGAAGGGGCTTCTGGGGCGCGTATTTGCGCCGGATGCTCATCAGGCCGGGCATCTCCTGTTCGGCGATCGAGATCTCTTTACGTCCCCAATCGGCGAGCGAGATATCGGCCACTTTGTACTCGGTCGCGACTTGCTGCTGCTCCAGAACTGCAGTTGCCATGCGTTGCGTCTCCTTGACTCGTTGTGCGTTTCTAGGGTATCAAACTGCGATTGGGATCGCCGCCCGAAGAAGACCGGAGAGCGTGCGACGCACCTCGACCACTTGATGCAACAAAGCATCGTGGGTGTCCGGCTGGATCAGATCAAGGTCGCGGCTGAGGAGAAGAGCGTATTCGAGCTCGACGCCGGTGCCGCGAGCCTGCCCCAGACACAGGGCGAACTCGCTGGATCGGTCCCGCCCGCACGCCTCGGAGATCTTCATGGAGATCTGGGCCGACTGCCTGCGAAGCTGCGCGGCCAGGCCGAAGACCTCGGCTCTGGGGAAGCTCTCCGTGAGTCGATAGATGTCCAGGGTGAGCACGTGGGCTTTTCGCCAGACTTCCAGATTTTGAAACGACTGCATAACTGTGCTCTGGTGAACTCGAGGACTCATTACTGAACGGAAGATTGTGAGTGGATCCGTTCAGTCACGAGTCTTGAGTTTGGGAGTCACGAGTTTGTTGATTGTGAGCAACTCGTCCCATAGAGCATCGACCTGTTGTGTGAGTTCGTCTATCCCACTGTTGTTCTCAAGAGTGAAATCGGGGACGTCCTCCGTTCGCTGCCTGGCGAGCCTGGCGAGGCCATCCTTTTTAAGCGCGTCGAGCTCTGCCGGGCTAAGCTGTCGACCTTGCGTGGCCCGAGACATAAATCGCGCGATTTTGATCTCGTCCCGCGCGGTGACCAGCACGATGCGGTCGAAGCGCTTGCTCCAGGACTCGCCTGCGCTGGCGTGCCTGGTGGAGAAGATCAATGCAGACTCGATAACGAGAATGGCATCCGGGTGTGTGCGGGCGATCTCGGCGGTGAGCCGTCCCTGCGCAGCGATCACGGCAGGATGAACGATCGCGTTTAGCTCTTCGGCACGAGGATGTTCGGGGTCAAACGCAAGCCGGGCCAGCTCTGGGCGGTTCAGCCGGCCATCGGGAAGCAGGATGCCGCGACCGAAGTGTTCGACGATGGCCCGGTAAACCGGCTCGCCGGGCTGCATCATGGCGCGGCCCATCTCGTCGGAGCTCGACACGATGGCTCCGTGCGAGGCCAGCAGGCGAGCAACGGTCGACTTGCCGCTGCCCAGTTCGCCCGTCAAGCCCACCCGCAGCATGGGCTACAGGCCACGGCGGAACCGCGCCGCCTTCACCGTGTTGGACATCAGCATCGCTATGGTGAGCGCCCCAACCCCACCCGGGACCGGCGTATATGCGCTGCAGATCGAGAAGGCACGGGGGTCCACGTCGCCGATGACTGTGGAACCTCGCTTGCGGAAGCCTTCCATGCGGCTTTTGCCCTCGGGCGTGTCAGGGGAGAAATACCTCTCGACCTCTGCCTCCTCCGTTAGCCGATTAATGCCCACATCGATCACCGTGGCGCCGGGCATGATCATCTCTGCGGTGAAAAAACCGGGTTTCCCGACGGCGACAATGAGGAGTTCGGCCTCGCGCGTCTGACGGGCGAGGTCCTTCGTATGTCGGTGACAGACGGTGACCGTCGCTTGCTCATTCATCAGCATCACGCTCATGGGTTTACCCACGATGTTGGATTTCCCGACCACCGTAGCGCGCGTGCCGACAAGCGGAATCCCGCTGCGCTTGAGCACCTGGAGGATACCGGCGGGTGTGCAGGGCGCGAGCACCTGATCGAGCGGTGCCCCATGCAGCAGGCGGCCGCTGTTCAAGGGATGAAAACCATCCACATCCTTGCGGGGATCTACGGCCTCCAGAATGCGATGCGTGTCGACGTGTGCGGGAAGCGGCAACTGGATGAGAATGCCGTCGATTTCATCACGGCCGTTGAGATCACGCACCAGGGCCAGCAGTTCCTCCGTGGTGACCGAGAGCGCCGGCGTAATAAGCTCGGAGTACATGCCCAGCTCACCGCAGGTCTTGATCTTGTTGCGCACGTAAATCTGCGATGCGGGATTCTCCCCTACAAGGACAACGGCCAGGCCGGGGCGATGCCCCTGCGCGGCCATGTCCCGAACGGTCTCGGCCACCTCGGCTTTGATCTCGCCGGCGATCGCGATACCGTCCAGGACGCGTGGCGCTGTGATCACATCCACCATTCATTAAGGATAGCTGACAGCCTTTACGGCTCCTGAGCAGGAAGTCTTGAGCGTTCTTTTCAATATGTAGAAAGTTGTTGAGACAGGGCACAACCCGTTGCACACTTTGTGGAGAAACACAGCTAACGATTCAGGCATGTCCGTGCTCTAATCCCACAACCGCTGCCACCATGTGCACGCGAGGGAGAATACCCAGTGAGCGACGGACAGGATAAGACCTATGTGGAACGGTTTACGGTGACGGATCTGCTCGCATTACGAGGCGAGCTCCTCCGGGCCGGGGTAGATTCTTTTCAGGCGGCGGAGATCGTTTGCAGCTTCCTCAGCGGACGGGGATACGGGATCTCATCGCATGAAGCACGCAGCGTGGCCTCGAAGATCGAAGTCTCCGGCATTACCGCGGAAACGATACAGACGGAGTTGGAGCGGGTAGCGCGGGT
>CAXTGE010000078.1:4463-13768 GCA_964243645.1 uncultured Acidobacteriaceae bacterium | reverse complement strand
CCTCGCGCCACTTGATATTGCATCCGATGGATCCCCGTTGATTCGGGTCAGGTCGCTTTCCGGCAATCACGGCATCCATGGCCGCCCGTAAGTCTTCTCCCGTCACGGGGTCGTCATTCCCTCGGTCACCCCGGCGGGGCCGGCTGCCATCCAGCTGGCCGCGGTACACCAGACGCATCTCTCCATCGAACAGGAAGAAGTCCGGCGTACAGGCCGCGCCGTAGCTGCGCGCCACCTCCTGGGTAGCGTCCAGGAGGTAAGGAAAGGTCCAGCCCAGGCGCGTAGCCTGCTCCCGCATGCCGTCTGGTCCGTCGGCCGGATACTGGCCAAGGTCGTTGGACTGGATCGCTGCGATCGCGATCGGGCCGCCGCCGTCCTCACCGAAGTAGTCCCGTCCCAGACGACCCAGTTCCTCCTCGACGTGCTTCACGTAGGGGCAGTGAACGCATACAAACATGACCAGCAATCCATGTTTACTTTTGGGACCGCCATGGGTGCCGGTATTTACGGCGTCGCTCGCGCCCTCTTCCCAGCTGAGCGCGAAGATGTCGTCCCGCCCCATGGCGCGGCCGCTGACCACATCGACCAGTTCAAAGGCGGGCGCAGGCGTGCCCAGATGCACCATCGTTGATTCCGTACGAGACATAGATCTCCCTGTCTCGTGATCATAGGGCTACCTATGGGTATGCTGCAGGGATGGCCGCCGCGCGTCCCCCCAGAACCCTGCCCGAGGCCGGCCGGGTACGCCCCGGTGCCGGCATACCGAGGGGAACCCACGGGCGGCCCCTTTGCCGCTGGTGCCAGTTAGAGGTACTCGCGCCGCGCCGCCGCTCCTTCTGCTCGGCCTACTGTGTGGACCAGTGGCGTCTGCGCTCCGACCCTGGTTATCTACGGGACCTGGTCTTCGCACGCGACCGGGGCATCTGCGCGCTTTGCAACATGGACACCGTCGCTGCCTGGACGCTTCTGAAGCGCAGCCGTGGCCGTGCACGGGAGCAACTGCTGACGATGTGGGGCATGGCGTCGGCGGCGGCTCGGCGTTCGCTCTGGGACGCCGACCACATCCTGCCTGTCGCCGAGGGTGGGGGCGGGTGCGATCTCGAAAACATGCGCACGCTCTGTCTTCCCTGCCATCGCGAGGTCACGGCCGATCTCCGGCGGCGATCGCGGGCTCAGGGACGTGCCCCCATCGGAGGCGGGCCAGGGCTGATCGACGGCAAAGCCAGAGAGAAGCGATTCTGACGCCTGTTCCGGGGCCGACCCTGCCTCGAACTGGGACAGTGGAGTTCGGTCGCGATAAGGTACACTGAAGCCGCTTCCCGAGCCCAGGTAAAAACGTGCAAGATGCGGTGAGCAGCAGGACTTTGAAGGCGTGAACCGAACCATCCCGAGGCTTGTTCTTCCAATTTCTTTGGGGAATCCCATGCGACGCGCATTGTTTGCAGCAGCGCTCGCGATCCTTCCCGTTCTGAGCCTTTCCCCTCGAGTATCGGCTCAGGCCGCTCCCGCCGCAGCGCCGGCAGCCGCTCCCGCCGCCCCCCAGATTGCTGCTCCCGTTGCCGTGCAGAATGCGGCACCCTCCGCCATTGGTGCCGCGGCGACGCCTTCCGCGACCAGCAACAGTGTTGCCGCCAATCCCAACGCCCAGCGCACCGGCGGTGTCGACGGTTCCACGATCGCCGAGGCGCCCACCCAGTTTCAGCAGCTCGTGGCGACCTCCACGGAGCGTGTGCTGCCCATCTTCGGCGCTTCTCTCTTTAACGGCGTTCCCAGCACGTTTGCGCCCGTGACCGATCTGCCGGTGGACGCCGGCTATGTGCTCGGACCCGGCGATACCATAGCGATCCAGACCGTGGGCCAGGTCAATCTCCAGTACAACCTGACCGTGGATCGCACCGGGGCGATCAATGTACCGGGACTCGCGCCCGTGCACGTGGCAGGTGTGCCCTTTGGGCAGCTTTCAGACTTTCTCACCCGTCAGTTCTCCCGCCTATACCGTGGCTTCACGCTGACCGCCAACCTCGGCTCGCTGCGTTCCATCCAGGTCTTTGTGGTAGGGCAGGCGCGCCGGCCCGGAACCTACTCCATCAGCTCGCTGAGTACGCTGTTGAACGCGGTCTTTGCTTCGGGCGGACCTGCGAACGACGGCTCCCTCCGCGACATCCAGGTCAGGCGCGATGGCAAGGTCATCACGCATTTCGATCTGTATGACCTGCTTCTGCGGGGCGATAAGACCAACGACGTTCGCCTTGCCTCCGGCGATGTCATCTTTATCCCGTTCGCCGGGCCGCAGATCGCCGTGGCCGGCAGCGTCAATACACCGGCTATCTACGAGTTAAAGGGCGAGACCGACATTACCGGAGCCATACAGCTGGCCGGCGGCGAGACCGCCGTGGCATCCACAGCCTACGCCCGTCTGGAGCGCATCTACGAGCACTCCATGCGCAGTGTGGAAGATGTCAACCTGTCCACCAACGGCTCACAGGCCCTGCGCAACGGCGACATTCTTACCATTGCCTCCATCATCGAGCGCTTTCGCAATGCGGTGACCTTGCGGGGCAATGTGGCCAATCCCGGCCGGTACACCTGGCACGACGGCATGCGCCTGAGCGACCTCTTTCCGGACAAGGCCGCACTCATCACGCGCAATTACTGGAGCAAGCGGAACCAGCTTGGCCAGTCCGTGCAGGACTATACCCCTACCGGCATCTCGGCACAGGCAGGCCAGGGCGCCCTGCAGCTGAATGGCACTCCGGAGCAGCGGGCGGCCGCAAGCCAGGCAGCCAATGCAACGGGCACAGACCTATCGGCAAACGGAGCGAACTTCGGCCTAAACGCAAATGGCACCGGCAATAGTAATGGGGTATCTGCGACGGGAATCGGTGCCGGAACGAGCCCCAACACCGGGTCGCGCACCGCTCCCGTCACCCAGGCCGGAACCACCGTCAGCTCCGCCCTGACCGGGACGAATACGACCTTTACCGCGCAGAACGATGTCATCCTGAGCGCGCCGGACATCGACTGGAGCTACGCGGTCGTCGAACGGCTGAGCACCAAGGATCTCAAAACGTCGCTGATTCCGTTTAATCTCGGGCGTCTGGTGCTGAACGGGGACGCCTCGCAGAACTTTGAGCTGGAGCCCGGCGATGTGGTGACGGTCTTTTCTACAGCCGACATCCGCGTTCCCACCTCGCAGCAGACACGGTTTGTTCGCCTGGAAGGCGAGTTTATGGCCCCCGGCGTCTACAGCGTTCACCCCGGCGAAACGCTGCGCAGTCTGCTGGCACGGTCCGGCGGCTTCACCTCCGATGCCTACCTTTATGCTTCGGAGTTCACACGCGAGTCGGTGCGTCGCGTGCAGACGCAGCGTCTGCGGGAGTACGCCGACACGCTGGATGCGCAGATCTCGGCCACCACGGCCAACAATACCGCCCGGGCCGTCTCCGCGACCGATCAGGTGGCTGCCGGTGCCTCCGCCGCGGACGCGCGTGCGGCTGTTCAGCGTCTGCGCCAGCTTCAACCCATCGGACGCATCGTGCTGGATCTTAAGCCCAACAGCATGGGTTTCGACAGCGTTCCGGACCTTCAGCTGGAAGACGGCGACCGCTTCACCGTGCCGCGCGTCCCCTCCTCGGTTAACGTGGAAGGCCAGGTTTATAACGCCAATGCCTTTGTCTTCGACCCGGGCCGCCGCATGCTGGACTACCTGCATCGCGCCGGCGGACCGGACCGCCAGGCGGACAAGAAACGTGCCTTCATCCTCCGCGCCGATGGATCCGTGGTGAGCGAGCAATATGCCCATGTCAAACAGGCTCCCGTATTCCCCGGCGATACCATCGTCGTACCCCCCATTCTGGATCGTCTCTCGGTGTTTCAGAGGGTTCTGGATCTCGCGGGAGTCGTCAGCAGCTTAGGGTACGGTGTCGCCACGCTCTACCTGATCTCGCGGTAGGGCAGGGCTTGGCAATCAATTGTCTTTATCACTTCGTATACTCAGGGGAAGGATCGGCGCGCTGCGATGGTGAATGAACCCGACGTTCTGGAGCCTCTGCACGTCACCGATCCGGAGACGGGCGAGACCGGGATCGACCTTGTCGCGGTAGTTGTCGCCATGCTGGCCGAGTGGAAGCTGGCTCTGGTCACCTTCCTTCTGGTCGCGGCCGCGGGTCTGTATTACGTCTCGACACTGAAACCTGCGTACGTGGCCGCGGCCACGTTTCTTCCCAAGGGCGGCAACACCGAAGCGCAGAGTCTGACCTCCATCTTCCAGGCGAGCGGACCGGGCAATCTGTACATCGGCCTGCTACACAGCCGCAGCGTTCTGGATGACGTCATCACCCGCGCCGATTTGATGAAGTACTACGGCTCGACCAGCTGGGACGTCACGCGCAGCATCCTGGGAAGCCGTACCTTCATCGTGCAGGGTGGGGATTCCATCATCGCGATCGTGGTGCGGGATGGGGATGCGGCGAAGTCCGCGCTGATTGCCAACGCCTACCTCGAGGCGCTGCAGGATCTCAGCGACAAGATGGCGCAGTCGCAGTCGGCGGTGACCCGTCGGTTTTTTGAGCACCAGCTCGTCGAAGAGCAGATTGCGCTCGATAAAGCCGAAGACCAGTTCGCCTCGCATCAGATCAGGACGGGGGAGGTCGCGCCGGACACACAGGCGGCCGTCGGCATCAGCAACATTGCAGGGCTGCAGTCACAGATCATCGGCCTGCAGGTACAGCTTGCCACCCTGTTGCAGAGCGAAAGCGAGAGCAACCCGGATGTGGTGCGCCTGAAAAGTCAGATTGCCGCAGTGGAAGGGCAGAAGCGGGTGCAACAGAGCGGGGCGGGAACCAACGGCGTCGGTGCCCCGATCGCCGCCTCCAAGATACCCACGGCGGCGCTGGATCTGCAGAGATCACAGCGTGAAGTTGCGGGGCTCAGGGCCCGTGTGGCGTCGCTGAATGGCCAGTACGGTGCGGCCCGTCTCGACGCAGAGTTCTCCCATGCGGCATTTCAGATTATCGATCCCGCCATTCCCCCCGAGTTTCGCGCCTGGCCTCCTCGCGAACCGTACCAGTACGCCTCCATTGGCGGTGGTTTGCTGGCAGCCTTTGCCGCCGTCGTTCTGAAGCTGATCCTGTGGCGTATCTTCGCCACGCCGGAGTACCGTGCGATGTTCAGGCGGTTACGCGGTGCCTTCTAGCGGCATCCTCCGCCTGCCGCGCAAAGGGTGGACGCGTGCCCGCTCGCCCTTTGCGATGCTGGGCGCGTTGCTGCTGACGGTGTTTCTGATCCTGTTTCCCAAGGGCGGCTTCCGGCTCGGCCCACTGCCGCTCACCTGGGGTTACCTTCTGCTCGGCGTATTCACCCCTCCGGCATTTCTGATCCGTTTTCTGCAGTTTCCGCTGCGCTTTCCACGCCGCGTCCTGCTCGTCACAGCGATCCTGGTGCCCTTCCAAATGCTCTCCTGGTACGCGGGGAAGTTCTACGGCATATCGAACCCGCCTTTTGTCTTCAGTACCTTTGTGGGCCTGGCAGCGTTGCCGTGGATCTTTCTGCTCATCTTCGGCCCTTTCTTTCCCAGGCTCGATGGCCAACAATTGGCTCGCTGGTTCTGTACCTGCATCTTCTATGCCGCGGCCTGGGGTATTTTTCTGTTTTTCCTCCACCCCGTCGCCCACCACTTCATCGAGATTCCCTACCTCACGGTCAACGCCTCAGACTATGGCGAGCTGGAAAACACCAAGAACATCGCGCGTGGCATCTTTTTCAAGCTGATCTCCACCTACAACAACGGCAACCTGTACGGCGTGGCGACGCTGCTGCTCCTACCCCTGTTCGACAAGCTGGAAGGCTCGCGTCTTCGCAGGGGCACGCTCAAGATTGCCTTGTTTCTGACGCTCTCGCGGTCCGTCTGGGTCGGGCTTATCTTCAATGAGGTGCTCTCGCTTTCCCTTGTGCTCTTCCGGCAGATCGCCACCTTTCCGGTTCTATACCTCGGTGCGGCGCGGCGGCGCTTCGTCGCGATCGGCGCCATCGTCGGATTCAGCCTCTTCTCCGTGCTCTTTATCAGCTACCAGGGCGGCGGTCTGCAGTTTCTGCTGGACGTCACCGGCGGCGAGCGCATCAACCAGGTCTACGCCGCCCAGGGCACCAGCTTTCTCCCCCAAACCGGCCTGTACGGCTTTGGGGAGGTGTTGTACGCTTCCGCGGCGCAGTACTGGGGCATCGCGGGCCTAATCTCCTTCACGCTGATCATGTTTAGCCCCTTCATCGTTCTGCTGGGCGACCCACGAGCGATGCGCTCCCCCCTGCAACGCGCAGCCTTGAAGGGTCTGGTCATCTACATGCTCATGGCAGCAACGGATGGGGCGCTCGACTTCATCCCCGTCATGGCGTTCTACTGGTTTGTCTACGCCATCTTTTTGTACGGCTGGCCAGGGGATCGGCCCATGGTGCTACCGAAGACCAAGCACTTCATCAAACCCTGGCAGTATGCCGGCGACCTGCGCCGCCGTTGGCGTCGGCGAGGGTTACGTCAGCGACCGGTGTCCACCCTGGCAGGCGCTTCGTGAAGCATCTGGGCGAAGCCCGCACCTTTGCACGTGCCAATGGCTGGCCCACGCTGGTATCGCGCGCCGGTGTCGGGCTCCAACGGCGTCTTCGCGACCGTCTCACGGCGAAGCGCCTCGGGTCGCCGGGGTTTCGCGCCGGCCGGTCACCCCGTCTGCTTGGCCTCAGCCACATCGCCCTGGGCGAGGACTTCAACGCCGGGGACGCGCTTTGGCTGGAGGCCGTGCTCAGCTACGCCGGCCAGCTATTTGCCCCAAAGCTGGCGATCGGCCCCCATGCGCGCCTCTCTGACGGCGTGCACATAGCCTGCCTGGATCGCATCACGATCGGGGCCCACCTGCTCTGCGGCAGCCACGTCCTCATCAGCGATCACCTCCATGGCCGCTACGACCTTAGCCCCGGAGCAAGTGATCCAGCCGTGCCGCCAGCTTCCCGTTCGCTGTACTCCCCCGCGCCCGTGGTCCTCGGCGATAATGTCTGGCTGGGCGATGGTGTCGCGGTGCTTGCCGGGGCAAAGATAGGTGACGGGTGCGTCATCGGAGCGAACGCCGTGGTGAATTCTGCAATTCCCTCGGGTTCTGTCGCGGTGGGCGTACCGGCCCGGCCTGTCCGATCCTGGGACGCTGCAACGCGCACCTGGCGCGCTGTACCCAAACGGCAATCGCCGAGCTTGATAGACTAGCGCGGTGCTGAATCTCACCCTGGCAGCCCGCACCTGATGCGAGCCGGCTGTACGATTGTTTCGCCAAACTACCTGTCTTTCGCAAGAACGCTTGCCGGCTCGTACCTGGCTCATCACCCCGAACAGCGATTCTTTGTGCTGATCGTCGCTGACCTGGATGATCCAGCCCCGTTCCGTGTGGATGGGAGTTTTCTCCCGGTGCTGCTGCGCGACATCGGCGTTCCGAACCTGCGCGCCACCGCGATGAGGTACGACCTTCTGGAGCTGAACACGAACGTGAAGCCGACGTTCCTGAAGCACCTCCTGAAGACCCACGGCCTGGACGCGCTGGTCTACCTCGACCCGGACATCTTCGTCTACGCGCCTCTCGACCCTGTCTTCGCCTCCCTGGCCGGGGATGCGACAGCCGTGCTGACCCCCCATATGACCGTCCCCGTCTTCGACGGCAGATCGCCCTCCGAGCAGGACCTGCTCTACAACGGGACATACAACCTTGGTTTCATCGGTGTGGGGGGCGGCGAGGCAAGCCGGCGCCTGCTGAACTGGTGGGAAGCGCGATGCCTTCAGCTCGGCTTCAGCGAGGGCCGCACGGGTCTGTTCGTCGATCAGAAATGGATGAATCTCGCGCCGGGGTTGTTTGAGGGTATCGTGATCTCGCGCGACCCGGGTCTCAACATGGCGTACTGGAATCTCCACGAGCGGAGGCTTTTAAAAACCGGCTCAGGGTACGAGGTCAGCAGCCCGGATCGACCACCGGTGCCTTTGCGTTTTTTCCACTTCTCAGGGGTAAGCGCGTCCGAGCCCGAGGTTCTCTCTCGCAACACGGACAGATTTACGCTGGCTGACCGGCCCGATCTCGCCGAACTGTTCTCTGTATACAAAGCTGCCGTGCTTGCGGCGAGCGGGCTTGAGGCCGAGCGCCTGCCGTATGGCTTCAACCAGTTCTCCGACGGGACGACGCTCACCCGGCTCGCCCGACGCCTCTTCGCTGCTCACGAGGCTAGATTCCGCCATGAGACCGAGCCGGAGGCCGATCCATTTGACGCCGGGAGCAGCTTTGCTCAGTTCGCCCGCCGGCAGGGGCTGGTCAAGGGACCGATCAAAGGGCAAATGGCTCCGGCAAAGACGACCTGGAAGGACTTCGACGCGACCGACCGGCGGGTGGGCGCGGTACATCGCCTGCTGCGCTGGACTTTGCGGATCCTTGGCCCGTCGCGGTATGAGTTGCTGATGCGCTACCTTGCCCACATCACTGTTCTGCGGCATCAGGGTGTCTTTTTGCGTGACCCCGGGTGGCCGCAAGACGCCGAGCGTGATACCGCAAAGTGAATCGCGCCCTTACATCTGAGCCGGAGTCCGGCAGGGACACATCGCCGGACTGCCTGCCTATGTCCGCGTCGGAGCGGGAGGGCTCTTTGCCGCGCCGCGCTCTTATCGTCAAATTCGGTGCGATCGGCGACGTCATCATGGCCATTCCGGGCGCGGCGGCGCTGCACGCCTCAGGATGTTCGATCGACTGGGTGGCGAGTGAGAGCATCGCCCCGGTGCTCCGCCTGTATCCCTGGATCCATGTCCTCGCGGTCGATGAACCCCATCTCTTGCGGGGCAGCTACCCCGTCCGGCTCAAGACATGGCTCCGACTTTGGCGAATCCTGCGCAAAGAAACCCAGCAGCATGGGCCCTATGACAGCCTCGCCACCCTCTATTACGATCGGCGCTACCGCTGCCTGACGTCGTTTATCCCCGCACGGCGACGGATCAGTCTCTCCCGGGCCGATCGCCGCACGGCTCTGCTTCCCGGTCGCCATCACACGGACGAGTACGCGCGCATTCTCTGCGGGCATCCCGATGGCGAAACCGCTTACCAGCTTGCGCCCGTTTTGCCCCCGGTGCTGCCGCCGTCTTCACGAGCTCCGCATCCGGGGAAGCCGCGGGTCGTCCTGGTGCCGGCAGGGGCGCGCAACGTGTTGCGGGATGACGTTCTTCGTCGCTGGCCGATCGAAAACTACGTCGCTCTGGCGGCGACTCTGCTCGAGGCAGGCTGTGAGGTGCTGCTCGT
>CAXTGE010000078.1:0-4363 GCA_964243645.1 uncultured Acidobacteriaceae bacterium | reverse complement strand
ACGGT
Source organism: uncultured Acidobacteriaceae bacterium (assembly GCA_964243645.1). GTDB lineage: Bacteria > Acidobacteriota > Terriglobia > Terriglobales > Acidobacteriaceae > Granulicella. The sequence goes on along the minus strand of CAXTGE010000078.1, from coordinate 4,358 downwards.
CGCACTCTGGGGCGGTGAGGGGTTTGCGTGCCGCCCCTGCTACGATGGCCGCGACTACGCCCCGTGCTTGCACAATGGGTGCATGTCCCAGATCACGCCCGGGATGGCCTTCGACCAGGTGATTCAGCTGCTGAAGGCGCGTTCCGAAGGACGGGAACAACCCCCGCGTGTGCTGTTGCCGGAGCCCGCACGCTTTGTTCAGATCGGACCGGTGACCGGCATAGGAGCGAGATGAAAGCGCCCGCCCTCTTTCTGGATCGTGACGGCGTTGTGAACCACGAGGTCGGGTACCTGTACCGCAGCGAGGACGTTCGCTGGGTGGACGGCATCTTCGCCCTTTGCCGTGAGGCCAGCGAACGCGGCTACCGGTTGGTTATCGTCACCAACCAGTCCGGTATCGCGCGCGGACTCTACAGTACCCGGCAGTTCGAGATGTTGATGGCCTGGATGCGTGAGGAAATGCTCCGTGAAGGAGTGGTGCTCGATGGGGTGTACCACTGTCCGTACCACCCCGAGCACGGGGTTGGGGAGTGGCGACGGGAGCACGGGGATCGCAAGCCCGGTCCGGGCATGCTCCTGCGGGCAGCGCGTGATCTGGACCTCGATCTCGCTCGTTCGATCCTGGTCGGCGATCGTTGTACGGATGTCGGCGCAGCCAATGCAGCGGGCCTTCGGCAGGCCTTTCTGCTCCGCGGGACCGAGGGGGGTACCTGCCCGGGGCAGTATCTCGCGATCAGTACCCTGCGTGCCGTGGGCCAGTGGATCGCCGCGCAGGGGTGATTGCGTCCTTTTCGGCGGAAAGCGGCTGAGTTTGGCTGGTCGAGGAGAATATTCTGCAAAAACTCGCCCTTTGGGCGGTACGAGAGACGCTGGCGCTCAAGTTTTTCGCTCCGCCGCCGATAATGATCGGAGTGCAATATGTTTCTTGGAGGAGTCCTGGTGATACTTTGGTTCCGCTACGTAGGTGAAGGCAGACGGATTTGGCCTGGGGCGGTAGACTGGATGTATTATCCCGTCAGATTTGCTGCTGCACTTTCCGAGCGACCCTGACCGTGAGAACCCACCCCTGGACGCAGGAGGGGACGGTGCTTCACGAGCAACGGCAGCGAGCCTTCTTGCCCGGCTCAGCCCTGAACATCCGTCTTCCCCCTGAGCGATTGCGGGAGACGAGGAGATGATCGCCCCGGCATGGTCGAGCAATGGGAATCAAACGAAGCTGAAGCTATGCCCGAGCGGGCTTTTCTCCCCCATGATTCCCGGCTCGCCGGCTTTCATCCACGGATAAAGGCTCCCGTACTGCCGAGTCCTGAGCGGCTGTTCCGCTACCGTGTGATCAAACGCTCGATGGACCTCCTGCTCGTGGTGATCTGCCTGCCTGTGCTTCTGCTGTTCATCGCCGTGATCGCGCTGGCCATTCGGGTCACCTCGCCGGGGCCGATCTTCTTCTCCCATCGCCGCATCCGCGGGCATGGCCGCTTCTTTTCCATGTGGAAGTTCCGCACCATGTGCGTCAACTCCTCCGAGGTCCTGGAAACCTACCTTGCCGCCAATCCCGAGGCACGGGCCGAATGGCGGAAGACGCACAAGCTCAAACGCGATCCACGGGTCACGGAGGTGGGCGAATTCCTACGCCGGACCAGCCTCGATGAGCTGCCCCAGCTCTGGAACGTGGTTACCGGGAGCATGAGCCTGGTAGGTCCCCGGCCCATCGTTGCGGCCGAGGTTGAAAAATATGGGGAATTCTTTGCCGATTACTGCATGGTGAAGCCCGGCGTGACCGGCCTGTGGCAGGTGTCAGGCCGGAGCCAGCTCAGCTATCCTGAGCGCGTTCAGCTCGACCGGCAATATTCCCGTCATTGGAGCCTCATCGGCGACGCGAAGATTCTCTGCCGAACCCTATTCTCTGTGGCGAACCAGGATGGGGCGTATTAGGGCTATCTGGGCCGGCTATGTTGCCGTTTCGGCGATACTGATTCCATGAAGCGCGGTAGCAAAATGAACCGCTGGCTCGATCTCTGGGTCGGGACGGCCGCGCTTAACATTCTGGCGACCTTTCGTCGTCGTCGTCCCCCACCGAAGGGCCTACCCCGTCGCGTCGGTGTGATGTGTTCTCCCGCTTTGGGGGATACCCTGCTGTTTTCCGGGGCCCTGCAGGATCTCCGAGCAACACTGCCTGACGCCGAGATCACGCATATCTGCATGCGCCAGAACATCGCCGCAGCCGAGATTCTCCCCGGTGTCGATGGACGTCTGCTGATCGATCTGACAAGTCCGGGGAAGACGATCCGGGCGCTCCGCCGTAAGCGTTTTGACGTTCTGTTGGACTTCAGCAGTTGGCAGCGGCTGACCGCGTTCTATACGCTGGCTTCCGGTGCACGCTATACCGTCGGCTTCCGCACCGCCGGCCAGTGCCGCAGCCGGGGCTTCGACCGGACCGCCGAACACAGGGACGACCGCCACGAAACAGGGAACTTCCGGGCTCTGCTGCTCGGTTCGGGGCTGGCGGTTACCTGGCGGGGGCCGCACGATCCAGCCATTGCGTTCGCGCGATTGCCTCAGCTGCCGTTCGCGGCGGAGGCAGACATCGTCGCCCTTCATCTATGGGCCAGCGGCCAGCGAGCGCACCTCCGCGAATGGCCGGAAGATCGATGGATCGGGCTCGCCGGTCATCTGGCGATGCGGGAGACACTGTTTCTGGTAACGGGTGCGCCGTCCGACCGTTTTCGTATGGACCGTTTTGTCGAAAAGCTGCGCGGAGCAGGCTACCGCGCGGAGGCTTTTGTCAGCCCTGACGGCTTTCGGACGCTGACCGGCCTCCTGCGCCGCTGCCGGCTGGTGGTCTCCGTCAACACAGGCGTCATGCACCTTGCAGCCATCGCCGGAGCCCGCACCGTGGCAATCAACGGCCCCAACCGCAACGGACGATGGGGTCCGATCGGTCCTCGGGCGCTGGGCGTGGAGGCACCGGGCGAAGGCTGCGGGTTTCTGCACCTTGGCTTCAACTTCGACGGCAACCCCCAGGACTGCATGCAGCGGATCACGGTTATCGCCGTGGTGCAGGCCTGCGCTGCGCTGCTGGCAACGACCAGAGGAACTGCATCGGCTGCTGCCGCTGTACAAGGGGTGCGCTGATGCAGCGAATGCGCGAGGTGATTCGTGGGTCGCTTGCGCGGAGCCTGCGCACCCTGACGGAAGAGGACCGGCTGTCCGCGGCGCTGCCCGTGGTCTGCGGCACAGCCCTTGCCGCGCACTGCGAGGTGGCGTGGCTGGACGAGAGGCGCACGTTGCATCTGCGGGTTGACGCCTCGGAGTGGCTGCGCTCGCTCCTGGGCATGCGGGACCGCCTGCAGCATGATCTGCAGCGCGTGGCTGGGGTGCCGCTGACCGGTTTACACTTCGTAGAAGCGGGCTCTCGGTCAGACCGATTGCGTCTCGCGTCGCCTGACGATGCGCCCGACTGATCCGGGCCGGAAGACGCTGGCTCCGCTGCGTCAAAAGCTTCGAATCACCCAAGGAGATCCGCATGAGCGGGAATGCCGGGACCACGCGTGTCTCGATGGACGACGTTCGGCACGTGGCAGCGCTGGCGAACCTGGAACTCACGGCCGAGGAACTGCCGCGTATGGCTCGCGATCTCGATGCGGTGCTTGGATATATCGATCAGCTCAGCCAGCTGGACACACAGGCCGTCGAACCGATGGCGCAGGTGGAGGAGGCTCTTGGCCTCCAACCGGCGGAGGCGGGCGAGACCCTGCGGCCCGATGCGGTCCGGCCCTCGGTAGACCGCGCGCGGGTGATGGCCGAAGCGCCGGAGACCGATGGCCGCTTCTTCAAGGTCCCGAAGGTCATTGAGCGTTAGCTGACGCTGTCTCGCGTGCTGTCTCCCGGCCTGCTTCAGTGAAGGCCTGAACCATTGCAAGGACGATTGATCGAATGACTGACACCCAAAGCGCCCCCGAAACCCCCTCCCTGTTTGAGACCCGGTCCGCCGTGGCGGAGGGCCGCATCACGGCGGTTGCGCTGGCGAACGCGCACTACCAAAGGATTGCCGCACAGGATGGCGAGCTGGGCTGCTACCTGGCGCTGAGCCGCGACCGTGCGCTGGCGCAGGCCGAGCGGGTGGATGCAGCGGTGCGGGCGGGCGAGCCGATAGGGCCGCTGGCGGGTGTGCCGGTGGGTATCAAGGACGTGCTGGCGACCGCGGGCGTGGAGACGACGGCGGGGTCGAAGATCCTGGCGGGATGGCATCCGCCATATGACGCGACCGCCGTGGCGAAGCTGGAGGCGGCCGGCGCGGTGGTGCTGGGCAAGCTGAACTGCGACGAGTTTGCGATGGGCTCCTCCAACGAGAACTCTGC
>CAXTGE010000077.1:0-13999 GCA_964243645.1 uncultured Acidobacteriaceae bacterium | reverse complement strand
AGAGGAGAGTGTTACGTTCCCAGCAGGACGATAGGGAGCGTTGGGCTCTTGGATCCACCCTCGGGTTCCACGGTGACGCCGAAGCCCTTGGCGGCCACGTGCTTTTGCATGTCGGGCAGCAGCAGGGACGCATTGCCGTTGACATCCGGACGAAAGATTCCGGCGGAGACGGGGGCCTCGCCGCTGGCCGGCAGCACCCACAGCTGGTAGGTCTTGCTGGGCTGGATCGAATTGAGGTGGGTGGCCACGAAGACCAGCTCCCCCTTGTTGGCGTTGTAGGTGGCATGCGCCTCCGGCTTGGGGGCTTCCTTGCCGGTCGAGGGCAAATGCAAGGCGACCTGCATGGCCGTTGGGTCGGTGAGGGCCTGCAGCACCCGTTGCGAGCGCGCGGCTTCGGTGTTGGTCTGCTCGGTGGCCGCGGCCTCTTCGGCCAGCTGTTCCCGCAGGAACTGTTCCTGGTGGAACTGCCATCCGGCAAAGAGGGAGATGCCGGCGGCGACCGCCCATCCTGTCCAGCCGACGAGGCTTATGCCGCGCCGTGCCGGGCTGATTTCGCGGTCTCCCCGGACATCGCGATCCAGCAGGTTGGTATTGCGTTGAGCCAAGACCGGCTCAGCGACGGGGGCCGGGGCGGCGATGTGCAGCTTCTTCTCCTTCGCCACAGCCTCCAGCAGACGGCCCCGCGCCTCGGGCGGCGGCTCCTGCATATCGGCGGTAAAGGCGTAGGCAACCAGATCTCCCTGCATGCGGGCGACCTCGCCGCGGCACAGGTCGCAGTGCTTCAGGTGGGCCAGGGTGTAGGCGGCCTCTTCCGGGGGCATCAGGGCCAGCGCAAACAGGGCCAGATCGTCTTCGGGGATGTGCTGATTGACCGTGTTCATGCGCTGAACGCCTTTCTCAGCGTCACCAGACCACTGCGTATGCGCGTTTTTACGGTCCCCAGCGGATCGCCTGTAACCTCGGCGATCTCGGTATGGGTCAGCCCGTCAAAAAAGGCCATTTCGAGCATCTTGCGTTGCTCGGAGGGCAGCAGCACGATGGCCGTACGGGCCCGCTCCATGAGGAGATTGCGTTCCGATGCCTCCGCCAGATTGAAGGGCGAGGCGAGCGCGACCTCTTCGACCTGATCGGTGGGACGGCGCCGGCGGAGCGTGTCAATGGAGCGATTGCGGGCCACGACGGCCAGCCAGCCACCGAGTGAGCCCTTCGTCTCCAGAAAACTGCCCGGGTTGCGCCACATCTGCATAAAGATCTCCTGAAGCACGTCTTCGGCAGCGGCCGCATCGCGCAGAACGCGCAGGGACACTGAGTAGACGATCTTCGAGTAACGATCGTAGAGCGCGGCCATGGCAGCTTCGTCGCCGCGACGGACACGTTCGAGCAGAACGCTGTCGTCCTCTGCGGCGCCGGCATCCGGCCTCTCTATCGTTCTATGCATTCAACGCACCCATAGGCGCACTGGATTGTGGCGACACGACGTTTCTCTCCGAACAATGGTCACAGGAGCCGGGTAACGGAAGTCAGTGTAGCCCATCTCACCTCTATTCGGCCCGGTGCGTATTCTGATCCTTGGCCATCCTATGCCTACGACTCCGAAGATTCGTCTGGACAAACTTCTTGTGGAACGCGGTCTGGCCGCGTCGCGCGAACGGGCGCAGGCGCTGATCCTTGCCGGCCGTGTGCTGGTGGGCGAACAGCGGGTCGACAAGTCTGGTGCCTCGGTGAGCACCGAAGCCGTGTTGCGCCTGCTGGGCGAGGAGATGCGTTATGTGTCACGCGGCGGGCTGAAGCTGGAAGGCGCGCTGGCGGCCTGGGGCCTCGATGTAACGGGTCTCCCCTGTGCCGATATCGGCGCGTCTACCGGGGGCTTTACGGATTGCCTGCTGCAGCGCGGAGCGGCTTCGGTGCTTGCCGTCGATACAGGCTATGGGCAGATCGCGCACAAGCTGCGTGCCGACGCGCGCGTAAGCCTGATGGAGCGCACCAATGCGCGCACGCTCGCGCCGGGCAGCCTCTATCGTCTGCAGGCGGCAATCACCTTCTTCGCCATGGATGTGTCCTTTATCGGCGCGAGCCTGGTGTTGCCGGCGGTGGTGCGGGCGCTTGGTGCATCGGAGGTGCCCTGGCGCGGGGACGCGGTGATCCTGGTCAAGCCTCAGTTCGAGGCCGGCCGTGAGCATGTGGGTAAGGGTGGCATTGTGCGCGATCCGGAGGCACACCAGCTGGCCGTCGACCGCGTGGCCGCGACCGTGCGCGAGCTGCGCGGCGAGGTCGTGGCCGTGATGGACTCCCCGATCCTGGGGATGGAAGGCAATCGCGAGTTTCTCCTCCATGCGCGCTTTGTCTCCTGAGGCCTGGCGGCTAGGGCGAGTTGTGGGGGAGAGGTGCCGTCGTAAGTGGCGGTCCAGCACGCACTACGACTTTGGCGAGGGGCACTCGCTTTGTCCGGTTGGCGGAACCGGCGCTGCTCCCGGGCGTGTACACGGGTACACTGAATCGGCATGCCGCTTGCAGCCATCGTCTCGAAGCCTCAAAAACCGGAGCTTGGGCAGATCCTTGCGGACCTGCTGGTGTGGCTCTCAGGCCATGGCTTTACATTTCTGCTGGACCCAAACAGCGCAAATTATCTAGGTCGCGAGGACGAGGCGGTTGAGCGACCCGAGATGCCGGACCAGAACCCGGACATCGTGATCACCCTGGGCGGCGACGGGACGCTGCTCTCCGCGGCACGGGCCTTTGCGCACACGGACGTTCCGCTGCTGGGCGTCAATCTTGGGTCCCTAGGATTTCTGACCGAGGTTCCGCTTAACGAGCTGTACATCACGCTGGAGGCCTGGATGGCCGGCAACGGCGTGATGGACGTGCGCAGCCTGATGCACATCGTGCTGGTGCGCGACGACCGCATCTTCCGCCACTGGGAGGCCCTGAATGATGTGGTGCTGGCCAAGGGTGCCATTGCGCGTATCGGCGAGTTCGCCATTGAGCTCGATGGGCAATTTGTGGCGCGTTTCCGTGCCGACGGCGTCATCGTCGCCACGCCCACAGGATCGACGGCCTATACGCTGGCGGCCAACGGGCCCATCGTGATGCCCTCGGTCGACGGCCTGGTGTTAACGGCGATCTGCCCGCACCTGCTGACAATTCGCCCCATCGTGGTGCCCGGGTCGGCCGAGATCGCCGTCACGGTGGATGTTGTGCCGCATGAGACCTACATCACCGTGGACGGGCAGGAGGTTGTGGAGCTGCTGCTCAACGACCGCATCGTCTGTCGCCGGTCCGAGCGCAAGGTGCACCTGCTGCGGCTGCGCGAGAACGGGCTTTTCAATGTGCTGCGCTCCAAGCTGAGCTGGGGCGAGCAGTAGGTCAGGACGCCGAAGGACGCGGCTGATCAGGACGCCAGAACGGTTCGGCTGCGGGCACGAACTTCACAGGGACCTCCGTCACAAAGCCTTTGAGCCAATCGGTGGCAAAGATCATGCCGCCCTGTTCGGACAGGACATGCCCAACGACGATAAGGGCCTTTTTCTGGCCAGCCGTGATCGCATCCTGGACGTATTCGACGACCTCCCACTCGCGGGTTTCGCCGCAGATCAGCACGTCCGTGGCCGGGTCCGCGAGCAGAGCTATGCCGCCCTCGCGGCTGCAGTAGCCCCAGCTTGTTCGGACGTTGCCCACGAGCAGATCGGGGTTTCCAACTACACGCACGGCCTGGGCCTGCAGTCTCGCAGCGATCTCCCCCGCCAGTGTGGCGAGCGGCATGCCGTTGAAGCGGAGGCGTTCCGGTTTGTCCGGTGTCACCACGTGCGTTCCCCAGCCAAGTTGCTCGATCATGCCCTTTGCGACACCGTCCGGATGCATGGCGTGGAGGTGGTCGTGGAGGCGAAAGATGACCATCTCGTTCTCTTCGAGAAAGGTCCGTTTGGCACGCAGGACGGAGTTGTCTTTGATGTCTTCGTACGTGTCTTCATGGCGAAAGAACGTCGGCTCGTGCGTGATGATGAGATTGCAGCCGGCGGCGTGGGCACGTTTGCACACATCGAAGGTTGCCATCATGGTGGTGGCGATGCCCCGCACGGCAGTGTCCGGTGTTCCCGCGACAAACCGGTCGACGGTAGGGATGCGCCAGGGGACGCCTACGTGCCCCTTGATGCGCTCCACAACCGTGCCTGCGGTCAGCTTTGTGCTGGTCGGCGTCTGGGCGGCGGCCACAGGACTGTAGCCGAGGGTGGTTCCGCAGGCAAGGGCAGAGGTGGCAAGGAACTTCCGGCGCGAAAGACTCATGCGAGCACTTTAGCTTGGGCGCAAGGTCAGTGTCCGCCGGGCTCGTCAGCTCTAGTAAAAGTGCGAGATCACCTGATTGGTCACCAGCGCGGCAAGGTAAGCGACCCCGGTCATGTAGATGAACTGCAGGGCAGGCAGCTTCCAGCTGTTGGTTTCGCGACGGACCACTGCCAGCGTGGAGGTGCACTGCATCGCAAAGGCAAAGAAGACCACCAGGGCGACGGCGCCCCCAAGCCCCATGTCATGCCGCAGCGCTGCCTGCAGGCCCACGGCATGGGTCTCTGGGTCGACACCGTACAGCGTGCCCAGGGTGCCGACAATGACCTCACGCGCGACGATGGAGCTGAGCAGGCCGATGCCGATCTTCCAGTTGAAGCCGAGCGGGTGCAGGATGGGTTCGATCCAGTGGCCGATCCGTCCGATCACACTGCCCGTGAGCTCGGAAAAATGGCCGCCATGCACGGGTAGCACGCTGAGAACCCAGACAAGAAACGTAACGCCAAGGATGATGGTGCCGGCCTTTTTCAGGAAGAGCATGCCGCGATCGTAGAGGCGCAGCGCCAGCGAGCGTGGCATGGGCCAGCGGTACTGCGGCATCTCCAGCACGAACGGCGCGGGATTCGCTTTCATTGCGGAGCTGTTGAGCAGACGTGCGGTGATCAGCGCCGCCAGAAAGCCCAGGGCGTACAGGCCGAGCATGACCGCGGCACGCAATCCCAGCAGGCCCGCGAGGATGTGCCGGTTGGGGATGAACGCCGCGATGATCAGCGTGTAGACCGGTAGGCGTGCCGAGCAGGTCATAAACGGCGCGATGAGGATGGTGGCGATGCGCTCGCGCTTGTTCTCGATCGTACGCGTGGCCATGATGGCGGGCACGGCGCAGGCATAGGCAGACAGGAGTGGGATAAACGACTTGCCATTGAGGCCGATGGCGCGCATGACGCGATCCGCGATCAGCGCTGCCCGGGAAAGATAGCCGGAGTCTTCCAAGATGCCGATAAATAGAAAGAGCAGCAGAATCTGCGGTAGAAAGACGAGCACCGACTGCACGCCGTTCCAGAGGCCGTCGCGAAGCAGCGGGCGCAGCCAGTTGTCGGGCAGGGCGTCCGCGGCATGTGCTCCGGCGGTGGTGAGCATTCTGGTCATCCAGTCGCTGAGCGGTTGACCCAGCGAAAAGACGACCTGGAAGACGGCAATGACGACCGCGAGAAAGATCAGCGGCCCCCAGATGCGGTGCAGCATCACGCCGTCCAGTCGCTTGGTCCAGAGCGGCGCCTCGGGCGCCTTGTAGTTGGTGCGCTGGCTGACCTGGGAGGCCCATTTGCGACTGGCGGCGGGACTTTGCAGCACCGGCAGCCGCAGGGGCTGCGGCCGCGCCTCCGGGCCTCGCGCGGCATCGCTTACGGAGTGGAGGTAGCTGGTGATCAGGTCCATGCCCGTGCCGCGGGCGCTGGAGATCAGCGCGACGGGGTGGCCGAGCTCCTGGGAGAGCGTGAGCGGATCGAGTTTGCCGCCGCGCTGCTCCAGCAGGTCGCTCATGTTGAGCAGCACCATGGTGGGCAGGCCGAGCGAGAACACGGTCTGCGCCAGCATCAGTTGCCGATTCATGTGCACCGAGTCGAGCACGAGCAGGACGACATCCGGCGGCGCGACGCCGGGCATGCGGCCGGTCAGCACATCGACGGCCACGCGGGCATCTTCGGAGTAGGTGGCGAGCGAGTAGATGCCGGGAAGGTCGATGCAGGTGAGGTCGGCGCGGCCGATGCCCTTCATGCGGCCGGAGTGGTGCTCCACCGTCACGCCGGGGTAGTTGGCGACCTTGTTGCGGAGGCCCGTCAGACGGTTAAACAGGGTGGATTTGCCGCAGTTCGGGGGGCCCACGAGAGCCACCGTGCGCACGGCCCCGCGGGGTGAGGCGGCATTCGGTAACGGCTCCTGAACGACGGCGTGACAGCTCATCGGACGGCTCTCCCGGAGAGGGTCGGGGGCGTTTGGGGCTGGGCTGTCGGCTCAATCAGGATGTGCTGCGCCGTTTCGTTGCGCAGCCCCACCTCCACGCCGTCCACGCGGTAGACCGTTGGATCGCCCGCGGGGGCGCGCCGGAGAACCTCGAGGCTGGCCCCGGGAAGGAAGCCAAGATGGGCCAGGTGATCGCTGATCCCGTCGGGGAGATCCACGCGCTCCAGCACACCGGAACCACCGACTTTCATGTCGCTCAGGGCTGTCACGCTGCGGCTACCTCGAATCCAGACCATTGCGGTCTGGATTCAGAATACACCGACGAAAAGCCGCGTGCAGGGAAGATTCCGCCGAGGGCCGCAGAGGACCCTTTGCATATTGCAAAATTGTATGTGGGGGGGGGATGTGGTGCGCCCGGAAGGAGTCGAACCTCCGGCCTACTGGTTCGTAGCCAGTTGCTCTATCCACTGAGCTACGGGCGCACATTGCACGACGGCAACCAGCTAAGTGTACCCAAGTGCGCGGCCGGGATCAAGCTGTCTGGGATCAAGCCTGGCCGGGATCAAGCCTGGCCAGGATCAAGCCTGGCCGGGATCACCTGTCATAGGCTCAAGCCTAACGGCGCTGCAACCTGCACAGGCGCAAGCCAGCTTACTTGGCGACGGCGGGTGTGGTGGCGGGCTCGGCCGGGGTCTGGTCGGGCAGCAAGGAGACGCGCTCCAGCAGTTCGAGCCCGGTGCGCCGCAGGAGACCATAGATGACCGCCTCGGTGAGGCGGGAGGCGTCGAACTCAACCCGGACGGTGTGGTCGGCTTCGTTGAGGGCCAGGCTGCGGATGCCGTAGACCTCGCGCACCTTGCCCAGGGCCATGCCGGTGGCTTCGCCCGGCGGCTGGCCGTAGCGGTACATCGTATCCAACTGCGTCATGAGCAGGATGGTAGCAGGGCAGGAGCTTCGGAGCGAAGCACGGGCAGCTAGCTCGCGGCCATCTTGCGCAGGGAGTCGACGATCTCCGGGCTGGTCCAGTCCTGAGGCCCGATGTACTTGCGCCGGATGATCCCCGCCTTATCGATAACATAGGTCTCCGGCGGACGGAAGGTGCCGAAGCTGGTGTGTGCGGTGCCCCCTTCGTCGAGCACGGTGAGAAAAGAAACGGGCTGTCGGGCGAGGTAGGCCCCATACGTAACAGCGTCCTCGTCAAAGGCCACGCCGATCACTCTTACCTGCGGCAGCTGCCCTTGCAGCTCCTGCAGGGAGGGCATTTCGGCGATGCAGGGAGCGCACCAGCTGGCCCAGAAGTTCAGCACGACAACCTGTCCGCGCAGCGCATGGAGGTCCACGGCGTGCTGGCCATCGTTCAAGGCGAACTGGGGCGCAATCCGGCCCAGCTGTTCTGGGTGGCCGCCGCGGTCGCAGCCGGTCGCCAGCAGGGTGCCGCAGGCCAGGGTGAAAGCGTGGAGCCGAAAAATTTGCAAAATTCGCGCTACTCGCGAGATTCGTTTGCCGAGCCGCATGGCTCTATCATACGAAGCTGTGCGAGACGGGGCGGGGAGCGACGGGGGGAAAGGGCGACCGGAACGTCCGGCAGGGGCGAACTACACGCCCGTGCTGGGTCTGTTTGCCGATGCGGAGGCGCGGCCTGCGCCCGCTGTCGCGGCAGACGTTGCGGTCTCCGCCGAGCCAAAGCCCCCGGCGCCGCTGGAGCTTTCGGTGATTGTTCCTGCGCGCAACGAAGAAGGCAACCTCGCCGCGTGCCTCCAGACTCTGGTGGCGCAGCACGAGGCCATCTTTGCGCTGGGAACCGACTGGGAGATCCTGGTCGTGGACGATCATTCCGAGGACCGCACCTATGCCAGCGCTGAAGAGTTTGCCGCGAGGTACCCCGGCCTGCGCGTGCTGCGGGCCCCTGCGCTGGAGCTGCGCGGCGAGCAGCGGGCGTTTACGGGCAAGACGAATGCCTGCTGGGCGGCTGCCCGAGCTTCCCAGGGCCGCTGGCTCCTGTTCACTGACGCGGACACGCGACATGAGCCGGGCAATCTGCGGCGTGGATTGCATGAGGCGGATCGCCACGGTGTGGCGCTGCTGTCGTATTCGCCGCGGCAGGTGATGACCGGCCTGGGGCAGCGGGCGCTTATGCCGCTCGTGTTTTCCGAGCTCGCCAGCACGTATCCACCCGCAAAGGTAAATGATCCCGCGGAACGCACCGCCGCCGCGAACGGCCAGTTCCTGCTTGCGGAGCGGGAGGCGTACTTTGCCGTGGGTGGGCACCGCGTGGTGGGGCGCTCGGTATTGGAAGATGTGGAGCTTGCCGCCAACATGAAGCGCGCCAGGCACGGCATTCGCCTGCGCTATGCGCCGGATGCGCTTTCAACCCACATGTATCGCGGCTTCGGCGACATGACCGAAGGCTGGACGAAGAACCTGGCGCTGCTGTTTCCCCACGCGCTCAGACTGGCATTGTGGCGTCTGCTGGATATCCTGCTTCTGCTGTTGCCGGTGCTGCTGTGGCTGCTGCCCTACCTTTTGACATGGCAGCGCGTGGCTCTGCTCGCGCTGTGGGCGCGGACGCTGCTGCGGTTTTATCAGCGCGTCGCGCGAGCGCACTTTCCGGTGCTTGTCTCCGCGATGGCGCCGCTGGGCCTGCCGCTGTTTGTGTACCTGCTGGTGGCGAGCTACGTGCGCCATCGGGTGCTGCACCGTGTGTCCTGGAAGGGCAGGGAGTATCGCACGTAAAGCCCGGGGCGGGCGTGCGCATCGCCGCCCAGCACGCTGCATCCTACACATGGCTTCACGGCTCTGACCTTGCCCTGCCAAATGACCCCCAAGATGATCCTGCTTACCCGCAAAGCCGAATTCGCTGCTGCCCACTTCTACTGGAATCCCGCGTGGAGCGAGGAAGAGAACCGCCGCGTCTTTGGCAAGTGCGCCAATCGGCAGGGGCATGGTCATAACTACACGCTGGAGGTGACCGTGAAAGGGCAGACGGATCCTGTGACCGGTTTTGTTGTGGACCTGAAGGACTTGAAGGACATCACCGAGCGTGAGGTGGTGTCCGTGTACGACCATCGCCACCTCAACCATGAGGTGCCGGAGTTCCGGACGGTGCAGCCGACGACGGAGAACATCGCCGTGGCGATCTGGCGCAGGCTCGAGGGCAAGATTCCCGGTGCGGCTCTGCATCGCGTGCGGGTCTACGAGGCTCCGGATCTGTTTGCGGATTTCTATGGTGAGGGCGCATGAGTGTCGCCACGCCCTTCGCCGCACAGGCCGAGTTGAGTCGGCGCTATCGCTTCAGCGCATCGCACCGCCTGCATGTCGACCACCTCGGCGACGATCGCAATCGCGAGCTGTTCGGCAAGTGCAACAACCCGTTCGGCCATGGCCATAACTACACGGTGCAGGTCACGCTGAAAGGACCTGTGAGCGCCGAAACAGGCATGGTGGTGAACCTCGCGGATCTGGACCGTTTCGTGCATCGAGAGTTGCTGGAGCGCTTCGACTTCGCGAACCTGAACGACGAGCCGGCCTTCCGTGCGTGCGTGCCCAGTACCGAGAACCTGGCCGCTGCCTTGTGGGAGATCATGTTGCCCTTTGCCGCCGAGCACGCTCCGGTGCAACTGCTGCGCGTGCGCGTCGAAGAGACGAACAACAACGCCTTCGACTACTTCGGCGAGACGGGGCTAGCCTGGAGGGCAGAGCTATGAAGAAGAGAGGCCGTACCCCAGCAAGATGACCCAAAAACCTCTTGCAGCACCCATCGAGCAACCCAGCCCGGAACACCCCGGAGAGACCGCGGCCACCCAGGCTCAGCGGGCAGAACATCTCTCGTTGAAGGACGCGAGCCTGACCCAGATCTATGCGGAGGTGCTCACGCGCATCGGCGAGGATGCCGCACGCGATGGTCTGGTGAACACACCGCAGCGCATGGAAAAATCCATGCAGTTCCTCACGCGGGGCTACACGCAGACCGTTAAGGAGGCCATCAACGGGGCGCTGTTCGACGTGGACTATGACGAGATGGTCATCGTGCGCGACATCGAGTTCTACTCGATGTGCGAGCACCACCTGCTGCCCTTCTTCGGCCGTGTGCACGTGGCCTACATCCCGCAGGGCAAGGTGATGGGCTTGAGCAAGATTCCGCGCATCGTGGATGTCTTCGCACGGCGTCTGCAGGTGCAGGAGCGGCTGACGCGACAGATCGCCGAGGCCATTGAGGACGCAATTCATCCCCAGGGCGTGGCGGTCACCATGGATGCCCAGCATCTGTGCATGATGATGCGCGGCGTGGGGAAGCAGCTTTCCAAGACGGTAACCAGTGCCATGCTGGGCGTCTTCAAAACGCAGATGCAGACGCGCAATGAGTTCCTGTCGCTGATCGAGCCGCCTCGTTGAGCGGCCGCGACGCGGGGACGCCCATGAATGGGCTGTTGGTTGTGGACAAGCCTGCCGGCATGACCTCGCATGATGTGGTGAACATCGTGCGGCGAGCCACGGGGGAGCGATCGGTAGGCCATCTGGGCACGCTGGATCCCATGGCCACGGGTGTTTTGCCCCTGCTGCTGGGCAGGTTCACGCGGCTGGCGCAGTTCCTGAACATGGCCGACAAGCACTACACCGGGACGATCCGCTTCGGCTGGAGTACGGACACCTTCGACGCGGAAGGCGAGGCGACCTCAACGCCGCAGCCGCTGCGTTGCTCGCTGGAGACCCTGCATGAGCTGTCCCTGCAGTTCCGCGGCGAGCTCGACCAGGTGCCCCCGGTCTTTTCCGCCAAGAAGATCAACGGGGTGCCTGCCTACAAGCTGGCACGAGCGGGCAAAGAGGTCCCCGTAAAGCCCGCACGGATCCACATCCATGACTTCACACTCTTGTCGCTCGAAGGGGAGACCGCGAGCTTTGCGATGCATGTCTCCTCCGGCGGCTACGTGCGTTCCGTCGCGCAGGAGCTTGGGCAGCTGGCCGGCTGTGGCGCTCACCTGGCCAGTCTGCGGCGCACAGCGGCTGGCCCATTCACACTCGCCGAGGCGATATCGCTGGAGGCGTTGAAGCAGCTCTCTCCGCCGGCCATCGAAGACCGGCTGGTGTCACCACGGCAGCTGCTGCCGGAGATGCCCTCGGTCATCGTCGACGAGCCCACGGCAGGCCGCATCCGCAATGGCATGCAGGTCAACGTGCCCGAGTTTTCGCGGGCACCCATGGTCAAGGTCTTCGCCGGCCCACGCGAGCTGCTCGCCATCGCGCAGCGCGTGGCAGGCACGCTGGTGCAGCCCGTCGTGGTACTCGGGTAGGGCCGCGCTATTTCTTCAGCAGGGGCGTCACCAGGTGCTGCACATTCACCGCGACCTGCCGATTGCCCTGCGCGGTAGCATGGATGCCGTCATCCTGGATGTCGCCGGGCACGCCGTACACGTCCTGCAAGACGAAGGGCAGCAGCGGCACATGGTTTCTGCTCGCCACGGCAGGGAACATCGCGTTGAAGCCGCGAATGTACTCGCCGCCGTACTGGGGCGGCAGGGTGATGCCGGCAACGGCCACCTTCGCGCCGCCCGCCTTCAGGCGTTGCACGATGGTGTCGAGGTTGCGCTGTGTCTGGGCGATGGGCAGCCCGCGCAGGCCATCGTTGCCGCCGAACTCGACGACCACGACCTCCGGATGTTGCCCCAGCACCTGCGGCAGTCGCTCCAGGCCATCCTTGGTGGTGTTGCCGTTCACGCCCGCGTTGACGACGCGGTAGCTGTAACCGGCCTGATCGAGACGCTGCTGCAGGTAGGCGGGATAGGCGGCTTCAGGCTCAACACCCGCGCCAGCCGTCAGGCTATCGCCGAAGCAGACCAGCAACGGCCTGCCTGTCCCTGCGTCGGCAGGGCTGCCTGCTTCGGCTTCGTGAACAGCCGGCGCGGCTGCCTTCACAGCACGCATGGAAGCAGGGGCCGGAAGGATCAGGGCTGCAAGTGTCGCTAAGATGGGAAGAGTTTGAACAAATCTCACATCACCAATTCTATTCAGAGGACTCCGTTGCTGCAGGCAAACCAACAAATAACGTCGAACGCTGCGGTGACCGGTGGGGCAACATCGTCGATGATCCTGGTCGAGGGGCTGCGAAAGTCACTGCGTACCGGCGCTACCACGCTGGAGATCCTGAAGGGCATCGACTTCGCCGTAGATCGCGGCGAGTTCGTCGCGATCATGGGCGCGTCCGGTTCCGGTAAATCGACGCTGTTGGGTCTGCTTGCAGGACTGGACAATCCAAGCTCAGGTTCGGTCTCACTCAACGGAACATCGATCAGCTATCTGCCGGAGAACCAACTCGCCCAGCTGCGCGGCCGCACGATCGGCTTCGTCTTTCAGAGCTATCAGCTGATTCCCACGCTGACGGCGCTGGAGAACGTGCTGCTGCCCTACGAGCTGAATGAGGACAGTGGCAATCTGAAGGCGGGGCTGGAGCGTGCGCGCACGTTGCTCGACTCCGTCGGCCTGAGCGCGCGGGCAAACCACTATCCGGTGCAGCTCTCCGGCGGCGAACAGCAGCGTGTGGCGCTGGCGCGGGCCTTCATCCTGAAGCCACCGATTGTGCTCGCCGATGAACCCACCGGCAATCTGGACTCCGCGAATGGCAGCCTCATTCTTGAGTTGCTGCTGCGCCTGAACCAGGCTGAGGGCACGACGCTGGTGCTGGTCACGCATGATCCTGCGCTGGCAGCGCACGCCGGGCGGCGCATCGTGCTGCGGGACGGTCTGGTGATAGCCGATGAGCGCAACGCCTCCCACGCCGCGCCGGTGCAGAAATAGCCATGGCGCGTTTATCCTTCGCCACGGCTGCCCGCATCGCAACGCGCGAGCTGCGTTCCTCGCGCGGCAAGTTCGCGTTTGTGGTTCTGTCGGTGGCCATCGGCGTGGCGGCGCTGACGGGCGTGCAGGGCTTCTCGGCCGCGTTCCGTTCCATGCTGCTGGCGCGTGCGCGGACCATTATGGCCGCCGATCTTGCCGCACGCACCAATCAGAACCTTACGCCGGAGGAGTCCAGCGGATTGGCACGATTTACCGCCGCGGACCACGCGCAGACAACGCCGGTGACCGAGATGCTCTCGATGGCCTCGGCGTCCACATCGCTCGATCCCTTGCTTGTCTCGCTCAAGGCGATTGAGCCCGCGCGCTATCCGTTCTATGGGTCCGTGGTCCTGTCCCCGGCCATGCCTCTCTCGCAGGCGGTGACCGATACGAGTGTGGCCGTCGGCGACGATCTGTTGTTGCGCCTGCACCTTCACCTGGGCGACTCGATTCGGCTGAACGATCATCTCTTCCGCGTCGCTGCCGTGGTGCAGGAAGAGCCTGATCGGCTGAGCGGATCGTTCGCCGCGGGCCCGCGCGTGTTGATCTCGCAGGGGGCTTTGGAGCAAACCGGCCTGCTGGCACCTGGCTCGCGCGCCACGCGGCGTGTGCTGGTGCGTTTGCCCTCGCCGGCACCCGGGAAACCGGCCTCGGACGAGGCCATTGCGCATGCCAAGGCTGATCTGCAGACGGCATTGCCGGACGCGCAGGTTTCGGATTACCGTGAGGCGAATGAGAGCCTCACCCGAGCGCTCGATGGCGCTACCGGCATGCTTTCCCTGATGTCGCTGGTGGCCCTGGTGCTGGGCGCGATCGGGGTCGCGATGGCGATCCGCGCGCACCTGGCGCAGCGCATGGACTCGATCGCCATCATGAAGTCGCTGGGCGCGGGGTCGGCGCAGGTGATGAAGATTTACCTGCTGCAGACGGT
>CAXTGE010000076.1:10174-14663 GCA_964243645.1 uncultured Acidobacteriaceae bacterium | reverse complement strand
GCCGGGCATCGGCCGCGGCCAGCAGACCGCCGGCGAGCAGCGCCAGGGCGGGTAGGGCAGGCAGGTGGTAGTACTCCTGCCGCGAGGACAGGGTGAAAAAGCCAAGCACCAGGCCGGCCCACAGAAGAAGGGTGCGGGCAGCCTCCGTGCGTCGGTCGCGCAGCGTGGCCTGCTCCAGGGGCGAGGCCCAGGCGACGTCCGAGTCGAAGCGCTTGCGGCGGTCGTGCGCGGAGCGTACCTCGCGCACGGCGTTGCGCAGGGCCGGGATCACAAACGCCGTCCAGGGAATCAGCCAGACAAACAGCAGGAGCCAGAAGAGTGGGACAGGCACCTGGCCGTAATCGTGGGGTACCCGCCGTTGCAGGAAGCGCGCAACGTGTTCGTTGTACAGGTAAAACCACGCCCAGCCGGCGCGTGCGGGCAGGCCCAGCCCCGATGGCATGGCAACCGGCGGATTGCGCATGGCGGCAAGCACGTGCCAGGGAGCCGCGATCAGAAAAAAGACGGCCGTGGCGGTGGGGAGGCAAAGATCCCTCATGGCGGCAAGTCGACGCGTCCAGAGCAGGTAGAGCAGGGCAAAGCCAAGCGGAAAGACCAGACCGATGAGGCCCTTGGTGAGCACGTTGAGGGCAAGCACGACCGCAAAGGCAACGCTCGGCCCGAGCGGTGACCGGCCCTCATCGAGGCGGTCAAGGGCGATCAGGAGCAGGTGCACCGAAAGCGTCATCCAGAGCGCGAGGAGGATGTCCGGAATGTAAAAGCGGGTATACAGGTAGGTGCCGAGGCACAGACCCGTTGCCAGGGCGGCGTAGAGGCCGCCACGGTCGGGAGCCTCTGAGGGCGAAATCGAAGCAAAAAGTCGAATCCCAAGGGCATAGACCGCCAGCAATAAGCCAAGCACGCCCAGCGCCAGCGGCAGCCGTGCCGCCCAGTCATGGAGGCCGAAGAGATGCATTGAGCCGGCGGCCATCCAGTACATCAGCGGCGGCTTGTCGAAGAAGCGTACCCCGTCGATGGTGGGCGTGACGTAGTCGTGACGCGCGAGCATCTCCCGGGCGATCTCCGTGTACACGGAGTCGACATCGTCAAGCAGCCCGGGGGAGAACAGGCCGCCGAATTGCAGAATGAGCCAGGAAAGGCCGATGGGGAGGAGGGACGATGCGCGCCAGGGACGTGCGGGTGGAGGAGCGGCCGTGCTGGTCAAGGAAGCGGACATCCGATCTTGCGTGCTGAGGTGCTCCCCTAGGGTAGCAATGGGTGCAAATCAAAGGTTTGAGATCGCACCCACGGGCAGCCGCGCCGTGTATCTTGAACGTGCGACTTACCGCCCAGGAGAGTGCCCAGACTCATGCCCACGTTCGCGGCGATCGATATCGGCTCCAACTCCTGCCGTCTGGCCATCGCCTCTGTGACGCAGCAGCACAAGCTCAGGACACTGTATGAAGACCGCGAGGTGACGCGGCTTGGCGAGAGCGTCTTCGAGGCCGGGGTCATCTCGCCTGAGGCGATGGCGAGCACCGTAAAGGCGCTGAAGCGGTTCCATAAATCCGTCCAGGAACGTGTCGTGGACCAGGTCCGCGTGGTAGCCACTAGCGCCACGCGCGATGCGCTGAATGCGGAAGCCTTCCGGACGCGCGTGAAATCTGCCACGGGCTGGTCGCTGGAGATAATCAGCGGTTTGGAAGAGGGCCGTCTGATTCATCTTGGGGTCATGGCCTATGAGCCGGAGGCGCGCAAACGAAGCCTCCTGATCGATCTCGGCGGCGGCTCGTGCGAGATCACGCTCTCCGATGCCGGGCGCATTCAAGAGATGGTCAGCCTGCCGCTGGGCGCGGTGCGCTTGCAGCAGGAGTTCCTGCGCTCGGACCCGCCCTCCAGGGAAGACATCGCTCGGTTGCGGCAATTTATTGAGCGTGAGCTGACCCGCCTCGATCGCAAGATGGGCAAGCCCGTCGTGGACATGGTGATTGCCACCTCCGGCACGGCGGCGGCGCTCGCCGAAGCCAGCCATGCGTTGCCGGCCGAAGGGGCCATCGAAAAGCACGTTGCCAAGACCGTGCGGGGACGCAAAGCCGCACCCCCTGCGGTGCTGGAGACCGATACGGCTTCGGTCCGCCGCCTTGCCGACCGGCTGATCAAGATGAGCAATGCCCAGCGCGCGGCCGTGCCGGGTATCGGGCCCAAGCGCTCGGAGATCATCGTGGGTGGCGCGCAGGTCTATGCGGCGCTGCTGGAGCGCGCGGGGCTGGGTGGCTTCCGGTACTCGCCGCTGGGATTGCGGGACGGCGTGCTCGCGCAGATGCTTGCCGATGCCGATACCCGGGCCAGCGTGCACCGCACCATGGAGAGCGAGCGTTGGGAGGGCGTGCTGGAGGTCTGCCGTCGCTATCGGGTCGACCCCGCCAAGCAGGAGCCGGTACGCGGGCAGGCGGAAGCCTTCTTCGACGGCCTCGCGAAGATCCATGAACTGCCGGAGGAGTACAGGCTTTGGCTGGCCGCCGCGGCCATGATGCGGGACGTCGGCAAGTTCATGAACCACCAGGGCCACCACCGCCACACGCACTACATCGTGGCCAACTCGGAGATCTTCGGCTTCTCACCGACGCAGCGCGCCATTGTGGCCGCCATCAGCCGCTACCTCGGCAAAAGTCGGCCCAATCTCATGGATCGGCCCATGCGGCTGATCCCGGTCGAGGAGCACGTCCACGTGAAGAGTGCCGTCGTCCTGTTGCGGCTCGCACAGGCGATGTGCGGCGAGCGTACGGCGGGCTCGTTGCGCGCCAAAACCCGTGTTTTCCCGAAGCGCGTCCTCCTGCAGCTTGACCCGGCCCGCGGCGGCGCGGAGCTTGAGGTGTGGTCGCTCAAGAAAGAAGCAACCTACTTTCGCGAAATCTTCCGGCGCGAGCTCTTCGTCGAGGTCGCATAAAGCGCACGGACAAGGCGAGGGTCCAGGAGCCACTTGAGAACCGCGGGGCCGCGCTCCACGGTGACCCGGGCGATGGCTCCCTTGCGTAAACGGACTTCGGCAATCGCCTGCCCAGTTTCCCTCGGCGTGTTTTCCCGCGCGGTACTTTCTTGCGGATGGCTGTGGGCAATCAGCTGCCCAAGAAACGCCGTCATGTTCGGATTATGCCCGACCATCAGCACGTTGTCGTAGCTGCGGCATTCGTGGAGCAGGCGCTGGAATTGCGCGAAGTCCGCGCCGGGTTCAAGGGCCTGTGCGTGCAGGATGCGAGCCTCATAGCCCATCTCTGTCCCGACAAGTTGTGCTGTCTGCAGGCAGCGCTTGAGCGGGCTGGAGACGATCAGGTCAAGATTCACCCGCAGCGTTCCCAGGACCTGGGCAAGCTGCAGGCAGTGCCGCTTGCCGTCCTTGTCCAGTGGCCGCTTCACGTCGAGCTTCGGGTTGACACGTCGCGTGCCGGCGCTCGCGTGCCGCATCAGAAAGACGTTCAGGCCCTCGCGACTGGGATGCGTGAGGTAGGTCAGGGCCGGTGCGGAAGTACCCTTGGCGGACGGAGCAGTCTTGGAGGCCGGTGTCCCCTTCGGAACGAGGTCGCTCTTCGAACCGAGGGGCTCCGGTTTTGTCGACGGAACGGGCTCGGTCTGGGATGGGTCTGTTTGGGCGGTTGCGGGATGGAGGTGGATCTCGTTGGCTTTCGTGCTCACAGAAGGGTGGATGAGACCGATGTGGGTGAAGTTGCGTGAGATGGGAGGTTCACGTCCGGTTTTCAACCTCCCCGAGCTGCCAGAGTTCGCTATACAGCAGACCTTTCAGGCGATGCGATCTGCTCAGCAGGCAAAAACCATGGATTCGCAGGGCGTGCTGCACGTCGGGCAGGGTCTGCACGCGCAGGCCGGTGAGCAGTCGAAAGGCAAGGTAAAGCCCACGAACGTACAGCCCTGCTGCTCTACGCCATGGCTGCCGCGCCGGAATGCCGAAATCCGAGACGACCCACAGGGCCCCGGGGCGGATCGTCCCTGCCAGCGTCTGGGCAAGCGTCTCCACCTCGTCTTGGGGGAGGCAATCCAGCGAGAAATGCGTGATCACGAGATCCGTTTTGGACAGGTCCAGGTGCCCGGGCAGAGAGGCGAAGTCGCCCTGCAGGACGTGCAGCCGTGGGCCTGCAAAGGCGCAACGCCCGCGTAGGGACGCGAGCATGGCCGCGCTGGTGTCCACGGCGACGGCTTCCATGGTGGGCGATCGGCGCAGCAGAACCGCAAGGAATCGTCCGTCACCGTCACCTAGCGCGAGCGCGTGGCGGGCTCCGGTGATCTGCGGGAGGTGATGGTTCCGCATGCGCTCCAGCAGCGGTCCCAGGCAGAGGTATTCAGCCCAGCGATACGGCTTGGCAACAGGATCGAAGTTCGCAATGGGACGGGCCGGATCGACATCCTTCGTTCCCCGCGAAAGCTCATCCATGCCGAAGACGGAAGCTCCGTAGAAGCAGGAGCGGCAAGGGCGTCAGCAGGGCCACGTCAGCCAACG
>CAXTGE010000076.1:7051-10074 GCA_964243645.1 uncultured Acidobacteriaceae bacterium | reverse complement strand
AAGCTCCGTAGAAGCAGGAGCGGCAAGGGCGTCAGCAGGGCCACGTCAGCCAACGCGCGAAGCGAAGTCCGGGGGAGCCGATGGCGCGCAAGATGCAGCAGCAACAGCAGCGCACAGCTTAGCCCGCAGGCGAGCAAGACGGCTCCGGCATGCGGCACCGTCGTAGCCGGCGCGAAGTGGCCTAGGACGGCGAGAGCTCCCATGACAAGCACTGCGCTAAAACCCAGGGGGACGAGATGGCCGGCTCCCCAGCACGTCATAGGATGCGCGTGACTACAATCGCCGGGATGCTCCCAAGCGAACAGAAACAGGCAATTCAGTGTGCAAACAATCGCAAAAGCAAGTGCACAGGGCGCCAACGCCGAACGCAGGGCAGGCGCCCGCGCCACCGTAGGTAGAAAGACAGCTGCGGGAAAGAACAGACCGACCGCAAGCTCTTTGGGTAGACGATGCGCGATGGCGAAGGAGGCCGTCGGCCGCGCATGGACCAGAATCAGCCAAGCGCTCAGCAAGGCGGCGAGAAGGACGTCAAGGTGCAACTCAGCGTCATTTAGATGGTGCAAAATCCAGGTGAAAGGCAGGATCGAAACCAGGATCACGGATAGGAACCGCGCCCGATGCCGATAGTGAAAATAGTGCCTCGGTTCCAGTCCGGAGAGGGAAGGACGTTGCTCCATCGACGGCACATCCAGCAGCCGTGCATCCAGCAATCGATCCGCCGCGTACAGAATCCACACCGCGACAAACAGCGCGAGCGGATCCAGCACTGAGATCCGCACGCCGGCCGCCTGGGCTAGAAAAAGAGTCCACGTCGCCGCCACGGTCGGTGCATCCAGCGAGAGGAGATGCCACCACACGAGCAGTGAGCGAGGTTTGAGCCCCGACTCTTCCTTCGCGCGTTCGACGAGGAAGGGCCGGGGCTCATTGGGTGAAGGCGAATTACTTGGCTTATAACGATGACGGACAACACTCAAAGGACACCCTTGGCAGTGTGGCCCGTTCGCAGTGAAGAAGATTTCAGGGTTGGGGCTCCCGTTCCTGCAGCGTGGTCGGGGCGTAGTTGGACGGGGCCTCGGAGGTGCGAACCGTGAGGGGGCTCGAAAGTCTGAAGCTGATCACACTCTCAGAGGGGATGCTGACCTGCTGTCCACGGGTAAGACCCTGAACGGCAGCGCCGCCGCCGCCGCCAGCCAGGGCACCGATACCAGCGCCCTTACCGCCCCCGAAAAGACCACCGAGCACGGCACCGACGGCAGCTCCGCCACCAACCTTTACCGCGCTGTTGGTGCCACGGTTCTTTCCCTCCACCGAGTAGGCGTCGGTGGAAATGTCGATCAGACTGCCATGACGCCGCACCGCTGTCAGCTGGATGGAGAGCGCCGAGTGCCCTTTGAAGTGGCCTGCGTCCTTGGCGTCGACAACACGGCCGGTCACCGCGGATCCCGCCGGGATGACGACGAAGCCGTTCCGAACGATCTCATGCGTCACCACACCGTTGAAAGGCTGTCCGTTCTGTGCGGTCTGGCTGCTGAGGCTCTCCGTGATGCGTATCGGGATGGTGGTCCCGACGGGAGCGGTGACATCCCGGTAAGCCAGGGCAGGGGGCGCGGGGGGAGCCGTCGCCCTGATGGATGCAGGCGGCGGCAGGGTGTGGCTCTGCGCGATGGTCTGGCGTTCCTCCTGCGTCGTCTGCCGTGCCTGGGTGGGCGCCGCTGGCGAGGTCACCGTCGGAGCGATTTGGATGCCTGCGACTGTGAGACTGTCGACGACCTCTTTCACACCTTTCACCCGGGCTGCATCCTGTGCCGCCACGGTGGTGGCCGTGTCATCGGACACGTTGCCGGTCAGGGTTACCACGCCGTTCTGAACGGCGACCTGGATGGGCTGCTGATTGATTGCCGAATCAGCTTTCATTGCTGCCTGTACGTCGGTTGTGAGCTGGGCATCCGTGATGGTTTTGGTGCAGCCGGAGATGGTCAGAGCCAGAGCGCAGGTGGTTGCCGCCAGGAGGGAGCGTTGCTTGAGAGGAAGCTTTGTCTGAACTGTCATGGTACGTTCCTTGCGGGCCATCGTGCTGCAAAGGCCTAAATGACTAAATTTGAAGATTCACTGGGAGGATACAAGGGATGCACGGCTCCGCCACAAAAGCGGTTAGATTCTAACCCTGGAGACAAAAGACAGCTGTGTTCGTGTTGTCAAACAACCGCAGTCCATGGCGAGCGCATCCGTATCACCCGAGACGATACCCTTGAAAGGGTCGCCCTAGCTTGTGGAAAATAGGAGATCACGATGGCGCAAAACGAAGGCGGAAGCAATTTTGGGTGGTTTCTGGCAGGGCTGGGGATTGGCGCGCTGGTAGGTGTTTTGTATGCGCCCAAGGCGGGCCAGGAGACGCGTGAGGAACTTGTGGCTGGCGCTCTCGATGCCCGCGACAAGGCGAATCAGCTCTATGCACAGGGTAAAGACCAGGCGATACAGTATGCTGCCCAGGGCCGCGAGGCCGTGAACCAGGCTGTAGTGGAGGGTCGGGAGTCGTTGAACCAGGCCGTGGCGCAGAGTAAGGACGTCGTCAACCAGGCGGTCACGCAGGGCAAAGATGCAGTCAATCAGGCCGTAGCCCAGGGTAAGGATCAGGCCGGTCAGTACGTCGATAAGGGCAAGGAATATTACGACAAGGGACGCACGCAGTGGACGCAGTACGTAGAGAAGGGCAAGGACCTTGTGCAGACCCAGAGTGAGGCCGTCCAGGCTGCGGTGGACGCGGGCAAGGACGCCTATGTAAACAAGGCGAGTGACACGCCTTCCGTCTCCTAGTCTCCGTTTTCTGGATCGCATCGAATGCTGGTGACGGGGGTCGGTGCGTTCACCGGCCCCCATCTCTTTGAGAATACGTTTTGGGATCGGGATCAATCGGGATCACGCGCCCACACCGGTCTGCGCACCCACACGGGTCCTTCGGGATCGATCTTTTAAGGAGTCACCATGGCATCTCTTCAACTAACGGCCACCCTGCTGCTTCAGGA
>CAXTGE010000076.1:0-6951 GCA_964243645.1 uncultured Acidobacteriaceae bacterium | reverse complement strand
TTTAAGGAGTCACCATGGCATCTCTTCAACTAACGGCCACCCTGCTGCTTCAGGACACCGTCAGCTTGGCCACAGACGTTCACTGGATCATGATCTGCGAGATCGTTCTCACAGTGATTGTCGTTGCCCTGCTGCTGGGTGTCCTCATCGGCGGCCTAGTGGTCTATTCCAAGATCAACAAGCTGGTGAAGCAGGTGGATACCAAGGCGCAGCCGCTGCTCGCGCAGGCAACCCCGCTCATCGGCAAGGGCAAGGAGATTGCCGCGCATGTCAATGACATTGTGGCGGATTTGAAGCCGAAGATCGCGGCCGTGACCTCTGACCTCCAACCGAAGATCGCGGCCGTCACTGCCGATCTGCAGCCAAAGATCGCCAGCGTCTCCAGTGACGTGCAGCGTATCTCGAGCCTGGTGCGCAGCAAAGTGGAAGAGGCCGGCCAGACCTTCACCCAGGTGAACCAGACCGTTCAGGGATACAACGAGACGGCGCAGGATGTAAACGTCAAGGCCAAGGGTCAGGTGGAGCGCGTGAACGGCATGGTGAGCGAGGCGCTGACCACCTCGCAGCATGTGTCCAAGCAGATACAGCATGGGATCAAGATACCGATCGAAAAAATCGCCAGCTGGGTCACGGCAGCAAAGACCGGCATCGAACAGCTGAGTGAGAAGTTCCCCTTCTTGAATCAGGTGGGCTCATCCCGTCCAGCCTCAGGGCCGACGGCGGCTGGTTCCCGGCCGGGCCCTGGACCGGTCGCTGTACCGCAACCCGGCGGTAGGGTCGTGCATTCAGCGGAAGACGAAGCCCGCACTCCTGGCGGCCCCGCACGCAACACCCCGTTCAACAATTAAGGCTTCGGTGTTTATGCACGAAAAGGCAGTGAGGCCTGGAACAGCTGGCCGCCTGCCTTCCTTCTCTTCGCCAGCAAGGCCAGCTAAACTAGAAAGGTGATGCCCGAGCCTGACACCATTGCCGTTGCCATGTCTGGGGGCGTGGATTCTTCTGCCGTTGCCGCCATGCTGCATGCAGAAGGGCATCCGGTCGTAGGACTTACCCTGCAGCTTTGGAATCAGCGCCGCCTGGCAGGCCGCGAGGGCATGCCGGAAACCGTGCAGGGCCGCTGCTGTTCTATCGATGACGTCTATGACGCACGCCGGGTGGCCGAACATCTCCAAATCCCCTACTATCTCGTGAACGCGCAGGAGCGGTTCGAGGAAGAGGTGGTTCGGCCCTTTGTGGACGAGTACCTCCGTGGACGCACGCCGATCCCCTGCACGCTTTGCAACAATCACCTGAAGTTCGATCAGCTGCTGGAGACCGCGCGCGGCATCGGCGCGGAGCGTATTGCGACCGGCCATTACGCGCGCAACGTCTACGATCCGGACCGGGGCCGTTGGGTCATGTCCAGACCCGCAGACCGGTCCAAGGACCAGACCTACTTCCTGTTTGGCTTGACGCAGGAGCAGCTGAGCCGGACACTGTTTCCTCTCGGGGACATGTGCAAGCCTGAGGTGCGGGCCATGGCCGCCGATCAGGGGCTGGAACTCGCCGCGAAGCCGGATTCCCAGGAGATCTGCTTTATCCCGGGCGGCAGCTACTCCCAATTTTTGAAGGCTTACCTCGAAGAAGGGGGCCGGTCTCTGCCGGACAGTGCCGGCGAGCTGGTCAACGCCGGGGGTGAGGTGCTCGGCAGGCACGACGGCATTCACGGCTTCACGGTAGGGCAGCGCAAGGGCCTAGGCCTGAGCACGCCGGAGCCTCTGTATGTGCTGAAGATCCACCCCGACTCCCATCGGGTGGAGGTGGGCACTGAGGGGGCTCTGTATACAAGGACGCTACGGGCGAACCGGCTTAACTGGGTGTCGATCGCCGAACCTACCGGGGCCGTGCGGGTGAGCATCAAGATTCGCCATCGTCACGAGCCGGCACCGGCAACACTGTATCTCACCAGCCCTGATGAAATCGAGGCCGTCTTCGACGAGCCGCAGCGGGCGGTGACGCCAGGGCAATCGGCCGTCTTCTACCAGGGCGACGAGGTCGCCGGCGGCGGATGGATCCTGTAATACGACTGGCTCCTGTGATTCTGTAGCTGGGGGCCATAGCGCAGCAAGGCTCCGGAGCGCCAAGTCCTCGATCATCGTCTGCCCGACGCATCGTGGGACGACTTCCTGACATCCATCCCTGGAATGGCCCATCCACAGTCGCCAGAAACACAGGCGTCCTCCACAGAAGCAGCCGTAGCTCATGACCCCGAGACCGAAAAGCAGCCCTCCGCAGGGGAGCGGCGCTGGCTCCTGCCCTTTCTCGGCCTCGCCTGCGCGGTCGGCGTTGCCTCGATCTACTACAACCAACCGTTGCTGCTGGTCATGGGCGCATCCCTGCATGCGGGTGCCCGGCAGATGATGATGGTGGCCACGGCCACGCAGGTCGGCTATGCCGTGGGCTTGCTCACCTTTGTGCCGCTGGGCGATGTGACCGAGCGCCGCGGCCTGATGATGCGGCTTTACGCCCTCGCCGCGGCCGCCCTGCTGCTGGTGGCATGCGCGCACAGTCTTATCTGGATGATCGGCGCCGGTGTCCTGGTAGGCCTGTTTGCCGCCGTGACGCACATCGCCCTGCCGCTGGCACCGGATCTGGTGTCGCCTGAGCGCCGCGGACACGCCATCGGCACTGTCATGACCGGGCTTCTGCTGGGCATTCTGCTGGCCCGGAGCTTTGCCGGCTGGGTTAGCAACGCGGGTGGCTGGCGCACCGTCTTCTTCGTCGCGGCGGCCGTGAATGCGGCCTTTGTGCCGTTGCTGTACAAGGTCATGCCCAGGCTGGAGCCGAAGGGCAAGCTGACCTATCCCGAGGCGCTCCGGTCGTTGTGGACCATCTACCGAAGCCAGCCGCTGTTGCGCGAGTCGGGCCTGATTGGTGGTCTTACCTTTGCGGCCTTTTCCTGCTTCTGGACGACCCTGGCCTTCCTGCTGCACGCCCACTATGGGCTTGGCCCGGGCGTGGCAGGAACCTTCGGTGTCGTGGGCGCGGTAGGCGCGCTCGCGGCGCCCTTCGCCGGCAAGCTGGCAGACCGGCGCGGCACGCGGTACGTCATCACACTCGCCGGCGCACTGGTCACGGTCTCTTTCGGGTGGTTGTGGCTCGGGGAGAAGGTTTCTATGGCGACGTCCATGCACATGGGAGCCATGGTGCTGGGGGTCATCGCGCTCGATGCCGGCACGCAGATGACGCAGGTGGCGAACCAGACACGGATCTTCGGGCTGAACCCGGGCGCACGCAGCCGTCTCAACACGATTTACATGACGATGTACTTTGTCGGTGGTGCCCTTGGGTCGGCCCTCTCCAGCCTTGTGTGGGAGCGGTATGCCTGGACGGGCGTCTGCGCGCTGGCCATGGGCCTGATGCTGCTCACCGGACTGGTACACGCCTTCGGGCCCAGTCGCGGCATGCGCGACGTAAAACTCGAGGGCGTGAGCGCTCACGAACTGGGATAAGGGCGCCCAGCGACCTACGCGAGGTACAGCAATCCGTTTTGTTGTCATCCCGTAGCGCAGCGGAGGGATTTGCTTTCCGAACGCCGCTACATCTCATGAAACAGCATTAAGGGCGCGAAGACGCCGCGTGCTGCCGAGACGCCTCACGGAATCCAGCATAATTACCGACCGCCAGCACGGCATCGGCTACGGGCCACGTGGGGGGTCGCCCGTGCGAACTGCGCACGAGGGATAACGGCAGCTTCACCAGATCTCCCAGCACTCGGCGCACCGTCTCGCGACGCAGACGCTGCAGCGTCTGATTGCCCTCGGGTGGGCCGAAGAGGTCTGGATGCTTCTGCGCCAGCAGGAAGTTCGCTTTGCCGTACTTCCGCCGATGATGAAACAGCTGTGTGAGGGTGACTGGATTTCTGTGCCACACCGCAGCTCCCTCGTAGTGCAGCACGCGGTAACCTGCTTTCGTGAGCCGGATGCCGAGGTCGGAATCATCATGGCCCGCCGTCCCGTCAAAGCCTCCCATCTCTCGCAGGATGTCCGTTCGAAATGCCGCTGAAGGCGTTGCCGCATACTGGACGGCGCTCCCCTTGGCCGGCGGCGCCACCCAGGCCTTTACAAATCTCTCCACGACGCTGTCGGTGGAAAAGGGAGCAATGTGGCCGGCAATGGCGGCCACATCCGTTGGGGCCTCCTCAAAAGTGACGACCATCTCTCTAATCCAGTTGCGATACGCGCGGCAGTCCGCGTCGGTGCTCAGAAGCAGCGATCCCCTTGCGATGGCGAGCCCGGCGTTGCGGGCGTAGGCGGACCCCTTCTCCGTTGTCCTTACGATTCGAACCTGCGGATACGCCGCGGCGATACGTTCTGGCGTTCCGTCAGACGACCCGTTGTCCGCAACGATCACCTCGTATCCCTCGGGCGGGTAGTCCTGCGCCTCCAGCAAAGAATGCAGGCAATCGAGGATCGTTTCCGCGGCATTGAAGCTGGGAATGACCACGGAGACAAAGGGGTACTTTTGTGTGAGCATCAACCTCTTCCCCGGATGGTGCGTCGTGATGGTAGGCGAGACAGGGATCGAACCTGTAACCCCCGACTTAGAAGGTCGGTGCTCTATCCAATTGAGCTACTCACCCGTTCCTGCTGAAGCCCTGAGGCGGGCTCAGTCGATTGTAGCGGAGCCGGGTGGAACGGCCCACTCACGCTCTCGCAGAAGGTGCACAACGTCCTCCAGAGCGGCCTCCCAGCGCCGGGCCGCCGTCTCCGGGTCGGCGGCAACTGCCGTAACGTAGAGGGTGGCGCTGTAGCCCTCCAATGGCGCCTTCAGATCGACCATCGCGGGACGCAGCACCAGTTCCAGCGCGGCATGATCATGCGTCAGGCGGGCGGCACGGCGGGCCAGCCGCGACAGCCGGTCGGTGGCCACATGGGCCGACGCGTAGAGGCTGCGCTCCCGCGGTACCAGGTCGATATACCCACCCACGCCAAAGGCAACCTCCTCATCGCTGAGGTCGAGCTCCAGCCGCAGCGCCTCCAGCTTCTCGCCGGCAACCTCGGGGTACATCGTCCATACATCGCACTTTGCCGTCAGAAAGGCCGAGGCCGAGGCATTGAGCGAGCGCAGGGCCCGGCGCATGGCCGGATACGCCTCGGCCTCAGGGACGTCAGCGAGTTCAAACGGTTCGGCTCGCAGATTGAAGAAATGCGCGCCGGTCTCAGGGTCAGACCAGGGCACAACGAGGATGGGATCGTCTGGGCCGCAGGCGGCGGTCCAATCGGCGAGCATGGGTCTAGCGTACAGGCATTGCGAGGCTTATGGGCTGGCTGTCTGCCTGGTAGGCATGCTGTAGCAGGAAACGCACCGAGGTCTGCTCTGCCCAGTAGCCGTCGTCTCCGCTATGGCTGCCGTTAGGGGGCTCGGGCGTTGCCAGAAAGGCGCAATGACCACCGTGATCCGTTTCAAGGGTCTGGATCTTTGAGTTTTGGGAAAGGCTGGCGCGGGTCTCGGCCTTAATGCGAATGAAGGGATCGTCACAGGCATGCAGGATCAGGGTGGGCACCGCAATGTGGTGCAGGACCCGTGCGGCGGAGGCGCGGAAGTAGTAATCGTCGGCACTGCGGAAGCCGGAATAGAGCGCCGTGATGCGATCGTCGAACTCACGCAACGAACGTACGGATTCGGTGCGGGTGGGATCGAAGGCGCGGGGAAACAGGAACGCTTTGCGACGAAAACGCTTGATCAGGGCGCGCAGAAACTTCTGTTCATACAGCCGGTTCGAGGGCAGGTGCAGCGCATCGGCAGAGGGCCCGAGGTCCATCGCGGGGGAAACGGCCACCACCGCCTTCAGCTCAGGGGGTGCCTCGTCGCGGAGATCGCCGGCCAGCTTGAGGACCAGGTTGCCCCCCATGCTGTACCCGATCAGCGCAAAGCTCTCCAGCCGGTATTTGCGCAGAAAGAACCGCATGACGCTGTCGACATCGCCCGACATGCCGGAGTGATAAAGGGTCGGCGTGAGGCGCTCAGTCCCGCCGCAGCTGCGCATGTTCATGCGGATGACATTGCAGCCCGAAGCCCAGAGCTTGGCCGCATTGCCCAACACATACTGGGAACGCGAGGAGCCCTCCAGGCCATGCAGCACCAGCACGGTCAGACAGCGTGCGCGCCCTGACGCGGGCTGCCAGTGACACTCGCACAAAATCTGCGTGCCGATTTGGTTGCCGTGAGGGGCCACAACCTCCACAAGCTCCGTCTCCGGGGCAGGTAGCCGGTGCGGTCGCGGAAGGAAGTTCCCGGCTATGGTTTGCAGATGACCGTTGGTCAGCCATTTACGTGGATGAAACGGCGGGAAATCCGAGGGCCAGGCATCCTGGGGACAGCGGGGATCCATTGGACTGGTTGAACGTATTAAGTTCCCTGAATGTATCGGATTCATTCAGCCTGCCCCGTCATCGTCAGCGTTGACGCCAGCGGCATGCGCTTGCATCGCAGCGCCAAGCCCGGCAGCCGCATGGAGCAGGGCGACGGCGTTCAGTGCGCCGGTGGGTTCTTCCTGGTGGCGAAGAAAGACATACGTGTCTGTCTCGCGGGCGAGCCCGGTGAAACGTCGCGCAAAGGCCGTGAGCTCCGCAGGCGCATACCCGCCGTCGCGGCGCAGGCGGTAGCAGCGGAAATCGGCCGTGCGGACGTCCGGCGTCAGCAGATCATCGGTGTCGGCCACGCAAAGGGCGGCGTTGTGGGCCCGCAGTACCCTGTAGACCTCTTCAGTGAACCAGCTCGGATGGCGGAACTCAAAGGCAACCTTCGGCTTCGGATGCGCCCGTAGTGCCGGCGATTGCAGAAAGGCGAGCAGCCGGGCGGGGCTGGCCTGGAAGTTCGGCGGCAGCTGGAACAGGATCGGCCCGAGCTTACCGGCCTCGCGGGCCGGCTCCAGCGCGGCCAGCAGAGCCTCCAGGAGCTCGGTGCAGT
>CAXTGE010000075.1:13566-14682 GCA_964243645.1 uncultured Acidobacteriaceae bacterium | reverse complement strand
GCGGCCGTGATGGCCTGGCGGTAGCGGCGATCCTGGATGTCGCCGCAGGCGTAGATACCCTGCAGGGGAATGCCCATGCGGGTGGTGAAGACGTTGCGCTCCGTCTTGATGTAACCGTCGGCATCTAGGTCGAGCTGGCCCTCAAAGCCCTTGGCGTTGGGCTCGTGGCCGATGCCGAGAAACATGAAGCTGACGGGTAGCGTCCAGTGCTCGCCGGTCTTGCGGTTGTGCAGCTTCAGGCCCTTGACGTCCTTTTCTTCGACGCCGAGCACCTCCTCCACGATGGTGTTGTGGAGGAATTCGATCTGGGGGTGAGCCTCGGCGCGCTCCAGCATGATGCGCGAGGCGCGAAAGGACTCCGAGCGGTTGATAAGGTGCACCTTGCTGGCAAATCGCGTGAGGAAGAGGGCCTCTTCCATGGCAGAATCCCCGCCGCCGATGACGGCGATCTCTTTGCCCGAGGCGAAGAAACCATCGCAGGTCGCGCAGGACGACACGCCATAGCCGATCAGCGCCTGCTCCGAGGGAAGATTGAGCCAGCGCGCCGAGGCCCCCGAGGCGATGATCAGGGTGCGGGTCTTGATGACCTCTCCGCCAAGGTTCAGCTCGTAGGGCGTCTTGGTGAGGTCCATGGTGGCGAGGTGGCCGTTGCGGATCTCCGCGCCGAAGCGCCCGGCCTGCTCCTTCATGTTGTCAATCAGTTGGGGTCCCTGGATGCCCTCCGGCCAGCCTGGGAAGTTTTCTACCAGGGTCGTCATGGAGAGCTGGCCGCCCGGCTCATGCCCTTCGATGACGAGCGGTTTCAGGTTGGCACGCGCAGCATAAATGGCGGCTGTAAGGCCCGAGCACCCGGAGCCCAGGATGACGAGGTCGCGAATAACAGTCTCTTCTGACATAGCTTGCGTTTGATTGTAGCGAGAACGCTTCGGATGCAACCCTGGATCACCTGGGCCTTTGCGCCATCACCGAGAATCGGGCTGCCTCCATCTCGGGACTGTAGGATTCCCCTATGGCGAATTTAGTTCTGATTTACGGCATGCGGCTTCTGCCGGCAGAGGAGGTTGCCGAGGTTCAGGCAGCCCCCGTGCAGTTAAAAAACGGCAACGACGCGCAGGT
>CAXTGE010000075.1:7265-13466 GCA_964243645.1 uncultured Acidobacteriaceae bacterium | reverse complement strand
CTTGTTTGCATCGTGTTCGCACATCCCTGCACTTTGTCCTGTTTTGGACGAAAAGGGTGGTGGAGGCGAATGACGCGATGCAAGAGAAACACCGAATTCTCTGGAGGTACACACTCCTCGGGATGGCCCTGATCTGTTGCGGGAGCCCGGCAAGGGCGCAGACACCGATCCCGGATCAGGCCATCGTGGGGGAGCTCCGGACGCTCGCCAGCCATGCGGCCACTATTTTTGTGGGCCGGATCACCTCGATCCAGCGGCGAACAGGGTGCGTTGAGGTGAGCTTCCGGGTGGAGCAGCCGGTAAGCGGCTCGACCGGCTCGACGTACGTCTTACGGGAGTGGGCTGGCCTTTGGCCTCCCGGACACTCGCGCTACGCCGTCGGCCAGCGCGTTCTTGCCTTTATCCAGGGACCCAGCGTTGCGGGATTCAACTCGCCCGTGCACGGACCGGAAGGCCTGGTCCCCGTCCTGGTGCAGGGTGCAAATGCGCCTGCGTTGCTGGATATTCGACGGGTCGCGGCCTCGGTGCTGCGCTCGCCGGGGACGCCTCTGCCGACCGAGCACGATGGGGCGATCTCGTTGCAGGGAGCGCTCGGTTCCCTCGCACAGGCGGGGCTGCCAAGCAATGTAACGGTAGATCGTCAATCGGTGCCCTTGCGCGCGCACCCACCCGCTGCCATGCAGCCTGGGCACGGCGCGGCAGGCTCCGTTTTAAGGCCGATCAGCGTGGCGGGGAGCCCAATGCGCGTGACGTTCCGCACAGGAAGGCCGACCGATGCGAAACGTTAAGGCTTGGTTCCGCGCGTCTAGTGTCTGCCTCGAACTGCTGTGTGTAGCGCTGTTGCTCGGGGCGCAGACGCCTGCGGCTAGGGCAGGCAGTGCCCGCTTCGTGGCGGGGCAGGGTTGGGGTTCCTATGCGGGGGCCAACGTGGTCTGGAACAGGACCTCGCTGCTGTATCACACCGATCCAGGTCCGTTGAGCGCAACGATTTCCCATGCTCAGGCCGACGCCATGGTGGCTGCCGCGGCAGCCGTCTGGTCCGTGCCGACCTCAAGCATCTCGTATGCGCAGGGCGGCACGCTGGCGGAGGACGTCAGCTCCTCCAACGTCTCGTTTGACGGCCAACAGTTCGTCTTTCCCGCCGATGTGCAGATGGCCAATGAGAGCAACATCCCTGTGGCGGTGATCTACGACCAGGACGGCAGCCTGATCGATCTGCTGCTTGGCCAGGACGCCAGTGAGCCCGACGGCTGCATGCAGAATGGCGTCGTGGGGGACATCGACGACATCCATCAGGACGATGTGACGCTGGATCATGCGGTGCTGATCCTGAACGGCCGGTGTGTCGGTTCGTCGCCCGAGCAGCTGACGCAGATGCAATATCAGCTCGCCCGCGCCTTCGGCCGTGTGCTCGGGCTGTCCTGGTCGCAGACCAATGACAACGTCTTTACCGCCCAGACGACCGTGACGGCGAACCAGGTCGCCTACTGGCCCGTGATGCACCCGCTCGACCTGATCTGCAGCAACTACAGCTATCAATGCATGAGCCATCCGTTCACGCTCCGACCGGATGATCTGAACACGCTGGCGCAGCTGTATCCGGTGTACCAGGGGTCGGTACCGGCAGGGAAGCAGGGCACGAGCGACGACGCCCTGTATCTCTGGGGCAATATCGCCTTTCCGGCCGGCCAGGGCATGGACTGGGTCAACATCACCACCCGGCGGAATCATAACGGGATTGCGGAGGAGTGGGAGACAGTCTCCGCCGTGACTGGCGGCCTTTATCAGCAAGCGATAGCGACCCCTCTCAACAGCGAGGGCGCTCCGAACTTCGGTTCACCAAGCGGCGGCTTCGAGGGCTACTTCCAGTTCAGGCGTGTGCCGCTGAACGGGGTCTCGGATGTTTTCTTTACGACGGAGGCAATCAATCCGCTCTACATTGGGGATGCCGCGGTCGGTCCTTATCTTCGTTTACCCTCGACGCCATCCGGCTCACCCCTGGCGTTTGTCGATTGGTCGGCAGTCTCTGCCGGCGATCGTTCGGTAGGCGGCTTTTTAACGGCTCCCGACGCGGCGGACGTTGCAACGACAGGGCAGGATGGGACGGAGACGTCTCCGTCTCCGCTCGACCCGAGCGGGTGGCAGAGCGGCCTGCTGGGCAGCTGGGGGCACACCTCCTGGTGGAGCCTGCCGGTGGCCGCAGGGCACCGCTGGACGCTGGAGGTAACGGCGGTCGACGAGACCGGCTCAGCCACCCTGAGCAAGGCACAGCCGGTGCTCGGCCTTTGGAACAGCGCGGATGCAGCGGGTGTCGCGCCTACGGTAGCGAGTCAATCGGCGTCGTTCAACTCCTTCGCCCTCGGCATGACGCAGATCGCGGTGGATGCGGCCCAGGCGGATGGCAGCTACCGCATGGCGATAACCGACCAGTTCGGTGCCGGCCGCCCTGATTTCAGCTACGTCGCCCGCGTGCTATACGCCACTGCGGTCACGCCAGCCGTGGTGGGCACCGGGGGAGGTCAGCTGACGGTCACAGGCATGGGCTTCCGGCAGGGAAACCAGGTGCTGATCAATGGCGTGCCTGCCCATGTGGTGAGCTGGACGCCGACGCAGATTGTGGCCGAAGCGCCAACGTTTTCTGCCAGTGGTGCGTCGCTCGGCATGCCCGTCTCGCTCGCTGTCACGGACCCCGAGACGGCGGGCAGCGCGACGATCCCGGATGCGATCCGCTATGCCGCGCAACCCAATCTCCTGCAGCTGATCTCGGCTCCGTCCCGGATCGAAACCGGTGTCACCGCCCCCGTACCTTTTGCTGTGCGGGTCATGGCAAGTGACGGTTTAAGTGCTGTTGCCGACACCACGGTGACGCTTGCTGTCTCCCAGGGAGCGGCCCAGCTTGGCCTTTGCGGCGGGACCTCGTCCTGCACCGTGCTGACCGATGCGGAGGGATTGGTGAAGACGACAGTGACCGGCGAAGCTGCCGGGCCGGTGACGCTGCTGGCCACCGAGGTGAGCGGTGGAGCCATTGTGCAGATCGTCCTCGCGGATGCCGATCCGGTACGGGCGGTGTCCTTTGCGGAAACGCAACACTATGTCGCGGCAGGCGCCTCGGTCTCATGGTCGCTGGCTTTGGAGGCCGTACAGGACGGCGGACGCGCAGGGGGCGCTCCAGTGACATGGAGCGCGACTGCCGGACTGGCGCAGCTGCAGGCAGATAGTGCGACGGCAACGAACGGTGTGGCGGTCCTGACGGTCGGCACCGCGCCCATGCTTCCCGGAGCAACTGGGACGGTGACCGGATGCGCCTGGATCACTATTTGCACCACGTCAGAGGTTCACACCGTCGACCCCTCGGAGTGGGCGTTGCAGGTACCGGCAAATACCGTGCAGCAGGTTCCCTTTTCAGCCTCGCTTAGCCCGGTGACGCTGCTTGTCACAGATGCCGCGGGGCACCCGCTGCAGGGGGCGCCGGTCAACGTCTATCAACGCGTTCTGGCTTGGGAAGGACCGTGTACGGATACAGTCCGTTGCCCCTCGGCGCCGGTGTTGAAGACGTCCCAGAGTGCGGGGGTCTCGGACCCGTCAGGGAAAGTGACCCTGGTACCACTGGAGATCGGCGGCATTGCCCAGGTAGTGGAGATTGCCGCGTCCACCGGGACCTACGGATTCGTGACGCTGACCCTGGTGAAAGCACCGTGAGGCTTAGAACTCTGGGGCGAGCAGGGCATCCGAAGCGGCGCGCCGCCGTATGGCCGCGATGCCGAACGCCGCGATGTACACGTAGCAGATGGCCGGCAGGAGAAACGCCGCCTGCACGCCGATGTGATCGGCGAGCTTACCCATCAACTCCGGAACAACAGCACCACCCAGAATGGCCGCGATCATTAGGCTGGAGCCCTTGCTGGTCAAAGGGCCTAAATCCTGGATGCCGAGGGTGAAGATGGAAGGGAACATGATGCTGTTGAACAAACCCACGGCCAGCAGCGACCACATCGCCGGAGACCTGGGCAGGCCGATCTCGTGTCCAAACAGGGTGAGAGAAGAAACCAGACCCGTACCGTGAGTATGCATGCTCACCATCACGAGCACGAAGGCGCAGGTGGCGGCGATGGCCAGCACCGTGCCTGTTCTGACCTTTTGCAGGATCGCCGATCCGATAAAGCGCCCGATCATGGCCCCGCCCCAGTACACAGGCAGAAAGTTGGCAGCGGTTGCCTCTCGCAACCCGGCGATCCCGGGAAGGCCCATGTAGTTCACCAAAAACGAGCCGATCGATACCTCTGCGCCGACGTAAGTGAAGATGCCGAGCGCCCCGAAGAGCAGCCAGGGATGGTTCCAGATGGAGTCCGGTCGGGTCAGTGCCTCGGCAAACGCGCCGGGGCGGAAGTCCTGCGTGTGCTGCGAGACGCCCGTGGTGGTTTTGAGCTTGATCAGGCCCAGAGCGAGCGCAATCAGCAACAGCATAAGTGCCAGCGCGATGTAGGGCATGCGCACGGAAGAGGCCTGGGCAGCGCGATAGCTCTGCTGGGCGGCCACGGACAGGGAATGCAGCTTGGCCGGCTCGATCTGCTTGGCCACATTGCGCAGGATCAGGTAGGCGCCGACAAACGGGGCGATGAACGTTCCCACCGAGTTGAACGCCTGCGCCAGGTTGAGGCGGCTGGACGCCGTGGAGGCCGGTCCAATCACCGTGACATAGGGATTAATCGAGACCTGCACGATCGTCATGCCCGCCGCGAGCACGATCAGTGCGGTCAGGAAGACAGGGAAGCTGGCAACGATCGAGGCCGGCACAAAGCCGCCCGCGCCTACGGCCATGGTGATCAGGCCGGCGACCATGGTCTTCTTATAGCCGAACTTTTCGACGAGCAGGCCGCCCGGATAGCTGAACAGGAAGTAGGAGCTGAAGAAGGCAAACTGCACCAGCATCGCCTGTGCATAGTTCAGCTCGAAGATCGACTTCAGATGCGGGATGATGATGTCGTTCAGGCAGGTAAGGAAACCGACCATGAAGAACAACGCCGTGGCCACGGTCATGGCCCGGGTGTCGGTCCTGACTTCCAGGCTGCTGTCATAACCGGGCGCACTGGGATTTCTGACAAAAACAGCCAATGGACGCTCCTTGCGTACGGACGCATGCAAGCGCCCTAGGTAGAGTAGCTGCTTTGGCTGTCTTGTGGAGCGAATCGACGCCGGCGGCGGTCTCGGAACGAGCGGGATTGCCGGGGGAGCTCCTGGGCCTCGTCGGCTCGCCGGAGGCGCATTTTGGCCGTTGAAGGGACTATGCTGAACGAGGCGGATGTATGCCGATCCGAGGGAAGACCAGATGCGTAACGGTTCGAATGACAGCAGGGGCGATCGGGGTGGGTATGCCTATGGCGGACGTGGGTTCGACTCCCAGACG
The DNA here is from genome assembly GCA_964243645.1 of uncultured Acidobacteriaceae bacterium. Taxonomy (GTDB): domain Bacteria; phylum Acidobacteriota; class Terriglobia; order Terriglobales; family Acidobacteriaceae; genus Granulicella. Next base: position 8,062 of record CAXTGE010000075.1, on the reverse strand, counting down.
CCGAAAGGCGCCGGGGGCAACGATGAACGTGATTTCTTTGAGGAGCGTACCGAGGTCAAGACGCACACCCTCACCTGCCCGAACTGCCAGGGGCAGGCCGACTATGCCCTAACGTGGCTGGTTCGGCGGAAGCGCGCCCGGCTGACGGGGTATGCCGACCCCGCGCGTGAGGCCCGGTTTGCCAAGGCGCGGAGCTACATGGTGCGGCGAGACGATCAGCTGGCCTGCCAGAACATCCGGTGCCGGAAGCGTTTTGAGATCGCCGGGCTGCAGTCCGTGGCGTTCTTTGAAGATGCCGCAGGTGGATCAGTCGAGGATCGGGCAGCGAGAATCCGGGCCGCCTTCGCGGGGCGTGGGCGGGAGTAGCGCGCTGCGGGACGTCGTCGTGAACCATTATGGTCATCCCCGGTTCAAGGGTTGGTTGAGGGTTCCGGGGAAGGGTGAGGATTCCGTGCGGTGATCGGAGGCGTCCCCAGGGTGTGGCGCTGCTTTTCCGGTCCTGGATATGGTCTAATTCTGTCTGTAACCTTCATCAAGGAGTGCCTCCCATGCCGAACATGAACCTGCCACCAGAAGAGCGGATGCTTACCCCGGCAGAGGTGGCTACCCTGGACGAGCGTCGTCGCCGCGGGCAGCTGCTGATTGTGATCGGCTTCCAGTGCGGGATTGTGGCGTTGCTGATGACACTGTGGTCGGGTCAGGATCTGCAGTATTCGCCGGGGTGGGCCCATCCGATGTTGTACTGGAACGGCATCACCGGCCTTGCCTCGCTGACCTGCCTGGGAACGGGATTGCGG
>CAXTGE010000075.1:3203-7165 GCA_964243645.1 uncultured Acidobacteriaceae bacterium | reverse complement strand
AAGGCGACGGGGAAGGTACTCATGGCGGTGATGCCCGCGGCGTCCTTCGCGAGGAACTGCCAGCAGGCGACATCAGGTTGATCGAGCACGCAGACGACCCTTGCCTGCATAGTTTGCCCGGTCGGCAAAGTGAAGCTGCCCTGCAGCATCGATGCCGGACGATCGGCGAGCTGGAAATTGACTGGCTGGCCGAAGTCGGTCTTTGCGCCGGAGGCAGCGATGCCGTTCGCCTCGCCCTCGGCAAGCTCGGTGACGGAGCTGGCGGTGAACTTCTTTTTCAGGCAGGCGGCGTCGGCGCGAACGAGCAGAAGGATGCCCAGCTGGTCCTTGCCGGAACCCATGCGGGAGAAGGGCAGCGAGATACATTTGGCGGCGGGGGCGGTTGCGGCATTCTGGCTCAGGCTTGCTTCAAAGGCAGGTTTTACCAGCGGAGAGGCGTCGACGTAGCGGCTGGGGTAACTGTAGCTCAGGCGCAGCGTGTCGTTTCGGTAGCTGCTCATACCCCCGGCAGCGGGTGAGGAAGTGGCCGCTGCGGTCTGCGCGGTGGCGGGGAGCAGCGAGACGAACAGAAGCGGGGCCGAAGCGCGACGAGAGAGACGCATGGGGCGATGCTAGCACCGTGCATGGTTCGGGGGCTCTTAGCTTCTTCAGAGCTGGGGCCGGCTGGCTACCCGTTACCGCGTGATGTGAAAGGTGCGGCTCCATCGACTTTCTGCGAAAAAATGCGTGAGTTCATGCAGAAAGAACCCGGACTGCCCGGAGGCGCTGGCCTGGATATCGCGTTCCTCGGGTGTCTTGAACGACCAGTAGACGAACTCCGGACGGCCTTCGATGTTTTCGACGGGGACGAAGCCCCAGTAGCGGCTGTCGAGGCTTTCGGTGCGGTTGTCGCCCATGGCGAAGACCATCCCTGGGGGAACGATGAGATCGCCGTTCTGGAGGTGGGAGGTCAGGTCTTCGCGCCACAGGGCGGTGAGCTGGCCGTAGGGGGGCGGAGCGGCCCGGGGAAAGTCGTCGCGGTACGGGTCGTAGGCGTGCCGGGGGTCGCCATCGTCAGGCCCGACGGCGTAGGGCTGCGGCTGGGCGACGCCGTTGAGGTAGACGACGCCGTGCTGGAGATGGAGATGGTCGCCTGCGACCGCGATGGCTCGTTTTACGAGGATGAAGTCAGGGTGCTCGGGATGCGGCTTGAGGAAGACGATAATGTCGCCGCGCCGCACGGGACGGTAGTGCACGAAGGGTGCCCAACGGGTGGGTGGGGAGAGCGTAATGCGGTCCACCACGACGTGGTCGCCGACCAGAAGGGTGTTCTTCATCGAGCCGCTGGGGATCATAAAGTTCTGAAAGACAAAGCCGAAAAGAAACAGGCCGACCACGAGCACGGCGGCCATGGAGGCGACCGCTTCCAAGGGGGTTTCCGCGGCGGCGGCGAGCTCCGGCTGGCCAGGAAGGGACGAGGGACGGTGGGCCTGGGAGACGGCGCCCTGAGATGTGGCGTTCACTTGAACTTCCTTCCGGATGCGGCCGGGGTGCGGGACCTGACGGATCCAGTGTAGCGAGAGTCCTCCTCGGGGGTGCGGGCGGCGACCGCGGGAACTCCGGGGGCGGCTATGCTGAGAGGATGCCTGATACCCAAGCGAACCGTGGTCGCGTGATCGCCGCGTTTGCCGCCGTGTATCTGTGCTGGGGGTCGACGTACACGGCGATCCGGGTGGCGGTAGAGCACCTGCCGCCGCCGGTGGTCTCCGCGACACGCACCCTTCTGACGACCGTGCTGATCGGGGCCATCGCCCTGGCGCGCGGTAAGAGTCTGCGTGTGCCACGTGGCGAAGGACCGAAGCTGGCACTGGTCGGCCTGCTGTTCATGAGCGGCAACAATATGCTGCTGACCTGGGGCGAGACGATGGTGCCCTCCGGCTTTGCATCGCTGCTCGTGTCCACGCTGCCGATCATGGTGGCGCTCATCGAGTGGAAGCTCCCCGGTGGCGAGCCCCTGAATCGGCGTGGCTGGACGGGCACGCTGCTGGGGACGCTCGGTATCGCGGTGCTGGTGTGGCCGTCGCTGCACCGTGGCGGGCACGGCACAGATGCCGTGATGCCCGACAGCCATGCCGGCCGGGGCGTGGTGATCTGCCTGCTGGCGGCGCTGTGCTTCGCCGTGGGTTCGGTGCTGTCGCGGCGCTTTCGTTTCAAGGCGGACACGTTCGTCGCCACGGGATGGCAGATCGGCTGCGCGGGGTTGTTCAATACAAGTTTCGCCCTGGTGACCGGGGGCTTTGGGCGGGCGGTGTGGACCGCGCGCGGGGTGGAAGCGCTTCTCTGGTTGGCGGTGTTTGGGTCGTTGGTGGGGCTGGTGGCGTTTACCTACCTGCTGCAGAATGTGGCGGTCACTAAGGTGGCGACTTATGCGTTTGTGAACCCGGTGATTGCGGTGTTGCTGGGCGTGGTGTTGCTGCGCGAGACGCTGGGGCCGACCGAGCTGGCGGGGATGGCCGTGATCGTGTGCTCGGTGGCGCTGGTGGTGCTGAGCCGCGTGGGTGGGGCAGGATCGCGTAAGACGCTCGACCGCGAGGTGATGGGTGTCAGTGGCAATGCGGTGGAGTAGCTAAAGTTTCTAGTTCGCTGATGGCAGGTCTACGTGATCGATGACCAGGACGGCAACCGGCTCCTTGGCGGCATCAAGCTTGAGGCCGAGCTGCTCCCCGATTGCGGTGAAGAGGGTGGGGAAGGGCTGTTCCTCGGTGGCGGGCGTGTTGTCCGGCGTCCATTGCAGCTTCAGGTCGTAGCGGCCGGTGAGATAGGTCTTGTCCACGACGACGCGACCGGTGATGTACGACAGTTGCTCCGCGATCAGAGGGAGCGTGAGGCCCTGAGCTTCGAAACGAGCACGCGAGGTGTTGATGGACTTGCCATTGCCGGCCGAGGGCTTGAGCAGCGACCCGCCTTTGGCCAAGACGAGATCGTACGCGGGCAGCACGCGTGTCTCGGTGTGGGTGGTGAGACCGCAGCGCTCGGCAAGGACGGACTGCACCATCTGCCGCTTGCGGGCCTGGTCCTCGTCGTTCGAGAGGTTGGGAGGCGTTTGGCTGGGATCGAGCTTGGCCTCGATGTCAAAACGGGTGGAGGCGAGCCAAGCGGGCGCATCGAGGATTTGATTCTGGGGCAGGCGGTATGCCCAGCTGAAAAGGGCGAGGAGTGTGATGTTTTGCGCGCTGAAGCGATCACCCGGAGGATAGTTGATGTGCGTGTGGCCGTCGGGCGATGGGGCGGCGGGTTTAATCGTGGCCACTTCGAAGGTGGGCGCGATAGCAGCGGATTGATCGGTCTGCGCCTGAACGAAGGGACAATACAGCAGCGAGGCGGCGAGTGGGAGAAGTATGCACCTAGGCATCAAAACGTCCGATCTACGCTCAGTCTCTACTCGGCCTGCGCGTTGCGCGCGGTCTGTAGGATGGGTTTCATCTTAAGAGACGACCGGAAGGCGATGACGAGAGCGTGGCATTAAGTATTGGGGAACAGTTCGGGCAGATCGATATCTATGTGTTCGATCAGATTCTGCGCGGCAATATCGAGCCCGGGATGCGGGTGCTCGACGCGGGCTGCGGGTATGGGCGCAATCTGGTGCACCTGCTGCGGGAGGGCTGCGAGGTCTTTGCGCTCGACGCCGATCCCGAGGGCGTGGAGCATGTACGGCAGCTGGCCGCGCTGCTGCAGCCGCGGTTGCCGGCAGGGAACTTCCGCGTGGGCCTTATTGAACGCATGCCCTTCCCTGATGAGTCGGCCGACGTGGTGCTGTGCAACTCCGTGCTGCATTTTGCGCGCGATGAGAGGCACTTTGAGGCGATGCTGACCGACCTGTGGCGCGTGCTGAGGCCAGGGGGGCTGCTGTTTTGCCGGCTGGGCTCGCGGATCGGCATGGACTTTGAGCCTGTCGGGAAGTTGATCGGGGAGCCTGGCCAGAA
>CAXTGE010000075.1:1460-3103 GCA_964243645.1 uncultured Acidobacteriaceae bacterium | reverse complement strand
CACCACTACCGGATCGGCGATGGCTCGGTGTGGTTTCTGGTCGATGAAGCGATGCTGCTCGACTGTACGGCAGCACTCGAAGGAATCCTGGTGGACCCGCTCAAGACGACGGTGGTGCAGGACTATCGCTGCATGACGACCTGGGTGATGCGCAAGCGGCGGCAGGCTCTTCGCCGTCCAGCCTAGAAATGCAGCGTTACGGCTGATGCCGGTCCTGTCTTGGTCCTGGTTACCATCGAACAAAAGTTCCGAAGTGGGAATCGGTGACCCTGTGTGCCAATCCGGGACGGACCGCGCAGCTTAGCGCCGATCTATGAAAACACGGGCACATCACCCCATTTTCGTCGGCTACTCTTCTGGCAGGCGCCACTGCGCCTTCTAGGAGTTCACCATGCAGAAGTCTGTCCGTTCATTCGCTCTCGTCGCCGCCGTCGCCCTCGCCACCGTTCCCGCGGCTCGTGCCAACCAGACCGGATGCAACCCGCACCCGCAGGTGGCGACCGCCTCCGCGCCGAGCACGATGAGCGTTCTCGTTTCGGCCATGCTGAGCATTCTCGGAGTATAAGAGAGGGCAGCAGATCCTCTTGTCATGAGTCTTTCGGTCCTGGACAACGCACTCTGGGCGGCGTCGCTGATCGGCCACGTCGCCCTTCTGCTTGTTTTGCTTGTGCGCAGAAGAGCCAGGGGCTTTCCTGTGTTCACCCTGTTTGTGGCGTCCGAGGTCTTTCGGACCCTTCTGCTCTTCCTGGTTCTGCGCCATGGGAGCCGGCACGCCTACTTCATTACGTACTGGACTACGGGCTTCGCGAACTATCTTCTTCAGGTCGCCCTGATTGTAGAGATCGGCAGGATCGTGCTCCGGCCGGCGGGTCGTTGGGTGGTGGAGGCAGGGCGGTTCTTTCTGGTGTGGTCGGCGATCGGCCTGAGCGTGGCGGCGGTGATGGCCTTTCATATGGGACCGGCCCAGTCCAAGGGGCTGGATCTCTGGGATACGCGGCTCGAGGTCTTCACCGCCCTGATGACCTGCGGCCTCTTTCTAGCTATGGTGACCGCGGCCAATCGCCTGGGCCTGCGCTGGCGCAGTCAGACCTTTGCCCTGGGGCAGGGGCTGTTTGTCTGGGCGTTTATATCCCTGCTTGGGGATGCGGGGCATACCGCGCTGGGATGGGATCGCCAGTTCATCGTGCTGGATCACATCCAGATGTTCACGTACTTGGCGGTGCTGGTGTACTGGACGGCGACCTTCTGGTTCCCTGAGAAGGAACGCGCCGAGCTGTCTCCAGAAATCCGCGCTTATCTCCTTGCAGCCCGCGAGAGGCTGGACTAAGCTTTCTCCAAAGCCAGAGCGGGTGATCCACGATGACCTTTACTGTTGTACTGCTGTCGATTGCTGCTGCCGGTGCCGGTGCCTACGTTCAGGCGTATCGCAAGAGAAATCGACTCGTGAACTTAAGCTGGGACGAGCTGGTCGGCAAACTCGAGCCGGTCTGCGTCGAGGGCCTGTGCAAGGTGGCGAGGGATTACCTGCAGCCCGGAAGGGGCCAGCTTGCCATTGAGACGAATGAGATGTGGCATCTGGTCGGGGGCGGCGAGGGTCTGCGGCGCATGCAGGCGAATGCGGAGATCCTGCTCGCGCTGGCGGC
>CAXTGE010000075.1:0-1360 GCA_964243645.1 uncultured Acidobacteriaceae bacterium | reverse complement strand
GTTACTTACGTCGCCAGCGCACGCCTTCCTTGCTGTCTTCGATCAGGATGCCCTTGGCGAGCAGGTCGTTGCGGATCGCATCGGCGCGGGCGAAGTTACGCTTGGCTTTGGCCTGCGTGCGTTCGGCGACGAGTGCATCGATGTCGGCGTCGGTGGGTCCTGTCGTCGCGAAGCGGGCGAGCACGTCCGGGTCGGCCTGATCGAGGCGATTTTCGGCTTTTGCCCAGTCGAGGGCGGCACGGGTGAGCTCGGCGTCATGATCTTCCATGACGGCAAAGACCGTGTCGAAGCGGGACAGCAGCGCCAGGGTGGCGTCTGCGTCGCTCTGGCAGAGCTTGCCCCCGTCCGCCGCCGTATTGACGGCCCGAATGACCTCGAAGATGGCGGCGCGGGCTTCGGCGGTGTTGAGATCGTTGGCCAACGCTTCGAGAAAGGCTCCTTCACCCTTGCGGACGGCAGCTGAGGTCATCTCGTCGCAGCCCGTGGCGGACCACCTGCCTTCGCGCATGCGTCCCGCAAAGGTGCGCAGGCGCTCGATGGCATTGGTGGATTCGCGCAGGCCGTCGAAGGTGAAGTTGAGCTGGTGGCGATACGGCACGCTGAGCAGCAGGAAGCGGATCGCCGAGGCCTTATAGCCCTTGAGCAGCAGGTCACGCAGGGTGTAGAAGTTGCCCTCGGACTTGGACATCTTCTTGCCTTCGACGAGCAGAAAACGCACGTGGAACCAATGCCGGGCGAAGCTCCGATGCGTCGCGCACTCGCTCTGCGCGATCTCGTTTTCATGGTGCGGGAACATAAGATCTTCGCCGCCGGCGTGGAGGTCGAAGCTGTCGCCTAAGTACTTCAGGGCCATGGCTGAACACTCGATGTGCCAGCCGGGGCGGCCTGTGCCGAGGGGGGTCTCCCAGCTCGTCTCGCCGGGCTTGGTGGCCTTCCAGAGGGCGAAGTCGCGGACACTGTCTTTGTCGTACTCGTCGGCGGCGATGCGGGCACCGTCCTCAATGCCTTCGAGGTCCTTCTTGCTCAGCTTGCCGTAGCTTTTGTCGCGCGCGACGCGGAAGTACCAGCTGCCGTCCTCGGCCTGGTAGGCGATGTCTTGGGCGGCGAGGCGCTCGATGAGCGAGACCATGCCGTCGATGTTTTCCGTCGCGCGGGGGATGATCTCGGGCCGCTGGACGCCGAGGGCGTCCATGTCCTCAAAGAAGGCCTGCTCATATTTCGCGCTGTACTCGCCGATGGGCTTGCCGGCGGCGAGGGCGTTGCGGATGATCTTATCGTCGACGTCGGTGATGTTCATCACATGCCTGGGCGAGAGGCCGAAGAGGCCCATGGCGCGGCGCAGGGCGTCCACATGCAGAAA
>CAXTGE010000074.1:10185-14925 GCA_964243645.1 uncultured Acidobacteriaceae bacterium | reverse complement strand
TACTTTGTAGCGGCTTCGGCCTTCTTGGCTGCTGTGTCGGCGAACTTGCGGCGGAACCGCTCGATACGGCCGGCTGTGTCTACCAGCTTCTGCTTGCCCGTGAAGAACGGGTGGCAGGCCGAGCAGATTTCCAGAACGATGTCGCCCTTGTGTGTGGAGCGGGTCTGAAAGCTGCTGCCGCACGCGCAGCGCACGGTCGTAGTGTCGTACTTGGGGTGAATGCCTTCCTGTGGCATGGGTGAATCTCCTTCACAGCTCTCCCGCCGCAGAACGGATCGCTTGCCATGTCCTCGCAGGGCCAAAAGGCCGGGCTCAGGGCATCGAATTCCTGTCGCGCTGCAGCTTGGACCCCGACTCCCGGGGCCTCAGGCGCTCTCTATTAGATTACCAGCCGACGACGAGGATGCAAGCGCCTGGAGTGCACTCTCACGGGTTCAGCTCGTCCGAGATCGAAACATGATCGGGGAAAATGTCGCCAAAAAGGCAATGCCCAGCATGACGCAAAGCGCGGCAGCGGTGTGCCAGATCGAGAACGCCGCCCACGACACCAGGACCCAGAACGCCATGTTGGCCGAGGCCGCGACGTAGACCCAGTCGGCGAACTTGTGCTGGTCGTGGACAAAATCCATCTCTCGCAGCGACGGATACACGGTGTGCTCGTTCAGGCCGAAGCGCAGTAGCGCGACAGGGAGGAGATTGCAGGCGAGCACAAGGGCGACCCACGCGACAGGTCCCCACGGCTGCGTGAGACGCGGCTCGATCCACCAGGTCACGGCGATGGTGAGCAACACGTTAGCCGTTGCTCCGGCATTCACAGCGAGGGGGAAATGGCCCATGTCGCCGAGCCTGTTCATCGCGTTCAGCTTCTTGTCTCCGGCGTTCACATCGTCTCCAACGGGCTTGGAATGGGGCAACAAAGGGTGAATGCTCAGATTACGCTGGGAGTGGGCCTTTCAGGCCGGGAGGCTGCCGTATGGCAAACGAGATCGCTGCCGAATCGGTTTGGGACTACCCCCGGCCGCCACGTCTGGAAGTGACAGACAGCGTGATCCGCATCGCCCACCGGGGCATTGCCATCGCGGAGACCCGCCGGGCTTTTCGTATTTTGGAGACCAGCCATCCACCGGTGTTTTACCTGCCGCCAGGGGATCTCCGGATGGACTTGCTACGCGTATCTTCGCGCCGGGGCTCATTCTGTGAGTTCAAGGGCATCGCCCGGTACTGGTCGCTGGACCTGACGGCTGAGCTTGGCGCAGGGGCGGAAGACGCTGTCGTGCCCGACCTCGCCTGGAGTTACCCCGATCCTACGCCGCAGTATGCCGCACTGCGCGACCACCTGGCCTTTTATGCGAGCCGCGTGGACCTGTGCAGCGTGGATGGGGAGATGGTCGTGCCGCAGCCGGGCGATTTCTATGGCGGCTGGATTACCTCGAAGGTCAAGGGCCCCTTCAAGGGGCCGCCCGGCACCCGCGGCTGGTAAGTGCCTGTCCGGATTGTCCTCACTTCGCACAGGGCTGAGACCAGGGCGTACCTGGACGCTGCGATACTTGCGATACTAAGGAGGTCTCCTTCCCTGAGGGACCATCCAGTCCTATGACAGACCTTTGTCTTCTTTGCGGCGGCTCCGGATTACGCACCGTGGAGCGCACTGACGGTAACCGCGCCGTTGCCGAATGCGAGTGCCGCGCCACCGAGCGACGGCAGCGCCGGACCGCGGCTGCGCGCATCCCCGAGCGGCACCGTGAGTGTACGCTCGAGAACTTCTGGACCAACCGTGCCGGCGTGAACCGCAGCCTGGGCGAAGCCAGAATGCAGGCCAGCGGCTTTGTAAAGGCCTATCCGGCGGACACCTATGGCAATGGCCTGCTGTTTGTGGGCCCTTGCGGCGTCGGCAAAACCCACCTGGCTGTCGGCATTCTCCACGCCCTGATTACCGAGCGGGGGGTGGGCGGGCGCTTTGTGGATTGCAAGGAGCTACTGAAAAGTATCCAGAACTCCTATTCTTCCAGCAGCGAGCAGACGGAGCGGCAGGTGCTTCGGCCGGCCCTTGAAGCCGAGATCCTGGTGCTGGATGAGCTGGGCGCGGCACGCCGCACCGATTGGGTCAGCGACATGATCGAGCATCTACTAAACATGCGCTATAACGACCGCAAAACCACCATTATAACAACGAATCTGGCCTATGCCCCTGCCGGCGCACCGGGCAGTCTTGCCAAGAACGCGGCCCGGCCTGAGACGCTGGGTGATCGCATCGGCGAGCGCATGCTCTCCCGGCTGGGCGAGATGTGCGTTGTCGTGGAGATGGACGGCCCGGATTACCGGAAGAGCCTCCAGGGCCGGGCAGCGTTTGCGCCCACCGCCTCCGCTCGCCTCACCTAGAGCTTTTCTCTCAGCTGTGGCTTTGGCTAATACGCTCAGCACTGCACTTGCAGGAGAACAGCTCTAGCCGGGTCGCCTGCCCGGCGGCGGTGCAGAGTAGAATCGGCCCCATATGGCAGACCCGAATCAGTCTGTGCCCTCCCTCACATCGCAAAGTGGGTCGCAAAGCGGCGGCACCGGTCTTTTCAGCGAACCTGGGCGTGAAGCACCACGCCTGCCCACGGTCGCAGTAGCGATTGCCGTCGTCGCCGTCCTTGTTCTGGTGGCTGTGCTGGTCTTTGCCGGCAAGCGTCACGGGGCAGGCGGGGGAAGCTCTCCAGACACCCTGCGGCCAGCGGCAGCCTACGCCGCGAACCTGAAACTCAGCGGGCTGGCCTTAAGCGAGTCGACCAGCTTCTCAGGCGGCAAGTCGACCTTTATCGACGGTCACGTTACTAACGCTGGATCCTCAACGGTCACCGGCATCACGGCACAGGTGCTATTTGCGCCGGATGGCGGGGGTGCTCCGCAACTGGAGACCGTGCCGATGAGCCTGGTGCGCACGCGGCAGCCTTACCTTGATACCCAGCCGGTAAGCGCCTCGCCTCTGACCCCGGGCGCGGGCGCGGACTTCCGGCTCATCTTTGAGGGCATCCGGCCGGAGTGGAACCAGCAAATGCCCGAGATCCACTTCGTTGAGGTACAAACTCGGTAATGCGCTCGCAGACCAGCTCTAGTGCTGGCCGAGATTTTCCACAGACCTCTACATTCGAGGAAATCCAATCCTCCCGGTGCCCCGTTCTTCCAATAGTGAGTTAACCCGCTGGGGTAGAAGCGGTTGACTGCGACAGTTGGACGAGCCGTGCGTCGTCCTGAAAGCTCTCCTGACGGAGAGGTACCAAGGCAGATTGGCCCTCCAGCAATGGAGGGCCCTTTTTTACTTCCGAACGGATCAGGTACGCTACATCCAGAACCGTTCTCCACAAGGTGTGATCGCTTGCCGAGATGCGGACTCCTCCGCTGCGCTGCGGAAGACAACCAACGGGTTGCGGCACTTAATTGTCATTCCCGTAGAGAAATCTGCGTTTCGGACGCCGCAGCTACACCTGTAGGGAGTGGCTCCAGCCCAGAGCAGTCTGCTGCGTAAGGACGGATCGAAGCTAAGGGAGCGCGGCCTTGGCTGCCCTCCCTTAGCTCAACAATCCGATTACTTTCCAGCCAACGCGTCGCGGTGATTGCGTACATAGTCGTGGGAGTTATTGATATGTGCCTGCTGCGTGGTCAGCAGCTCGCGTACGGGTAGCGGAAGTTCATGCTCGAGAGCCTTCTTATAGGCATCTTTCGCTACGTCCTCGCCCTGCTCGGAGGTTGCGAGCAGCTGGTGGTCGCTACCCGCCCCAAGGTGCGCCTTCAGATCACCCCAGACGCGATGGGCAGTCCCGGCGACCGAACCAGATTCTTTTACATCCGCCATGCCGGCACGATGCAATTCATTCTCGAGCTCGGCGCGGAAGTTGGCACGCTTCAGGCTCTCCGCCAGGAAATACCGCTTCAGGATGTCGTCTTTGATGTGCTCGCCGATATCGGCAAAACCCTTTTGCCCGTCGTATAGCACCTTGATCACATTGAGGAGAACCTTTTCTGTCTCCTTGTTCCGTTCCGATCCGTCCAGTTCGTTCGCCATGGCTTTCTCCAAATCATCTTTGCGGTGCGCGGGGTTGACCGACTGTCGGCGATTCCGCTTCGCCGGCCACAAGGGGGAGAAATCGCGAAAATCCCCCGCCCCCGTCACCGCAACCCTGCTGCCATCAGGTACCCGGCAGCGTTCCCTTCTAAGGATGCAGGCGGGTTTCGCAATGTTTGCCTGCCTTTGACGATCCCTGAAGATTTCACGTCGGCAATGAGAGTCGCGACGGAAGAGCGGCCCGCGGTCACCACTCTGATTCCAACCGGTACTCCCCCGATTTCGCCATGCCGTTCCATGCCTGCCATGAAAGAATGAGTTTGCTCTGGTTGATGGAAGTATCCCCGTGCCGCTGGTCAGCCCAGGCGAGCGCGACTCCGCGCATCCATCCACGTGAAATCGCAACGCCTCACTTATGCGCCTACGCGCAGCCGTCGCCTGAATGAGGTGTTTGGGCTGTTCGTGCTGGCCATTGCCTGCCTTCTTCTTCTGTCGCTGGTGAGTTATAACCCCGCCGATCCGTCGTTTAATACGGTCGGGGGCGGCACGGCGAACCCCGCCCATCCTACCCATAACTGGACGGGCTTGAGCGGCGCCTATTTTGCGGATCTGGTGCTGCAGTTCGTGGGCGTGGCGGTGTTGCTCCTGCCGCTGGCACTCGGGCGGGTGGGCGTGACCTGGATGCGCTCGCGCCGTGT
>CAXTGE010000074.1:7034-10085 GCA_964243645.1 uncultured Acidobacteriaceae bacterium | reverse complement strand
TGGTTCAACGGTCATTTTGCCTTTCTGCGCAGTGGCCGTGAGCAGGTCGCGCTCCCGCGGCATCGCGAGACCCATCCCGAAACATCCCAGTCTGCCACGACGCAGCCTAGACCGGAGGTGTATCTGGCGGAGGAGGAGCATGCCGAAAAACATTCCATGCTCTCCGGCCTCCTGCGATTGTTTCGACGCAAGCACGGCACGACAAACGGAGGAGACGCCGAGTCTGAGCTGTCACCGGAACCTGAGCAGGTCTCGCTGTGGAACTCCATGCCGCGAACAGATGTCGATGCCCCACAGTTGGAGGGTCTGGCCGCGGCCAGCGCCGCAGCAGCGCCTTTTGCCGCCCAGTTGGCCGCGGCGGCCATTCCGCTGCGCACCGGCGGAGTGCATGGAGGCGAACACCACACCGGGGAGGCAGCCGTGCGCGTGGATGTGCCGGCACCCGTGCCGCAGATGTCCGAGCTGCGGGAGGACGACGACTGGTTGAATGCTCCTGAACGGCAGGGGTTCGCCCCGATCGCGACCGCCTCCCATGACGGTTTGGCCGTCGGAGCCGACCCGTTACAGCAGGAGGCGGCGGCGGTGGCTTCTCAGGGCGCAGCCAGGCCGCAACTGGTTCGCCGGGCCTCGCCCTCCCCTGTCGCCGAGCCGAATGGCCCTCCCACTTTCGCCACCTCGGAACCGGTCCCCTTGTCAGCAGCGTTTCCTTTGCCCGTTTCCCCACCTGCGGCGATGCGGGAGCGCATGCCTTCACGAACGGACAGCCCGACGACGGCAATCTCCCCTGTGGCCGCCAGGCCCTCGCCCATGGCGGACATCCGAGATCAGAACATTGCCTTTGGTGAGCGCTCCGATGCGCATCAGCTGAGGGGCTTCCAGCCTGTGAAGTCAGTCAAGGGCTACAAGCTGCCGCCCGCCTCGCTGCTGCATGCAAGCGAGGGCCAAACGGTCGTCCGCGAGGAGATCTTGCGGGCCGAGGCCCAGGTGCTCGTCGAGAAGTGTGCCGAATTCGGTGTTGCGGGCCGTGTCGAGCAGATCAATCCCGGGCCGGTGGTCACGACATACGAGTTCCGCCCCGATGCCGGGGTGAAGTACAGTCGCGTGACGGGGCTGGCAGACGATCTATGCCTGGCCATGGCAGCGGAGTCTGTGCTGATCGAGCGGATGGCGGGCAAATCGACCGTCGGCATCCAGGTTCCGAATGCTACCCGCGAGACGATCTGGCTGCGGGATGTGGTGGAGAGCGAAAACTTCGCCAGTACGAAGTCGCGGCTGCCCATCGCCCTAGGCAAGGACATCGATGGCCGCATCGTGTGCGCCGATCTTGCGTCGATGCCGCATGTGCTGATCGCCGGCTCCACGGGCTCCGGTAAGTCGGTGGCGATCAACGCGATGATCATGAGTGTGCTGTTTCGCTCCACACCGGAGCAGGTACGCATGATCCTGGTTGATCCCAAGCGCGTGGAGCTGGGCATGTACGAGGGGATTCCGCACCTGTTCACGCCGATTATCACGGAAGCCAAGCTCGCGGCCAATGCCCTGAAAAATGCGGTGAAGGAGATGGAGCGCCGCCTGAAGCTGCTCGCGGCCAACCACGTCCGCAACATCGATCAGTTCAACAAGCTGTTCGATCACGGTTCGGACTACCTCTTCGAGGACGTCAACCAGGAGCCGCTGCCGTACATCATCATCGTCATCGACGAGCTCGCCGATCTGATGATGCTGGATCGCGCGAACGTGGAGGAAGCGATCACGCGTCTGGCGCAGATGGCCCGCGCGGTCGGCATCCACCTGGTGCTCGCGACGCAGCGGCCCTCGGTCGACGTGATCACCGGTCTGTTGAAGGCGAATGTCCCGACACGCATGAGCTTCCGGCTCGCCACGAAGATCGATTCACGCACCATCATCGATACCAACGGTGCCGAGGCCTTGCTGGGTCGCGGCGACATGCTGTTTCTGCCCCCGGGTACCAGCCGTTTGCAGCGGATCCATGCGCCGTTTGTGACCGAAAAGGAGATCGCCGGCGTTACGGCGTTCTGGAAGGCGCAGGGCGAAGCCGAGTACGTGGAAGGCTTCCTGGACGGACCGAAAGACGAGAAGGGTGATAGCAGCTCAGGCAGCTCGAACGAGGGAGAAGAGGCAGATCCGCTGTTTGACGATGCGGTACGGCTGGTCTTCGAGTTCGGCAAGGCTTCGACAAGCCTGCTGCAACGGCGCCTGCGCATCGGGTATGGCCGGGCCGCGCACCTGATCGACCTGATGGAGCGCGATGGGCTGGTCGGTCCGGCGGATGGTTCCAAGCCGCGGGAACTGCTGAAGCCCGCAAGCTACTTCGCCGAGGTGGATGCCTCGGTGCGTTAGGGTTGTGTCGACGGCCGTCTACACCGAAGCGAAGGTTGAGAGGATAAGGCCGCGGGTGAGTGACCCGGCCTTGAGAGTGAACGTGGGCACGGGAAGGTAACGTGGTGGAAGGCCGGTATGGATCGGCTCTGAAGGAAGCGGTAGGCTGGACTTCATGCCAGGTCCGACCCTCCCCCGCCCCGTTCTCGTTTCACTCTTCTTGCTATGGTGTCTTTGTGGGTCAGCCGCGCTGGCACAAAGTGCCTCTGACGCAGCAAGCAGAGTTGACCCGTTTATCGGCACGGCCAACGGGGGCAACGTCTTTCCCGGTGCCACGATGCCGTTCGGCATGGTGCAGTTCAGTCCGGAGGCTTCGCCTGCTAACCCCAAGCGCCAGATCGCGGCTCCCGGCGGGTATGAGTATGGGACTGATCATTTGCGTGGCTTCAGTCTTACCAACGTGGAGGGCTGGGGCTGCGCGGGCGGGTCGGGCGATGTGCCTCTTATGCCGATTGCCGAGGCTGTAATGCAGTCGCCGTCGACGGATTTCCGGCACAGCTATGCTTCCTCCTTCAGCCACAGCGACGAGACAGCCGCGCCGGGGCTGTACCGTGTGCGGCTCGGCAACGGCGTTGTGGTGCGACTCACGGCGGGCACACGTTTTGGCATGGCGAGTTTTCGTTTTCCGGAGGGCAAGCCGGCGACGCTGCT
>CAXTGE010000074.1:0-6934 GCA_964243645.1 uncultured Acidobacteriaceae bacterium | reverse complement strand
ACGGGCTTCGGTCCCAAGGGCTTTCCGGAGGCGGGCCATGGCTCCGGCGTGTGGGCCAACTTTGGCCAGGGTGGCGAGCTTGGGGTTCGTATCGGGATCTCCTATGTGAGCGAGGCCAATGCCGCGCAGAATCTGGAGGCCGAAACTCGTGGCGGGACGAGCTTTGACGGGGTCGCCGCCCACGCCCGCGCTGCCTGGAATGCGCGGCTCAACCAGATCGAGATCCAGGGTGGTACGCCCGAGCAGCAAAAGGTCTTTACCACGGCCCTCTATCACTCGCAGCAGACGCCGACGACCTACAGTGACAGCAACGGGCAGTACCGTGGCATGGACGGCCAGATACACCAGCTTGGCGCGGGTCAGACGGCACAATACGCGAACTTCTCGGGATGGGATGTGTACCGGTCGCAGATGCAGCTGGTCACATGGCTCGATCCGAGGGTAGGGAGCGACATCGCCCAGAGCCTGTTGAACCAGTCGGTACAGGATGGCGGCCGGTGGGATCGCTGGACACATCTCGGCGGGGCGACACACGTGATGAACGGCGATCCGGCTGCCCCGGCGATCGCGGATATCTGGGCTTTCGGCGGGCGCGCGTTCGATGCTCGTGCCGCGCTTACGTCTTTGGTGCACGCCGCGGAGGTGCCCACCAAAGAAGATCTGAGCGCCGCCGGCTGCCCTGTGGAGTGCGCGGGCCAGCGGCCAGGGCTGGACCAATACCTGAAGCTGCATTACATCCCGCTGGGAGCGCCCGCGTGGGGGGCCGCGGCGGATACGCTGGAAGATGTCACCGCGGATTTCGGGATCTCCGCACTTGCCGGACACATCGGCGACGGGGCCGTCCAGGGACGTTTCCTCGATCGCGCACAATACTGGCGCAACCTGTGGAATCCACACGCGGCTCCGGATGGGGGCTACTTTATGGACCGCAACGCGGACGGCAGTTGGCCTACCACCGAGCAGGATGCAGACAACGATGCCGTCCAGGCATTGAAGCCGTTTACACCCGCAACGGGTGCAGGCTTCGTCGAAGGCAGCGCCGCGCAGTATGTCTGGATGGTGCCCTTCAACGTGGCCGGACTGTTCAGGCAGATGGGAGGCGTGGCTCCGGCGAGTGCACGGCTTGACCGCTTCTTCTACGACGAGAAAGGTGCCCCGGCAGTGACCAACGCCGGGGAGCTGCATGCGGAGCTGAACAATGAACCTTCCATTGAAACGCCTTGGCTCTACGATTTTGCCGCGCAGCCATGGAAGACGCAGCAGTTAGTGCACCAGGTCCTGAAGACGTTATGGGTCCCCACGCCGAAGGGTATTCTCGGCAACGACGATCTCGGCGAGATGTCCTCCTGGGCCGTATTTGCTTTCATGGGCATATATCCGGAGATCCCGGGCCGGGCGGAGTTTGTGCTGGGTAGTCCCAGCTTTACCCATGTGGTGGTGCATCGGCCAGGAGGTGACGTTACCATCGATGCCCCTCTGGCTTCACCGCAGGCGTTCTATGTGCAGACGCTGCGGGTGAACGGAAAACCCTCCTCACGTACCTGGCTGCCGGAGACATTCGCCCTGCATGGCGGGACGCTTCACTTCGATCTTGGCGCAGCACTCAACCAGCGCTGGGGCAGCGGGAGGGGCGATGAGCCGCCGTCGTTTGAGGCAAAGCACTGAAGGTAACCTCCCTGCAGGCCGTGATGTCTGAGACATGGAAATTTTGAGCTGAGAGACTGGCTTGTGCCTTTCCACCCCAGCGAGCACGCTTGCCGGGGACCCCGAACTTCGGCCCTCGCCGGCAAAAAGCAGACCCCTCGGCTTCGCTCGGGATGACAGTAGCGGAGGGGTGGGCTGCGCTCAGGATGATAGTTTGTCATCGCTTGCTCTTCAACTCACATGCGACAATTTCCGCTAGGCAAGCTTGTTGCAGGACAGGCATACTGCTTTCCTGATATCGAATTGCATCATATAGTTCCACTTCCAAAGGAGAATCCTTGAGAATCCTTGCACGTATCGCAGCCCTTACAGTCCTGGTGCCAACATTGGCGACCGCCGGTCATGCAGCCGACACCGCAAAGCTCCAGCAGCGCCTGAGCGCCTCAACCGGCATTCTGCATGAGCTGGCCGGCGTACCCGACAAGGGCATCCCAGACAACATCGCCAAGAAGGCTCATTGCGTTCTGGTGGTGCCGAGCTTTAAGAAGGGCGCCTTTGTCGGCGGTGTGGAGTATGGCCAGGGTCTGGCGACCTGCTATGTGGCGCACAAGGGCTGGAGCGCCCCCGCCTTTATCCAGATGAGCGGCGTCAGCTTCGGCTTCCAGGCCGGTGGCCAGGGCACGGACCTTGTGCTGGTCGGCGTGTCCAACGATAGCGGTCAAAAGCTTCTAAAGGACAAGATCAAGCTTGGCGGCGACATTGCCGTAGCGGCAGGTCCGGTTGGGCGTGATTCGCAGGCCAGCGAAGGCGGTATCGCCAGTGCAGGCTTTCTAACCTACTCCCGCAGCAAGGGTTTGTTTGCCGGAGTCGACCTTAACGGCGACGAGGTGCACCAGAACACCAAGGACACCAAGGAGTTCTACGGCGATAATGTTTCCTTCGAGAAGATCCTGAACGGTGCCGTTCCCACCCCGGCAGGTGGTAAAGCGTTCATCCACGAGGTTACCCGCGTGTTTGGCGGTTCCGAACGCTAAGCGAGGCAGCCAGCAAACAGGAAGCCCGGACAATTGTCCGGGCTTTCCTGTTTTGGTGGCTGAAGCAGAGGCCTAGAGCTGTTTCCTCGAGAGGTAGTTACGTTGAATAAGCAGATCCCTTCGCTTCGCTACGGGATGACAACAAGAACGACGTAAACCTTTGTCATTCCGTGGCGAAGCGGAGGAATCTGCTTGTAGATCTGGACTATAGCTGTTCAGAAAACAGCTCTAGTCGACGGGCTGGCCTTTGCGCGGACGCCGGTTGGCCTGCAGGATCTTCTTGCGAAGGCGTAGTGACTTCGGCGTGACCTCGACGAGCTCATCATCGGCGATGAACTCGATGGACTGCTCCAGCGTTTGCTGCTTATAGGGCACCAGGCGAAGGGCCTCATCGGCGGAGCTGGCACGCATGTTGGTGAGCTTCTTTTCGCGAACGGCGTTGACGTCGAGATCGTTGTCGCGGGAGTGCTCGCCGACGATCATGCCTTCGTAGACCTCGATGCCGTCCGGGACGAAGAGCACGCCACGATCCTGCAGGCCATTCAGCGCATACGTGGTCGTGGTGCCGGTACGATCCGAGATCAGGGCACCCGAGGGCCGTTGCGGAATCTCGCCCTGGTAGGGGATATAGTCCGAAGCGATCGAGTTCATCACGATGGTGCCGCGCGTTTCGGTCAGCATCTCGTTGCGGAGCCCGATGAGGCCACGCGACGGGATCTTGAACTCCATACGCACGCGACCGGAGCCGTGATTCGACATCTTTTCCATTTCACCCTTGCGCGGTCCAAGCCGCTCAATGACGGTGCCAACAAAAGCCTCAGGGATATCGATGGTCAGACGCTCGGAAGGCTCCATCAGGGCACCGTCCACGCGCTTGGTGACGATCTCCGGACGGGAGACCATCAACTCGAAGCTCTCGCGGCGCATCATCTCGATGAGTACGGAGAGCTGCAGCTCACCACGACCCAGCACCTTGAAGGTCTCGGGGGAGCCGGTGTCTTCCACGCGAATGGAGACGTTGGTGAGCAGCTCCTTTTCGAGGCGCTCCTTGATATTGCGTGAGGTGACGTAGGAGCCTTCGCGGCCCGCAAAGGGCGAGTTATTTACCGAGAACTGCATCGCGATCGTCGGCTCATCGATCATGATGAGCGGCAGCGGCGAAGGATTGTCTATGTCTGTAAAGGACTCGCCGATGGTGATGCCGGGCACGCCGGCGATGGCGACGATGTCACCGAGGGTGGTTTCGGTGATGTCTGTACGCTTCAGGCCGTCGAAGGAGAACAGCTTGGAGATCTTGACGGTCTGCAGCGAACCGTCGCGCTTGGAAACCGCAACATCCTGCCCGGTGCGCAACGTGCCGTTGAAGACGCGCGCGATGGCGAGACGGCCGAGATAGTCCGAGTAGTCGAGATTGGTTACCAGGATCTGGAGCACACCTTCCGGATCGCCCTTGGCTACCGGGATGGTGTTCTGGATGAGCTCGAAAAGCGGTTGCAAATCGGTGCCGGGCTGGGCGAGATCCATGGTCGCAGTGCCGGCTTTGCCGTTGGTGTAGATGACTGGAAACTCAAGCATGTTCTCATCGGCATCGAGATCGATGAAGAGGTCATAGACCTCATTCAAGACCTCCTGCGGACGGGCATCCGGGCGATCAATCTTATTAATCACCAGGATGGGCGTGAGCTGCGCTTCAAGCGCCTTGGACAGCACATAACGCGTCTGCGGCAAGGGGCCTTCCGAGGCATCAACCAGCAGAACGACACCGTCCACCATCTTCAGCGCGCGCTCCACCTCGCCACCAAAGTCGGCGTGGCCGGGCGTGTCCACGATGTTGATCTTGCTGTCGTGGTAGTGAATCGCCGTGTTCTTCGCGAGAATGGTGATGCCGCGTTCTTTTTCCAGGTCATTGGAGTCCATGACGCGCTCGACCAGCGTTTCATTCGAGCGGAACGTGCCGGACTGGCGCAGCATGGCGTCCACCAGCGTGGTCTTACCGTGGTCGACGTGCGCGATGATGGCGATGTTGCGTATGGGCTGCGTAGCGATAGCGGTTGCGGTGCTCACGTGGAGTGTTCTCTCTATCTTGGCGCGAGCAACGATCCAACGATTCGGACGCTCCGCGCTGTAGGGGGGGTTGAGGGAGGCGAGAACCCAAAATGGCGTTAACCTTTCTATTCTAGCAGGGCCCTGCGGAGGCGGATCGCTGCGCCGAAGCGTCCCCCGTGAACGTGCGGTAAACTCTCCCTACCCATGGACATTACGCGCGCCTCCCAGCTTGAACTGCCGTCGCTGCATGGCTATCAGCTGGATGCTGCCTACGATGAGATGTTCGTGGCGCAGGGCGAACTGCGCAGCCACTACGGTCCCCTGCTGGAGCTGCTCTCGGCCCTGCCCCCGGGGGAGATGCAGCGGCGTAAACAGGCCGCCGATCTTGCCTTTCTGAACCAGGGCATCACCTTTACGGTGTATGGCCGGGACGAAGGCACGGAGCGCATCTTTCCCTACGACCTGCTGCCGCGCATCATCACGGCAGCCGAGTGGGAGCGGGTCGAAAGGGGTCTCACCCAACGCATCACGGCGCTGAACCTGTTCCTGAAGGACATCTATAACGAGGGCCGCATCCTGAAGGACGGCGTCGTTCCCCGAGAGCTCGTGTACTCCTGCCCGCAGTTCCGCCGGCAGATGCAGGGTCTTCAGGTGCCGCGGAATGTTTATGTGGCGATCTGCGGAACGGACCTGATCCGCCTGGGCAACGGGGATTTCGTGGTGCTGGAAGACAATTTGCGCGTGCCCTCGGGTGTCAGCTACATGCTGACCAACCGGCGCGTCATGAAACGTATTTTTCCGGCGCTCTTTCGCAACTACAACGTGCGCCCCATCGAGCAATACACGCAGTTGCTCTTGGGTACTTTGCGGTCGCTGGCACCCGAAGGCCGTCCCGAACCCAACATCGTTCTGCTCTCGCCGGGCGTGTTCAACTCCGCCTATTTCGAGCACGCCTATCTTGCGCGCCAGATGGGTATTGAGTTGGTGGAGGGCCGCGACCTGGTCGTTCACGACAACATCTGCTACATGCGCACGACGGGCGGCCTGCGTCGCGTAGATGTGATCTACCGCCGCGTGGACGACGACTTCATCGATCCACTCGCCTTTCGAGGTGATTCCATCCTTGGCAGCGCCGGACTGTTCAACGCCTATCGCGCCGGCAACGTGAGCCTGGCCAACGCCTTCGGCACGGGTGTCGCGGACGACAAGGCGATCTATGCCTTTGTGCCCAATATCATCAAGTACTACCTGGGGGAAGACCCTTTGCTGAACAACGTCAAG
Source organism: uncultured Acidobacteriaceae bacterium (assembly GCA_964243645.1). Lineage (GTDB taxonomy): Bacteria > Acidobacteriota > Terriglobia > Terriglobales > Acidobacteriaceae > Granulicella. The sequence goes on along the minus strand of CAXTGE010000074.1, from coordinate 929 downwards.
ACATACCTGTGCTACCTAGACAAGGAACGGGAGTATGTTCTGGCGAATCTGGACAAGCTGGTCGTCAAGGCCGTGGGCGAGTCCGGCGGGTACGGTATGCTGATCGGGCCGCAGTCCACCTCAAAGGAGCGGGAACAGTTCGCCGAGAAGATCAAGGCCAATCCGCGCAACTACATCGCACAGCCCACGATCAGCTTTAGCCGCGCGCCCTGCCTCATCGGCGACGAGCTTGAGCCACGTCACGTGGATCTGCGGCCGTATGTTCTGTACGGAGACAAGGTCACCATCGTGCCCGGTGGCCTGACGCGCGTTGCCCTGCGCAAGGGCTCGCTGGTGGTGAACAGCTCGCAGGGCGGCGGCTCCAAGGACACCTGGATTCTCAGCTAACCGGCTGCCGGCTACCCGTGTTGTGCTGCTGGGCGTGTGATGCCGGCGCTTGCGCTCAGCAGCAAGCAAAGGGCGGCGAGCACCACGAAGATGGTGCCTAAGCCAAACGCCTGACCTATGCCGCCGAGCGCGGGCGGCCCGGCAAGCAGCCCCGCGTAGCCCATGCCGACAGCTGTCGCAAGTCCCACACCCGCGGGCAGGTTGGGCATCTGGCCCGCAGCGCGGTACAGCACGGGGGACATATTGGCGAGGCCCGTCCCAAACAGCGCAAAGCCTGCCAGGGCTCCGGCGGTGCCAGGGCCAACGATCACCAGCAGAGCGCCGGTTGCGGCGAGCAGACCTCCCCAGCGAAGGGTTCGGACCTCTCCCAGGCGGGCAATCACTCGATCGCCAAGAAGCCGGCTACTGAGCATCAGTGTGGCAAAGACGCCAAAGCCCACCCCCGCCCACCCTGGTCCCAGACCGCGGCTGTTGCGGAGATAAAGACCGCTCCAGTCTGCCGTTCCGCCCTCACACGTCATGGCGGCAATGACCAGTACGCC
>CAXTGE010000073.1:11999-15046 GCA_964243645.1 uncultured Acidobacteriaceae bacterium | reverse complement strand
GAAGTCGACGTCGTTGCGCTCGTAGAGGATTTCGACGAGGCGGCGGGTGATGTCCCCCCGCTTGATCTTCTGGCCTTTCTCCAGGAGCATGAGCATGCCGTAGTAGGCCTCTGGCGAGCCGAGGCCGTAGATGCAGCTGACGGACGAGACGATGATGGCGTCGCGGCGCTCGAAGAGGGAGCGGGTGGCGGAGAGACGGAGCTTGTCGAGCTCGTCGTTGATGGTGGATTCTTTCTCGATGTAGAGGTCGCCGGAGGGGATGTAGGCCTCGGGCTGGTAGTAGTCGTAGTAGCTGACGAAGTACTCGACGGCGTTGTTGGGGAAGAACTGTTTGAACTCGTGGAAGAGCTGGGCGGCGAGGGTTTTGTTGTGGGCGAGGATGAGCGCGGGGCGGTTGAGCTCGGCGATGACCTTGGCCATGGTGAAGGTTTTGCCGGAGCCGGTGACGCCGAGGAGCACCTGGTCCTTTTCGCCGGAGCTGACGCCCGAGACCAGCGAGGCGATAGCGGCGGGTTGATCGCCCTGCGGGGTGTATTCGGTGACGAGCTGGAAATCCATCCTTACAGGATAAGCGAAGGTGGGGCGAAGGCGTAAGCGCTGCGCGATGGCGGGTGTTGGCGCTTTGCGATGGCTAGAGATGGCGATGGCGAGGGGTGATTGTCTGGCGAGCCGGATATGATGGCGAGACCGGCCGTGTTGACCACCCCCAAGTCACAATCCACAAATCTAGCCTCCAGCGAAGACGAGTCGTTGCTTCAGTCCCCGGCCGCGAAGTGGGTCCTGGCCGCGACCATTCTGGCTTCCAGCATGGCCTTTATCGACGGCACCGCCGTTACGGTGGCGTTACCGGCGTTGCAGTCAGGCTTGCATGCCAACGCGGACGAGATCCAATGGGTGATTGAGGCGTATGCCCTGTTTCTTGCTTCCTTGCTGCTGGTGGGCGGATCGCTTGGGGACCGGTATGGGCGGAGGATCGTCTTTGCGTCGGGCGTGGCGCTGTTTGCGGTGGGCTCCGCTCTGTGTGGGCTGGCGCCTTCGATCTGGTGGTTGATCGCGGCGCGCGCCGTGCAGGGCGTCGGGGCCGCGCTGCTGGTGCCGGGCAGCCTGGCCATCCTGAGCGCTTTTTTTCCCGAGCAGAGCCGCGGGAGGGCCATAGGCCTGTGGTCCGGCTTCAGCGCGGTGACGGCTGCGGTGGGTCCGGTGCTGGGCGGGTGGCTGGTGGACAGCGCCTCCTGGCGATGGGTCTTTTTCATCAACCTGCCACTTGCCGTCGCCACGCTGGGCATTACCTTCTGGCACGTGCCGGAGAGTCGTAACGAGGCGATGCGGCGTGGTGGTCTGGACTGGACTGGCGCGTGTCTTGGGACAGCGGGCCTGGGGAGCATCACGTTTGCCTTGCTTGAGGCTCACCGGAAGGGACCGGAGGTGTGGCTCTCCGCGGCGATCGGGCTGGCCTGCCTGGCGGGGCTTCTTGTGTTCGAGATGCGCGTCGCCGCCCCGATGCTGCCGCTACGGTTCTTTCGATCGCGGGATTTTACGGGCGCGAATCTGCTGACGCTGTTTCTGTACACCGCTCTGAATGGATTGCTGTTCTTCTTCCCGTTGAACCTGATCCAGGTGCAGCATTACTCGGCGACGGAAGCCGGCGCGGCGCTGCTGCCGTTGATCCTGATCCTGTTCTTTCTGTCGCACTGGTCGGGCGGTCTGATCAATCGTTATGGGGCGCGTGGCCCTTTGACGGCGGGCTCGCTGGTGGCCGGGCTTGGCTTTGCGCTGGCCGGCCGACCCGGCGTGGGTGGGTCGTACTGGACGACCTTCTTCCCGGCGGTCGTTGTTTTAGGGGTAGGCATGGCGCTGAGTGTTGCACCGCTGACCACGGCGGTGATGAACTCTGTGCCGGTGAATGAATCCGGGGTCGCTTCCGGCTTTAACAACGCGATCTCGCGTCTGGCGAGCCTGCTTTCGGTGGCGTTCTTCGGTGTTGTGCTGCTTACGGCCTTTCGACACGATCTGGGTCGCCGGCTCGACCAGTTCGGGGTGCCGGCAGGGGAACGATCGTCGATCCAAGCACAGCAGTCGCGATTGGCCGGGGTACAGACGACAGATCCTCGCGCCAGACGGGCTGTCGAAGAGGCATTTGTTTACGGCTTTCACCGCATTCTCTGGTTGGCGGTCGGGCTCTCGCTCGCCAGCGCGGCATGTGCTCAGATGCTGAGCGCGGGTCAGAACAACGAAGGCTCGTCGTTGAAGGCCTGAGTGCGCCGTAGAGGCTGGCGAAGAGAGAGTGCCAACGAACGGCGGCGATGCGCTTGCTGCCGTGTATTGGAAGATTCAAGAGAGAGTTGGAGGAGTGTATGAGTGAGGCGAAGGTAGAGCTGTGGCTGGTGCGGCATGGCGAGACGGAGTGGAGTTTGAGTGGAGCGCACACGAGTTTTACGGATATTCCGTTGACCGAGCATGGTCGCGAGCGTGCCGAGGAGTTGCGGGAGTACTTGAAGGGAACGCCGTTCGCGGCGGTGCTGGTGAGTCCTCGGCAGCGGGCGCAGGAGACGGCGCGGATTGCCGGATTCGGGGAGGGGATGCAGACCGAGGAAGACCTGCAGGAGTGGAACTATGGGGAGTCGGAAGGAAAGACGACCAAGGAGATGCGGGCGAAGTATAACGACCCGGCATGGAGCGTATGGACGCGGACGATCGTTGGTGGCGAGACCGTGGAGCATGTGGGGGAGCGGGCGGACCGGGTGATTGCGCGGGCGCTGGCGCTGGCCGAAAAAGCGGACACTTCCGCTGCGCTGCGGGATGACAAGGGTGGGGGCGGCGCGGCTGCCAAGGTTCAGGGCGGCGCGGCTGCTGCAGGCGAGGTGTGTAGGGTAGCGCTGTTTGCGCATGCGCATATTTTGCGGATTCTGGCGGCGCGGTGGATTGGGCTACTGGCTACTGGCGGCAGCCTGTTTGCGCTGGGGACAGGGGCTGTGAGCGTGCTGGGCTTCGAGCGCGAGACGAGGGTGATTGCTCACTGGAATCGCGGGTTCGAGGCGGAGTAGGAA
>CAXTGE010000073.1:0-11899 GCA_964243645.1 uncultured Acidobacteriaceae bacterium | reverse complement strand
AGGGTCTTCAGGGTTTTGAGGTCGAGGACGAAGCGGTACTTGACGTCGCTCTTGACGACGCGATCCCAGGCCTCTTCGATCTTGTCGAAGCTGGTGAGCTCGATGTCGGAGACGATGTTGTGCTGACCGCAGAAGTCGAGCATCTCCTGGGTCTCGGCGATGCCGCCGATCATGGAGCCGGTGAAGGTTTTGCGACCGAAGACGGAAAAGGCGCTGACCTTTGAGGGGTCTTCGGGTGCGCCGACCAGGCAGAGTACGCCATTGCGGCGGAGCAGGTTGAGGTAGGCGTTCACATCGTGGTCGGCGGAGACGCAGTCGATGATGAGGTCGAAGGTGCCCATGTGCTTGGCGGCCCAACCCTCTTCGCGGGTGAGGATGACCTCGTCGGCACCGAGACGCTTCGCGTCTTCGACCTTGCCGGCTGAGGTGGTGAAGAGGACGGTTTCGGCACCGAAGGCGTGCGAGAACTTCAGGGCCATGTGGCCGAGACCGCCGAGGCCGACGACACCGATCTTTTTGCCGGGGCCGGCGTTCCAGTGCTTCAGGGGGCTGTAGGTGGTGATGCCGGCGCAGAGCAGGGGAGCGGCACCTGCGGGGTCGAGGTTGGCGGGAACCTGCAGGGCGAAGGCCTCGTCGAGGGTGATGTGCTCGCCGTAGCCGCCGAAGGTGAGATTGCCCTCTTTGTCCTTGGAGTTATAGGTGAAGACGGTGGCGTGGCGCTCGCAGTATTGCTCTTCGCCGTCGGTGCAGGAGGGGCACTCGCGGCAGCTATCGACCATGCAGCCGACGGCGGCGAGGTCGCCGACCTTGAACTTCTTGACTTCGGCGCCGACCTGGGCGACGCGGCCGACGATCTCGTGGCCGGGAACCATGGGGTAGAGCGCATTGCTCCATTCATTGCGGGCCTGGTGAATGTCGGAGTGACAGATGCCACAGAAATCGATGTCGATCACAATGTCCTTCGGACCGGGATCCCGGTGCTCGTACTGGAAGGGCGCGGGGGTGTCGGTGGCGGACTGGACGGCGTAACCGTTCGTGGCAATCATGCAGACTCCTGGGACTTTAGGGGGGGTTGAGGTGAAGGGTGTGTGACGAGTCACTGGATGTCTGGCAGCAGGCTCTGGTTTCGAGGCTGCCTGCAAAGCGCCTTTCGCCGTTAGAGCGTTTGCGGAAATCACTTTACACCGAGGCGTTCCTAAGGTTTGCTGGGTTAGCCAATTCGTTCTGGAGGCAGGAGTGAAGATGCAGAGGCGTGGTGTGACGCGAGGGTGCCTGTGGCCGTTGCGCGTGGGAGGTGTGTTGTTGGCGGTGCTGGTTGCCGTCGCGATGGACGCCCGGGTGCTGGCCGCAGCGCAGTCGCCAGGTGCGCAGAGCGGAGTAGGGGAACGGGCGACAACGCTGGCCAGGGTAACGGCGTTGCGGGATCGGTTTGTGGCTCAGTTGAAGATGGACGGGTTCACCTGTCCGATTGCACCACCGAAGATTCTGGTGGAGGATGTGCCGTCGATGGGGCAGTATGACGACGAGACAAATACGCTGCGTACTGCGGATTGGACGTTGCTGAATCCGGGAGAGAAGGCCTTCATGCGGCAGCTGGCCGGACCGGACGCGAGTGAGGCGGAGATGCGCGTGGTCTTTGAGAAAGCGGCTCATCAGTGGATCTTTATGCACGAGCTGGGACACTGGTGGCAGGCCTGCCGCGGGTTTACGCTGACGCACTCGCATTACGCGGTGGAGTCGGGTGCCAATCGGATGGCGCTGGCGTACTGGCGAGAGAACGACCCGAGTGTCGTCACGCTGATGATGCGCTTGTTTCACCAGGTGCTGGACCATACGCCCTCGCCGGTACCCGCGGGAGAGTCGGTGGAGACGTTCTTCGATAAGAACTACGAGACGCTCGGGCCCAGCCCAAGTTATCCATGGTTTCAGTCTCAGATGAACGTGACACTTGAAGGGGAGATGCCGGTGCCTTCGCTGAAGAAGGTGTTGGCGGAGACCAAGCCGTAACTTCGGTGCCCCAAGATAGGACAGCTGGTCGGGTGAGGGGACGCAGTAGGATAGGGGAACACCACTCACAGGAGTACCTCAGCCCGTTGGCGTATCCCATTCTCTCGGTAGCCGCTCCCGCGAACGCGGCTTTTCATAACAAGGTCGCGCTGGCAGTGATGGCGAAGGCCCCGCGTCCGGGCAAGGTGAAGACGCGGTTGCAACCGCCGCTATCGGCAGATGAAGCTGCTGCACTGAATGTGTGCTTTCTGCGGGACACCACCGAACATATAGCTTCGCTGGCCGCGATGGGTGAGGCGGCCGGGCTGATCTCCTACACGCCCGTGGGGGATGAGGTGGCCTTTGACGGCCTGTTACCCGCGGGGTTCGCGCTGGTGGCGCAGCGGGGCGATGGCTTTGGTGAGCGTCTGTATTGTGCCGCGAAGGACATTCTGGCTTGTGGGTTTGGCGCGGTGTGCTTGATCGATTCGGATTCGCCGACGATGCCCCATGCCGCACTGCAGGCCGCGGTAGATGAGCTGCGAAGGCCGGGGGATCGGGTCGTGCTGGGTGGCTCCGCGGACGGGGGCTACTACCTGATCGGGTTAAAGGCCGCGCATCGCGCGCCATTTGAGTACATCACCTGGAGTACGGCCAGTGTGTACGAAGAGACGGTGCGCCAGGTACGCGGCGCGGGGCTGGAGTTGGTCGAGCTGCCGATCTGGTACGACGTGGATGAGGAAGCGACGTTGGGGGTGCTGGAAGAGGAGTTGCTGCACGGACGTCGTCCTGATTTCGTGACGATTGAGGGCTACCATGCCCGGCACACGCGGGATTTCCTGCAAGCGCGGCGGGACAGGACCCCAGGGATGGCTAGTCATGCGCAGCCTGAGCTGGCTTGATGCGGCGATCTGGTTTGCTAGGGCAGTGGGGTGACGGCGATGCACGGCTGACCAATGTGACGCTTTGCGCGTTCGGGTTTGCGCTGGTGTGGCTGGCACGGCAGTTTGGCTTTGAGAGCAGCCATTTCTGGATTGGGTTCGAAGACGTTGCATTGCTGTCGACGTTCTGCTTTCTGGGGGCTGTATTGATCGTGCGGACGCAGCCGGTGAACCGCGCGACGCTGTGGATCGTGGTGTGGTTCGCCGTGGCCATGCATGCCATGACGTTTCTGGTGGATCCGTTTCTGTCGTCCGATATGTACCGGTACGTGTGGGATGGAATGGTGCAGCACCATGGGATCAGCCCGTACCGATATGTGCCGGGGGACGTGGCGCTGACGGCACTGCGAGCGCCAAACCAGGAGATCTTCGACAACATCAATCGCCGCGACTATGCGCGGACGATCTATCCACCGGTGGCGCAGATCGTCTACTGGGCCGCGGCATGGTTTGCCCCCACCGTGGACGCGTTCAAGCTGATGATGCTGGCGTTCGAGGGGCTGGCTGCATGGGCGCTGGTGCAGTTGCTGGAGCGCTGGGGACGACCGGCGGCCGAGGTGCTTCTTTTGCTGTGGTGCCCGTTGCTGGTTTGGGAGATCGGCGACGCGGCGCATGTGGATGCGGTCGTCATCGGCTTTGTGGCCCTGGCGCTGCTGTTTCGCTGGCGGGAGCGGCCCTGGCTTACAGGCTTGTTTCTGGGCTGCGCCGTGATGACGAAGTTCTATCCCATCGTGCTGTTTCCGGCGCTGTGGCAGCGGCGCGACTGGCGGATGCCGGCGGCGGTGCTGGCGGTGGTGGCCGTGGGGTATGGAATCTACGCGCGGGTGGGCCTGCTGGTCTTCGGATTCCTGTTTACGGGGTACACCAAGGAAGAGGGCATGGAGAGCGGGACGCGGTACTTCCTCCTGGACTTTGCCCGAACGCGGCTTGGCATGCCGTGGCTGCCGAACGCGGCGTTTTACCTGTTATGTGCTGCGGTTATGGGGGCGATCTGCTGGTGGTGCTTGGGGCGGGCAACGACTGAACGCAGGGCCGAGCGTGTTGCCGGGGTGAGGCCTGGGCTGGGTGTTGGGCGGGGTATAGCGCCTGCCTATGTGCGCGGTGCCGGAGCGCTGGCTTTCGCGATGATGCTGCTGTTCTCGCCGCACTACCCCTGGTATGTGATTTGGCTGGTGCCCTTCATGGTGCTGACGCCGAGCCTGCCGATGTACACCTACGTGCTGGGACTGTGGTTCGGGCTTACGACTGCGTTGGCGTCGCCAGGGCCGAAGATGTTTTTGATGAACGAGCGGCTGTATCTGGGCGTGGCTGCCGCGTTTGGGGTGAAGTTTGTGTGGCGGCAAGTGAGGCGGTCGGCGGTAGGACGGCTGGCGGGTGATGCGGTCGGCCAGTGAAGCGGTGGGCGGTGAGGCGGTTGGTGATGAACGAGCAGATCCTCGCCGGGGAATGACAGAAAGGGTGGGGAACGCCGCGTGACGGTGCTGCCTCAGTTTGCTTGTGGTATTGCCGGTGTGGTGAGGCTACAGCTGTTCTCCTGCAGGTGTAGTGCTGAGCCGAGATAGTTCGCGTCAGTTTTCGTCAAGAAAACTGGCCTGAACGTGTCAGCCAAAGCCATAGCTGCAGGAGAACAGCTCTAGGCGACGGGGTGGCCAGCGGCTTTGTAGATGGCCTCCATGGCGAGCTGGTCGGCGAGGCCTTCTTCTCCGGGGGTAGCGGGTGTGGTGTTGTGGCGAACGCAGTCGGCGAAGTGATCGGCTTCGGCGGTGAACTGGTACGAGCCCTGTCCCGGGCTGGTCCCGGTGGTTTCGCCGGACTTGGTGTGGGCGGTGTATTTGAGGCCGTTGTAGCCGAAGGCGGGGCTGACCTGGATATAGCCCTCGGTGCCGCAGATGTTGACGTAGTTTGGTCCGTTTTCGCCGTAGCTGGAACCGGAGCTGGCGATGATTTTCGAGGGGAAGACCATGTTGAACTCGACAGTCTCCTCAACAGTGGCGAAGCGTGGGCCGGTGATCTTTGTGGAGGTCTGGGCGGCGAAGGTGGAGGGCTCTTCGGCGGCGATCCAACGGATGGCGTTGAGTGGATAGATGCCGAGGTCGAAGAGGGAGCCGCCACCGGCGAGTTTCTTGTCGAGGCGCCATTCGCCCTGCTGCTTGGCGCCGTAGAAGCCGCCCTGGAAGCTCTGGATTTCGCCGATGGCCCCGGAGCGGGCCAGGTCGCGGATCTTGATCCAGGTGGGGTCGTAATGGACGCGGTAAGCGATCATGAGCTTGACTTTGCCATCGCGGCAGGCCTTGATCATGGCGCGGCACTCGGCGGAGCTGATCGCCATGGGCTTTTCGCAGAGGACATGCTTGCCGGCTTCGGCGGCGCGGATGGTGTACTCGGCGTGCATGGAATTGGGAAGGCCGATGTAGACGGCATCGATGGACTTGTTGTCGGCGATGCGGTTGAAGGTGTCGTAGCTGTAGACGGAGCTCTGCGGGATGTTGAACCGGGCTTGGTATTTGGGAGCTTTGGCGTCCGCGTGGCCGGAGACAAGGCCGGTGATACTGCATTTGTCGGACTTGGCGACGGCCTGCATGAAGATGTCGGAGATGCCGCCTAGGCCTACGGCGGCGAAGCGGAGTTTCCCTGTTGGATTGGCGTTCTGGGCCCAGGTGGGGAGTGTGGTTGCGGCGGCAGTGAGGGCGGAGAGTCTGGTGAAGTTGCGGCGATCCATGGGGTCCTTGGGGTTCGGAGCCTGAGCTAGGTAGTTTCCTGTCTGGACGGTGGTAGTTGGAAGGCAAGAGCAAAGGCCGACGCTAGGGGCGCGAAGGATGCCAAGGTGCGCGACGGAGTTGAGGCTTGCAAGTTAAAGCCTGTGACCCATAACCGAGAACTTAGACATGCAACCTAAAACCTACAACCTAGAACTTACGACTTACAGCTAGAACCTACCACTTAGAACTTACAACCTTCTCAGCGGCGGAAGTTTGGCAGATTGCCGGGGATGAGGACTTCGAGCTTGTAGAGGTGGGTGCGGGCGGTGATGTAGAGGGTTTGTCCGGTGGAACCTCCCCAGGCGAGATTGGCGGGAACCTGGGGGAGCTGGAGGATGCCGAGGACCTTGCCCTGGGGGGTGAGGATGCGGATGCCGCCGGGGCTTGTGGTCCAGATGTTGCCCCCGGAGTCGACCTTGAGGCCGTCGGGGACGCCTTCGCCCTCATGACCGGTGAAGGTGATGAGGTCGTGGGGGGTACCGACGGTGCCGTCGGGGTGGAGCGGGTAGGCGACGACGCGCTGGTCGGGGCCGGAGTTATTGACGTAGAGGGTCTTGTTGTCGGGGGACAGCGCGACGCCGTTCGGCGTGGGGAGGTCGGTGATAACGGGCGTGGGTTTGCCGTTCACGACATGGAAGACGGCCTGGTAGGGCAGCTGCTTAGCGGGGTCTTTGTCACGGAGCTTGAGGCCGTAGTTGGGGTCGGTGAAGTAGAAGGAGCCGTCGGGGGCGAAGACGAGGTCGTTGGGACTGTTGAGATGGCGGCCGTCGTAGTGATCGAAGTAGGGCGTTTGCTTGACGGGCGCGTCGGAGTTGGTGAGGTCCTCGGTAAGGTGGACGACGTCGCGGGCGTACTGCTGCATGGCGACGATGGTGCCGTCGGGGGCGGTGGCCATGGCGTTGGGGCCGGTGGTCGCGCCCTGTGGTGACCCGGTGGGGGTGCCGGGCGGCTTGGCGTAGGGGCCATGGGTGTAGTCGAGGAGCGTGGTGACGTGGCCGTCGGGTGTGGCGGCGTGGACGCGGTCGGCCTCTTCGTCGACGAACCAGAGGCGGTTTTTGTACCACATGGGGCCTTCGGTGAAGGCGAAGCCCTGGGCAAAGACTGTCGGGATGGCGTCGGGTGCGAGGAGATGATCGAGGGCAGGGTCGAGGCGGAGAACGTGCGGAGCTGCAAAGGCGGGAGAGGTCATAGATTTTTGGGGTCTAGGGGGTGGCACGGCAGAAGGCAAAGTGTAGGTAGTAGCGGCGGGGAGGGAGACGAGGAGTCCGACCGCGGCGAGGGGCGTGACGAAAGGACGCATGCAGCTCAGTGCCTCCGTGCGGTGGTGGTCTGCGCCTCAGGACGAAAGACGACCAAGCATAGCAGCGACGCTGTTGCATGAGAAGAGGTGTGCCTGAGGGCCATGCCGGCACCAACGACCAACAGCAACTGCAACGAGCGATAGCAATAGCAATGGCAACTGCAACTGCAACGACCAATGCGAAGGGCGCGACGAACGCTAAGGTGCGCCACGGCTGTAACGCTTGCGCACGGGTGTAGGCGCTTGGGGTGCGCTCCGGCAGGGGACGCTTGGGTACGACACGGCAGAAGAGATCGGATTCCGGCGACCGGGTGGGTGTGGGGCTGGTATGCTCCGGGGTGTATGGCGGATGGCATGGCAGGGACGGCGACGAAGCCGGTGGTTGGCGTAGCGCGTGGCGCGACGGTAGCGCTGGTGCTGCTGACGGCGATGAACTTTGTGAACTACCTGGACCGGTACATCCTGCCGGCGGTCCAGGAGCAGATTAAGGGCGAGTTTCGGATCACGGACGACCAGATCGGCTCGCTGACGCTGTGGTTCATGGTGGCGTATGTATTGAGCTCGCCAGTTACGGGCTGGCTGGGCGATCGCTTCCCGCGTAAGCCGATGATCGTTGTGGCGGCGCTGGCGATTGCGGCGATGAACTTCTTGACCGCCCATGTGCATGACTACGATTCGCTGAATGTGCGGCATGCGGCGCTGGGCGTGGGCGAGGCGTGCTTTGGGGTGTTCGGGCCGGCGATGCTGGCCGACTATTACCCGGAAGATCAGCGTAACCGGGTGTTGACCATCTTCAACATCGCCATTCCGTGCGGCGCGGCGCTGGGGTATCTGGCCGGCGGATATATCGCGGCGAGCCATGGATGGCGGATGTCGTTTATAGCGTCCGCGGTACCCGGTGCCGTGATTGCGGTGCTCATGCTGCTGTTTATGCGGGAGCCGGCGCGGACGGGGCAGGACGGCAAGGCGGCGCAGGACGGCCACACAAAGCTCGACCATGCATCGGTATTTTCGTTACTGAAGAACAAGGCCTACCTGGCGGCGATTCTTGGCTATGCCGCGGTGACGTTTTCCCTGGGCGGGATTTCGTGGTGGATGCCGTCGTTTCTGCAGCGGGTGGATGGCCGCTCGCTCGAGGCCTCAAGCACGATCATGGGTGGGATCACAGTGATCTGCGGGCTGGGTGGAACGATTGCGGGCGGTACCTTGGCGCAGTGGTGGTCCAAGCGGACGGGCAAGGCCCTGTATTTGGTGCCGGCATTGAGTGCGGCGCTGGCGGTGCCGCCGGCGATGCTGTGTTTCTTTGGGCCGAAGTCGGTCACTTTGCCGGCGCTGGGTGCGGCGGTGTTTCTGATCTTTTTGGGAACGGGTCCTGTCAATGCGGCGACGCTGAATGCGGTGCCGGCCAACCTGCGCGCGATGGCGATGGCAGGGCAGTTGTTTGCCATCCATGTGCTGGGCGATGCGTTCTCGCCGAAGATCATTGGGGCCATCAGCGATCGCTCGAACCTGCGGTATGGGTTGGGAGCGACGCTGGTGACCATGCTGGTGGGCGCAGTGATCTTCTTTGTGGGGGCGCGGTTTGCGCCGCCGCTGGATGAGAGTGCGCAGGGGGCTGTCGCGGCAAGCGCGTGAGAGGACTTGGAGAGCCGCTGCGCTGGTGGCCGCACCTCGGCGAGGGATGGCGACGGGCGTTGGAGTGGAGCGACTGGGCGCTGGCCGCGGTCTGGTGTGCCCGGACACGCACGCTGATGAACCGGCTGGATGAGGTGCCGGACCTGACCGCGACGCGGTGGGACCTATGCCCCGTGCGTGCGCCGGGGCTGGTGGTCGTGGTGCCGGCCAGGGATGAGGCCGCGACGCTGGCCCCTGGCCTGGAGACGCTGCTGGCTCAGGACTATCCCTGGCTGCGGATTCTGGTGGTGGATGACCGGTCGAGTGATGGGACGGGCGACATCCTGGACGAGATGGCCGAACGGCGGCCCGAGCGCCTGGGTGTTGTGCACCTGACGGAGGAAGCCGCGGGGTGGATCGCAAAGACATTTGCCCTGGAGGCCGGCGCGCGGGGAAGCCGGTCGGAGTGGCTGCTGTTTACCGAGGCGGGTGTGTGGTTTTCGCCGAGCGTGTTGCGGCGAGCGCTGGCCTTTGCCGAGATGGGTGGGGTCGATCACCTGGTCGTTGCGCCGTCGACCGTCAGCCACAACTGGGGTGAGAGTGTTCTGCTTGGGTCTTTGAACGTTGCCAGGCTTTGGGTGTCGCGGCCGTGGCGGGTGGCGGACCCAGGGGCCACGTGGGATGCCGCCGGGGCGGAGTCGTTTCACCTGATCCGGCGTGAGGCGTGGGAGGAGCTTGACGGGTTTGCGCCGCAGCGGCTGGCCGTGAAGGCGGGCGCGATTCTGGGCCGGCGGGTGCGTGCGGCGGGCATGAGCCAGCGGCTTGTCTTTGCCCCGGGACTGGTGCTGCGTTCTCCGCAACCGGCACATCTGCCGGACGGCTTAACGAAGGCATCGACAGGTCTGCGTGGCCTGACACGGGCCATGACGAAGACGATGTGGGCGGCCGTCAGCTTTCGCCTGTGGATGGCGGCCGCGCTGATGTTTCTGGTGACCGTGGTCTTTCTGGGGCCGCCTGTTGGGCTGGCTTGGTGGCGAACGGCCGTGCCGTCGTTGATCGTGATGGCTTGCCTTGCCGTGCAGTACCGCGCGATGGCTGAGGTGACAGGGGTCGATGCACGGTGGGGCTGGTTGTACCCCCTGGGAGTGATGGCGCTGCTATGGGCGATCGCGCGCTCGGTGGCGGTGACGTTGTGGCAGGGTGGAGTGCGGTGGCGAGGGGCGGTGTACTCCTTGCGGGAGCTGCGGCGGCATAACAGCCCGTTTGCGTGGGAGTTTGGGGCCGCCAGGGCAAGAGCGCAGCAACGAAGGGTCGCACGCGGAGCGCGGGGGCGCGGGCGGTACCTGCCAGGTTGGCGCGGGAAATGATGTATAGGCCGGGTGCGCAGAGATAGGGGACAGACGACGGAGCAGAGCGATCCCCATACAGGACAGCCACGCGGGGTGCGCGTACAAGTAGGGCGGGAGCAGGCGAGGCCGGGTGGTAGAGGCTGCCGGGTGGGGCGCGGATGTCCACGGCGGTGTTCCTGCGGCCTACGTTGTGAGTTGGGGAAGGGGGTTTCTGTGTGGGATCAACTTGATTGCTTGCCGTGTTTGTTGTCCACGTCGTCGTGGTGATGAGGTTCGCGAACTGCAGATCTCTCCACTACGCTGCGCTTCGGTCGAGATGACAACGTGACTGCTTGTAAAGAGGTCAGGGTAGGCCGACCACGCTCTTCCCTTGCCATGTGACTTAGGCCCGAACTAACTCGGTAGTTACAGGCTGGCGGTGGCCGTACCGGCGCTCGACATATTCGTCGAGGATGACCTGGAACTCTTCGACGATGTGGTCGCCTTTGAGGGTGGTGAAGAGCTTGCCGTCGACGTAGACCGGCGCTTTGGGTTCTTCGAAGGTGCCGGGGAGCGAGATGCCGATGTTGGCGTGCTTGGATTCGCCGGGGCCGTTGACGATGCAGCCCATGACGGCGAGCTTGAGCTCTTCGACGCCGGGGTACGTCTTTTTCCACTCGGGCATGGACTCGACGAGGTAGTTCTGGATGCGCTGCGCGAGTTCCTGAAAGTAGGTTGAGGTGGTGCGGCCGCAGCCGGGGCAGCTGGTGACCTGCGGCATAAAGCTGCGGATGTTGAGCGACTGCAGAATCTGTTGGGCGCAGCGGACCTCTTCGGAGCGGTCGCCGCCGGGCTCGGGCGTGAGCGAGACACGGATGGTATCGCCGATACCGTTCAGCAACAGCGGCGCGAGGCCTCCGGTGGAGGCGACGATGCCCTTCATGCCCATGCCGGCCTCCGTCAAGCCGAGATGGAGGGCGTAGTCGCAGCGGCCGGCTAGCTCGGCGTAGACGTCGATGAGGTCGCGGACGTTGGAGACCTTGGCGGAGAGGAGGATCTGGTCGCGGCGCAGGCCGTAGCGCTCGGCCGCGGCGGCATTATCGAGTGCGGAGACGACCATGGCTTCCATCATGACGTCGCGGGCGGCGAGCGGCTGCGGGGCGCGGTTGTTCTCGTCCATCATGCGGGTGAGCAGAGCCTGATCGAGCGAACCCCAGTTGACGCCGATGCGGACGGGCTTTTGGTTGTCGACGGCGCACTCAATCATGGTGCGGAAGTTGTCGTCGTCCTTGCGGCCGATGGAGACGTTGCCGGGATTGATGCGGTATTTGGCGAGGGCGCGGGCGCACTCGGGGTATTTGCGGAGCAGGATGTGGCCGTTGTAGTGGAAGTCCCCGATGATGGGGGTCTCCCAACCCTTGGCATGGAGGCCGTCGACGATGTAAGGGACGGCTTTGGCGGCTTCGTCGTTGTTGACCGTGATGCGGACGAGCTCCGAACCGGCTCGAGCGAGCGCGGCGACCTGCTGCACCGTGGATTCGATGTCCGCGGTATCGGTGTTGGTCATCGATTGGACGACGACGGGGGCGTCGGAGCCGACGCGGACGCCGCCGATGTTTACGGTGACGGCTTTACGGCGTTGGAGGAACGGCATAGGTATCCAGTTTACCAGCGGAGCCCCTGCGAAGTCCGCAGACGGCATCCGGAGAGCACGCCCAATACGCACAAAGATGCATGTCTCAGGCGTCTCCGTCGCTCCACGGACCATCTACCTTACGGACCTATGACAAGAAACGAGCAACGCCTCACTTCGCCAAGTGATGAGGAGACCTTCCTCACAGCCCTTTGGCATCCGCAGACCGCGCGCGTTCTGTTTACCGCGCTGCTGTTTGTGCTGGTGCTGGCCTTTCTTCACGGTGCCCGCGAGACGCTCACCCTGTTCCTGTTTGCCATCCTGTTCGCCTACTTTCT
>CAXTGE010000072.1:11933-15346 GCA_964243645.1 uncultured Acidobacteriaceae bacterium | reverse complement strand
GGCCTGTGTCGCCCAGGGTCTTGCGGATCTCGTCGACGAGGGCGCGCTTCTGGGTGCCGCTCATGCCGGCGGCGGCTTTGGGGATGGTGAAGCCATAGATGGGAAGGGTGGGATCGATCTTTAGGGTCTCGCGGAGCTCTGGGGTGAGCGTGGCGGAGAGGTTGACCATGGCGGGGAGGCGCATGTCGGGCTTGTCGATGCCGTAGCGCTCGATGGCGTGGTCGTAGGTCATGTGGACGAAGGGCTCGGGGGGGAGCTCGACCCCGGCGGCCTTGAAGGCGGCGCGGAGGAAGCCTTCGGCGACGGCGAAGACGGTTTCCTGCTGCGGGAAGGTCATCTCGAGGTCGATCTGGGTGAACTCGGGCTGACGGTCGGCGCGGAGGTCTTCGTCGCGGAAGCAGCGGGCCACCTGAAAGTAGCGGTCGAAGCCGGAGATCATGAGGATCTGCTTGAAGATCTGCGGGCTTTGCGGCAGGGCGTAGAAGTGGCCGGGGTGGACGCGGCTGGGGACGAGGTAGTCGCGGGCGCCTTCGGGGGTGGAGCGGGTCATGAAGGGTGTTTCGACCTCGAGAAAACCCCGCTCGACGAGGTAGTTGCGGATGGCCATGGCGACCTTGCTGCGCACGATGAAGTTGTGCTGCATCTCCGGGCGGCGGAGGTCGATATAGCGGTACTTGAGGCGGGTCTCCTCGTTGGCAATGGCGTCTTCGGATGGCGAGAACGGCGGAGTTTTCGCATCGTTCAGCAGGAGGAGCGTGCTCCCGACAACCTCGATGTTCCCGGTGGCCATCTTTGGGTTGGCGAGGCCGGGCCCGCGGAGGCGCGCTGTCCCGGTGACGGCGACGACAAACTCGGGGCGGGCCTGTTCGGCTTTGGCGTGGGCCTCGGGCGAGATTGATTTGTCGAAGACGACCTGGGTGATGCCGGAGCGGTCGCGGAGGTCGAGAAAGACCAGATCGCCATGGTCGCGGCGCCGATTGACCCAGCCCATCAGGGTCACGGTGGTGGGGGTGTCAGAGGTGGCGTCGGATGAGCGAAGGGCACCGCAGCCGTGGGTGCGCTGCAGGGAGCCGAGAAAGTCTAGAGTCACGATGAAGTTATTGTACGGATTTCGGCGACGAGGTCAGGTCTTGCCCGGGCAGAGAGGGCCCCGAGCGTGCCGACCAAAGCCGTGGACCGAGATAGCTCGCGAGGATGTCGACGAGCAAGGCGAGGGAACCACCGAGCGCCGTGTTGACCAGGCGAAGAGTGGCTGCGCTGCGCTCCGAGAAGCCGCCAAAGCCGAAGAGAAAGATGGTGTACAGGGTCAGCACCACGGAAAACAGGGCGTAATTGACCGCCTGCAGCGCGAAACAGGCATAAGCGGTGAGGAGGATCAGCGCGAAGTAGATCCAATGCGTGAACGGGGGAAAGAGGTGGGCCAGCAGGACGGTGAGGGCCGCACCGACCACCGTTCCCGTGAGGCGCGCGATCCCGCGACTCAGGGTGTTGGCCCACTTGGGCTTCAGCACGAGGAGCGCGGTCATGGGTGCCCAGTACCCATTGCGCCAATGAAGAAAGCGATAGAGTGCGGTGCTCAGACCGAGCGCGAGGACGAGTTTAACGACGTAGCCGTCGGTTGCGAAGCTGGGACGCAGCTGCTCGTGGAGACATCGCCAGAGCTGGTTGACGCGCGTGCGGACCTGGCGGAGCAAGGGCGGCGGCGAGGGATCATCCGCGTGGCTGTAGCGATGCAGGAAGCGAAATCCTGAGAAGAGCAGCATCTGCAGCGCGCCCCCGGCCAGAACCATGGCGGTGCGGCCCACCGCATAGTGCACGCCGTTGGCGAAGTAGCTGGAAATCACGACATAGACGCCGCACTGCTGGCCGATCCAGCTCGCCGTCAGATCGAGGCTGGCCAAAAGGCCGTAGTTGAGGGCGGCCACCGCGCACAGTAGAAGCACGAGCGGGGTCCAATGCGCCCCGAGACTGCCGATGAGGGTGGCCGAGGCGATACCCAGCGTCAGCAGAGCCATGCTGAGCAGGGTGGACGAGAGCGCCTCATGAAAGACGGCAAAGCCGACCGTGAAGGCGGCCCCGGCAGCGATGGAACCAGCGCTGCGATGACCGGTGTACTCGCCGACGAGCAGGGCCATGGGGATGGCCAGTACGGATTCGATCGCGGGATAGGGTGTGCTCTTGTTCCAGGGGAAAAGGGCTGTGTCTTCAGAGATGTCTCGGAGCCGGAGCATGGTAGACCGCTTCAGAGGGGCGGGGGCGAAGCGCTGGTTGTCCCGCCTGCCTCATTCGCAGCGACTGGAGCTAGGCTTCGATCGCTTCGGCAGCTAGAAACTCCATGCCGTGGGGCACGCCGTCCATGTTTCGCGCGGCGGCAGGGACGCCCGCAATCAACTCCGTGGTGTTCAGACCTAGCGGGAGCTCGGCGACGGCCTGCTGGATGGCAAAAGCCGGCGTGTCGAGAGTGGCGGCTCTGGCAACGGCGGTGGGTACCCGCTTCAGCTGAAAGCAGGAGCGGCAGAAGACCGGACGGCCCTGCGTGGGCTTGAAGGGGACGGTTGTCTCGATGCCACAGGCCGAGCATTCGGTGCGCGTCTCCGTGCGCGAGAGCGGAAGAGCGGCGACGGCGGCGGTCCCTTCGGGGGAACGTCCCAGGCCGGCACGCTTGGCCTTGCAGAGCTTGCACCGTTTGGGGTCATTCTTGAACTGCCGGTCGTAGAAGAAAAGCTGCTCGCCGGCGGTGAAGACGAAGTCGCTGTTGCAATCAGAGCACTTCAGAACACGATCACTGAATTCCATACCACCCTCTCCCTGTCGTGCGGGACAAGGCGTGAGCGGTGAGCGAGCTCCTGGGGAAGCCGGCGTGCGCATCAGGCCTATTGATGATGCAAGTGCGGGGGGCCCGGTCCACAGGTCAGCGAAGGATGCCCTGTGGCTTATAACCATGTGGCTTGCAGCGGAAGGGGAGGGAGTCAGTAGAGCATCCCCCCTCCCCTGTGCGGCTGTACTGGCGAGGAGCTTTAGTCTTGCTCCTTGCGGACTTTCTTACGATTACGCTTGCGTGCCAAAGCTTCCTTGACGCGGCGCTTTTCGCCTGGCTTCAGGTAGAAAGAATGGCGCTTGACCTCTTTGATGATGTCCTCGGTCTGTACCTTGCGCTTGAAGCGGCGCAGGGCATTTTCAAGCGGTTCCCCTTCTTGAACTCGAACCTCTGCCAAAAGAAATACACCTCCAAACCTGCCTGTGTGGCCGTCCTTAAGCATAGCGCCGGGCGCTCCGTTATGAACACTTTTCTTAGGGGGAAATGCGCTGTCTCGAACGGGGGACGGCCATTGCCGACACGTAGACTACAGGATGTCTACGAAGGCCCCTGCGGAGATCCCATGCTGCGCCCGTTTTTCGGTCACATCCCGGTC
>CAXTGE010000072.1:0-11833 GCA_964243645.1 uncultured Acidobacteriaceae bacterium | reverse complement strand
GCCTTCTCCGCGGCGTTCGTGGCTTTGTTCTGATCCTTCACAGCTTTGGCGCTGTTCTTGGCTGCGCTGGCGTTGGCCTTTGCGGACTTTTCTTCCTGCTTCTGCTGCTTGCGCTGCGCTTTGCGCTCGCTCTTGGACATGTGTTCGCCGGTAGCGGCCTTTGGCGCGGTGATCCCGGCTGTTGTATCGGCAGCGTTGGTGGCGGCGGGCGTCTGCGAGGTGACTGGAACCGTGTCAGGCTGGGTAGCCGCAGGAGTGGTTTGGGCTACCGACACGAGAGGCAGGGCAAGGACGAGGGCGAGAGTAGCGGTAGGAAGGCGCATTACGAACTCCTGCTTCACCGGACGCTGATGTGTCCGGTGAAGACACATACAGGCTGCGATGCGGGGTAGGCGCTATGGCGATGCTTGAGGGCAGCGGCTTGAGGGGCCCGGATGCCTGGAACTCGTTGAGGCCGGAGGCTCTTATTCGCCGTTGAGAAGGCGATGCGAGAACAACAGGAGACAGCTTAGCTCGGCCAGCAGGAGCAATTCGCCATCGAAGGCGACGTCCCTGAGGGAAGGCGCGGCGTGCGGCGCCAGGGCGAACATGCCCAGGGTCAGCAGACCTGCGGAAGCCGCGGCAAGCCGAGGTCCCCAGCCCAGCCAGCGCGAGCGGCGGGGTAGAGGCTGGGCAAGAGCGAGTCGAGCGACGTTTGCGGCGAAGTTCTCGGGGACGATGGGGGCGGGTTTACGACCGAGAGCCCGCGTGATGGCCGCCTCGACGAGGGGGTCCGAGACCCCGTTGCCGGGAAGGTGGAGAGAATCGGGATGGTTGCCGTTGTAATTCATCCTGCGCTCCTTGTAACAGGGTACTCCCCTGCGTCGTCCCGTGACCGGGCCGGTGTGGCGAGGCGCTGTCCCACCAGACCGGCGAGCCGTTTGCGGCCGCGATGCAAGTGGGTGCGGACGGTGTTGACCGGCAGACCCAGCGCGGCGGCGATGCCCTCATAACTGAGGTCCTCCCCGTGGTAGAGGACGATCACAGCGCGTTCGACTTCAGGAAGCGAGAGGAGAGCGGCGTTGACCGCGGCCTCGGTTTCATTTTCGCTGAGGCGCTGCTCGGGGCTGCGGGTATGGGCACCGCTGAAGGGTGGCGGGGACTGGTTTTCAAGCCAGTCACTGGATTCGTCGTCGTCCAGATCAGCGGGTATCGGGGCGAGATGCTCGCGGTCGCGGCGGCGCCGCTTCCATTCGTCCTGCGCGACATTGACGGTGATCCGGTAGAGGTACGTGGAAAGCATGGCATCGCCGCGAAACTCGGGAAGGGCGCGGTAGAGGCGCAGAAAGACCTCCTGGGCGAGGTCCTCGACGTGCGCGCCGGGGCCGGTGAGGCGGTGAAGGGTGCGGAAGACGAGACTTTGGTGCTCGCGGACGAGGGTTTCGAAGCCTTCCGGAGATGTCCAGTCCTGGCGCATGCGAGCGATGGAGTATGACCGTGACGATAGCGGAAAGTTTCATGGCTGGCGTTGAAACTTTCGGAACGGTTACCGGTCCTACGGCACACATAAACCAGGGGCACGGACGAAAGCGCTGCCTGGGTCAGGAGGTCAGGATGTTTACACAGATGGTGGCTTTCATGTGGATGAACGGCGGGATCGGTGAAGCGTTGAATAGCCCGTTCATCGTGCCCGTAGCCGGCTGCGCGATGATCGGCAGCATCGTGGTGGCGGGGATCTGGTCCGGTGTTCGCAACAAAGAGATTCAGTCGCATGAGCGCCTGGCGAGGATCGCGCAGGGCCTGCCTGTGGAGCCGGAGTGCGATCAGGAGGTGTTGCGCCGCGCCACCGCGCAGGGTGCGCCCGCGCCCAAGCCTTTTGGCCGGCCGAGCGACGGCGCCGGCGCGCAACGTGCGGGACTGGTGCTGTGCTCGATCGGCGTGGGGCTGATTGTGTTTTTCGCTTTTCTGGCGATCGTGCTGCGGGAGCGGGATGTGTTCTCGGGTGCGGCCGCGGGGATCATTCCCCTGGCGATCGGCATAGGATTTCTGTTTGACGCAAGGACCCGCCGCAAGACCCACGACCGCTGGATGGAGACGGTTCGCCCTGGCGGCTCGGGGTTCGAAGCGTCAGGATTTGCTGCCCCGGTGACGGACGCAGCGCCGCCGTCCCCTCCGCCGCCGATGACTCCGGCACAGGCGTCCGACTGGCGTCCTCTACACTGAAGGGCGTATGAGCGATATGCCGAGCGGGAAAACCCGTTCATTTTTGAAGGCTGTGCGCGGCACGCGCGACCTGCTGCCTGACCAGACCCCGCTTTGGAACCACGTTGAAGCCGTCGCCCGCGCGGTCTTTGCGCGTTACGGCTTCGGTGAGATCCGGACGCCGATCTTCGAGACCACCGAGCTGTTTGCCCGCGGCGTGGGGGAAGAGACGGATATTGTCTCGAAGGAGATGTTTACCTGGGAGGACCGGGCGCGCGCGGAGTCCGAGAAGGGGCAATCCCTGACGCTGCGGCCTGAGTCGACGGCCGGGGTAGTGCGGGCATACATCGAGCACAAGCTGGGGGACGGCGGCGCGCTGCAGAAGCTGTACTACATCGGGCCGCAGTTCCGTCGGGAGCGGCCGCAGCGAGGGCGGTACCGGCAGTTCTGGCAGATTGGCGCGGAGGTCATCGGGCCGCCGAGCTCGGGTGCCGAGAGCCCATTGCGGGATGCCGAGATCCTGGAGATGCTGGCGTCGCTGCTGGACGAACTGGGTGTGCGGGGATGGCGGCTGGAACTGAACTCCGTGGGCAACGCTGAAGACCGTGTGCGCTATCTCGAGGCGCTCCGTGCGGCGCTGCTACCGGTAAGGGACCGGCTGTGCCCCGACAATCAGCGCCGGGCGGAGACCAATCCTCTGCGCGTGCTGGACAGCAAGGATGAGGGCGACCAGGAGATCATCAACGGTCTGCCGAAGATTGCCGACTATCTAGGGCCGGAGTCGAAGGCGCACTTTGAGCAGGTGCTGGCGGCGCTGGATGCGTGCGGTGTGGCGTATCACGTGAACCCGCGCCTGGTTCGGGGTCTCGATTACTACACCCGGACGACTTTTGAATTTACCGTGACGACGGGGCTGGGTACACAGAATGCCCTGCTGGGCGGCGGCCGTTATGACGGGCTGAGCGAGCTGCTGGGCGGCCCGCGGGCGCCGGGCATTGGGTTCGCGATTGGGGAGGATCGCCTGATTCTTACGTTGCAGGCGCAGGCGGATTTGGATGCTGCCGAGGCAGGACAGGCACCCGAGCGGGCCGGGATGAGTGCAAAGATGGATGCCTACGTGGCACCGCTGGGGCCGGGGCAGAATGCCGCCGCACTGGCGCTGGCACGGGAGTTGCGGCATGCGGGGCTGAGCGTGGAG
Source organism: uncultured Acidobacteriaceae bacterium (assembly GCA_964243645.1). Taxonomy (GTDB): domain Bacteria; phylum Acidobacteriota; class Terriglobia; order Terriglobales; family Acidobacteriaceae; genus Granulicella. The sequence continues at coordinate 8,454 of CAXTGE010000072.1, read as the reverse complement.
GTGGGGGACGGCAGCTTTAAGTTGAAGAAAAGCTTCGAGGTTGCCGACCGGCTCGCACGCCACATCGTCATTTTGGGCGAAGACGAGGTTCGTGACGGGCTGGGCACGGTCAAGAGCTTTGCGACCGGCGAGCAGCGAAGGGTAAAACGCGAGGAGCTGCCGGCCGCTTTGCGGAGCTAAAGGTTTTCCGCATCTTGCCGATAAGACGAAAGGGGGCAAGTGTCACACGCCGATCTGTCCCGTAACAGGGCAGGGTACCGCGGAACTTTGCCGCCCAACGTGCGTCTATATACAACGATTCCCAAAGCAGGCTTCCTTGCGGTACCGTGGATTGCTTGCAGATCTGAGACTCTAGCTCTATGAGATTGTGCCAGTTGTGGGTTCCCGTTGCCGCGTTCGCCCTGCTTCTTTCTTCCCAAGTGAGCCATGCGGACGGGCCGAAGCCCCGGCTGACCGCCCCTATCAATAATGCTGACCGCGTTCGGTTGGCGGACGCGCATCCGGAGCTGGCGGCAAAGCCCATAAGCCTCGGGGTAGACCAGGGGGCGCTCCCGGCGGACACGAGCCTGCAGGGCGTGACGCTGGTTTTCAATCGGACCGCGGCGCAGCAGGCGGATCTCTCGACTTTGCTGGCGGCGCAGCAGAATCCGGCGTCGGCGCTATATCACCACTGGTTGACGCCCGACCAGTTTGCCGCCCGTTTTGGCGTGGCGGACGCCGACATTGCCAAGACCCAGGTCTGGTTGCAGGCACAGGGCTTTCAAGTCTCCGGGACCTCACGCAGCCGTGACCGCGTCACCTTCAATGCGACAGCGGGTCAGGTCGCGGCGGCGTTCCGAACGGAGATCCATCGGTATGCGTCGACCAGGGGTACCCATTTTGCGCCAGCAGGAGACCTAAGCCTGCCGGCCACGCTGGCTCCCATGGTTGCCGGGGTGCTGCGCTTGTCCGATCTGCATCCGCAGCGACGTACACGCCTTCAGCCTGCGGCGGTGCGCCCTGCGTATACCTCCAGCCAGACAGGGGATCATTTCCTTACGCCTTCCGACGTTGCCACGATGTATGACCTGACCCCTACCTATAAGGCGGGCTACAACGGAGCGGGGCAGTCCGTTGCCATCATCGGCCAGTCGTACATCGAGACCGCGCCCGTTGCCGCTTTCCAGTCCGGCGCCGGGCTGGCGGCGAATCTGCCGACGATGGTGTTGGTGCCCAACACGGGCGTGAATGGCATCAACCCGGTGGGAGACGGCGATGAGGGTGAATCGCAGCTGGATGTAGAGTATGCCAGCGGCATGGCGCCCGGCGCGACGATCTTCTTCGTCTACACCGGCGATGACTCAAATTCTGGCGTCTTCGACAGCCTGCAATATGCCATCTCGGAGAATATCGCCCCGGTGATTAGTGGCAGCTACGGCCTCTGTGAGCCGGATCTTCAGGCCGAGGGGTCTTCCGGCGTCCAGGCTGCGAATGTGATCAATCAAGAGGTTCTACAGGCCAATGCCCAGGGACAGACGGTGATCTTCTCGAGCGGTGACTCAGGCTCCACGGACTGCTACGGGGATCCGAACCTGACCACCCCTGCCGCCCAGGAAGTCCTAGCGGTCGACTTTCCCGCTTCGATTCCAAGCGTGACCGCGATGGGCGGGACGCAGATGGCGGCCGGTACTTTTGCCGCCACAAACACGCAGTATTGGCAGAGTGCCTCCGGGACGGATGTGATCAGCTCGTTGCTGTCCTATGTGCCGGAGACGGCATGGAATGAGGATATTAGCGGAAACTCCACGATCTCCTCGGGCGGCGGCGGCACCAGTGTACTGTTTCCCCGGCCTAGCTGGCAGGCCGGCGTAGCAGGCATCCCGACGGGAACAAACCGCCTGGTTCCGGATCTTGCCCTGCAAGCTTCAGTCGAAAGTCCTGGGTATATCTATTGCACCTCGGACCCGTCGGACCTGGCCTTCAGCAATCTGACGTCGAGCTGCACGAACGGTCTGCGTAGTCCCTCAAGTACTTTCGTGACGGCAGGCGGCACAAGTTTTGCGGCACCGATCTTTGCCGGGATGCTGGCGGTCCTGAACCAGGCAACACATGCCACGGGCCAGGGCAATGTAAATCAGACGCTGTACACCCTTGCGGCAAATGCCGGCACCTACAGTGGTGCTTTCCATGACATCACGGCAGGAAGCAATGCCTGCGCGGCGGGTCCCACCTATTGCTCCACTGCCGGCGCGTCCAGTTATGCCGCGACGACGGGCTACGACGAAGCCACGGGACTCGGTTCGATTGACTTTGCCAAGCTGGTGGCGGCCTGGCCGGTGAGCGCGGCCGCTTCGCTTACCGCCACGACGACCGTCGCCACACCCGCCACAGGGACGCCAACTGGTGGAGCGACAGACCAAATCACCATCACGATTGCTCCCCAGGGCAGCTCAACCGATACCCCGACCGGAACCGTGCAGATTGCCGTCGACGGCGCGGTCATCACGCCGACGCTCCCTCTGAGTAACGGGAAGGCGAGCTATACCTACACGGCTCCTGCAACAACAGGCTCCTATGTCGTTACGGCCATCTATTCGGGCGATACCGTTTTTGCAAGCTCGACGGGAACGGCCGTGCTGAATGTAGGTAGCGCAACGCCCACGGGGAGTTTTGCCCTTGCGGCAGCGAACCTGACCGTTGTGTATAACAGCACCGGGACCGCCAACATATCGATCACACCTGCGGCGGGCTATACGGGAACGGTCGCGCTTTCCCTGAGTTATCCGTCGAACGCGCCGACACTCTGCTATGCCTTGAGCAATAGCCAGAGCAACGGATCGAATGTGCCGTTGATTAACAGCCTTCCCGTGCCGGTGACGTTGACAATCGGTGAAGGGACAATATGCGGGACCACGACCGCGGGAGCCGTTCTTCCAGGGGGCGGGCGGGTAGTCCTGAATGCCACGCGAGGCAGAGCGCCTGGGCCTCCGATGCGTCGGTGGCCGGAAGGCATCGCCTTTGCGGGCCTGTTCGGAGCAGGGTTGTTCCTGCGCCGGTCTCGTCGTCTGCCGTCTCTTCTGGGGCTGGTGTTTCTGGCGGCGGTTGGCTTGGGCCTGAGCGGATGCGGTGGGAGTAACGGAGGGACAACCACGCCGGTCAATCCCACAAAGGCGCTGACCCTGACGCTGACCGGAACGGACTCCATCAATACAAGCATCAGCAACTCCACCACATTTACCCTGACGCTGCAGCAGTAGCTTTGAATCGAGGGAGAAGGCCCGGGCCGTTATGGCAGCCGGGCCTTTCTTTTTGCAGGGCGGGGAACCTTTCGTAGCGCCCGATCACGATGGGATACATTGAAGGGAATCACAGAAAACTCACGTGAGCGTAGTTTGAAGGGTCCGTCACCGCGAGCTCTGCCTTCGCTTCATCAAAAACTCTTCCGTTGTCGCACAACACATCCCTTTGTAAGGTGAAGGCATATGAGCTTTTCCAGACGCCAGTTCCTGACCCGTGTCGGCCAGGCAGGCGGATACTCGGCCGCATTTCTGGCGATGCAGGGCATGAATCTGATGGAGGCGGAGCCACGGCGGGCGGAAGGGGTCAACGCCGAAGCGGGTTCCGGCAAAGGCGTGCGGGTGGTGGTGCTGGGGGGCGGCATTGCGGGCCTGGTGGCAGCGTATGAACTGCGGCCCCTGGGATATGACATCACGGTGCTCGAGGCTCGCACCCGTCCGGGCGGCCGCAATTACACCGTACGCAGCGGCGACACCGTCACATTGATGGACGGCAGCGCGCAGCGATGTACGTGGGATGCCGGACACTATCAGAACTTCGGACCGGCCCGCCTACCGTCGATACACCCTAACATCCTGGGCTACTGCCGCAAGCTCGGAGTGGAGCTGCAGGTTGAGGTGAACATGAGCCGGTCGGCGCACATGCAGAATGAAGCGGCGATGGGAGGCAAGCCGGCGGTGATGCGGCAGGTGGTGAACGACACACGCGGCCACGTCAGCGAACTGCTGATGAAGTGCATGAATCAGGGAGCGCTGGACGCTGAAGTGACCGGGGAAGATCGGCAGCGCATGCTCGATTTTCTGCGCGTCTACGGTCCTCTGGATGAGGCAGGCAAATATACCGGGAGCGACCGGGCCGGCTACAGCAAGACCGCCGGCGCGGGTGATGAAACGGGCGTGCTGAGCGAACCGATCGATCTGCACACGCTGCTGCAGGCTGAGTTCTGGCAGGGCATGCTCTTCGACGAGCAGTTCGACATGCAGGCCACCATGTTTCAGCCTGTGGGCGGCATGGACCGGATTCCCTTTGCCTTTGCGAAGTCGCTGGGCGACCTCGTGCAGTACGACTCCGCGGTAACGAGCCTGCACAAGTCGGCGAAGGGCGTTTCGGTTGAGTACCTACAGGGTGGCCTGGGCAAGAAGATTGAGGCAGACTTCTGCATCTGTGCCCTGCCGCTGAACATCCTGCACAAGATTCCGAACAATCTCGGAACGCCGTATAAGAAGGTGCTGGGGGAGTGCACCTATGCGAGCGCGTACAAGATCGCCTGGGAGAGCCGACGTTTCTGGGAGCAGGATTACAACATCTACGGCGGGCTGGAGTTTTGCCATACGGGGTGCAGCCCAATCTGGTTTCCGTCGGCGGGCTTGTTCAGCGATCGCGGCGTTGTGGTGAGCGGCTACTCGGATGAAGGGCATACGGAGTTTGCGTCGCTTTCGATGGAAGATAAGTTCGCAAAGAGTCGGCTATCGATCGAGCGCCTGCATCCGGGCCACGGGCATGAGTTGGAGAAGCCGATCTATTACGGCTGGGGGAAGTCGGAGTGGAACCAGGGCTCGTGGATCCGGACGTATGGCCCGGGTCAAGATCGGGAAGAGGCAGCGACGCTGCGCGGGCCGGGTGGCAAGCAAGTGGGTAAGCAGCAGTCCCCCGGTGTTGCGGTGAACAAGCAGACCGGGCAGGGTGCGGCGCCGGCAGCGGCACGCACGCAGACAAACGAGGGCTACGAGACGCTGATCAAGCCGGATGAGCGGATCATCTTTGCCGGGGATCATGTAACGCACATCGTTGCCTGGCAGGAGGGCGCGGCCCTGAGTGCGTTGCGGGCAGTGCAGTTGATCAGCGATCAGGTGAAGTCGGCCCGGCTTGCGGGTGGCCTTGAGATAGTTGCTGGATAATCGGAGGTGCATGATGAAGACTTCAATGAGACACGGTATGGCCGTTACGGCATTGTTTTTGGCCGTCGCGCTTGCGGGAGCGCAGACGAGCGTGCGGCATATCCAGACGGAGAAGTCGCCTATTGCCCAGGGCGTGTGGGTGGGTGACACGTATTACCTGAGCGGGCAGCTGGCCGATCCGGTGACGCCAGCCGATCCGGCCAAGGGCTTAGCCGCGGTGTACCCCACCGATACCAAGACGCAGGCTGCGAGCGTGTTCGCGAAAATACAAAAAGGTCTGCAGGACCAGGGGCTCGACATGAAGGATGTGGTGAAGATGACGGTGTTTCTTGGACCCGATCCGAAGACAGGCAAGCTGGACTTCGCCGGCATGCAGAGCGAGTACCTGAAGTATTTCGGGACCGCGACCCAGCCGAATAAGCCGGCGCGCTCGGCCTTTCAGGTGGCGGCGCTGGCTGCGCCCTGGGCGTTGTTGGAGATCGAAGTGATCGCGGTAAAGGGTCGGTAGTGGGCGAGTTGTAGGTTCTAAGTTGTAGGTGGTGAGTGGTAGAGGCGTGGCGATTCACGCATTGCCGGGTTCCTGCAGGATATGAACCTGCATGAACCCGTTCTGAGGACCGGAGAGGGGTTCCTCTGCGCTCCGGCCTCTCAGGCAATGCATCCGGAATACGGGCCGGGCTTGCGGGTTAGGGGTTGCTGGGGGTCTGTGGTTTACCGGCGGCCTCGACATCGGGCAGCAGAAGGAAGTTCTTTCCGTAGGGTGTGCCCACGCCGAGCACGCGGTTGTAGCCGTTATTGCCGGAGCTATAGAGACCGTTGTAGCCCGGGATTTTCGTGTGGTAAACGTCCTGGACGACGCCGAGCTTCTGCGCTGCAGCCAAAGCATAGATGTAGTAGTTTTCGTTGCCGAGACGGGTCCCTTGCACTTCCACGTTGAGGGCGGTCAGGCCGGCAAAGTCGGGGGCGGAGGCGCTTGTCCCGATGACGCCGTAGAGTCCGCCGCCAACGACCTCCAGGTCTGCGCTGTCCTCGGCATTGCAAATGATGCCGGGTACCGCTGGGCAGCCGCCCATGTGCAGGGCGATATCCGGCACGGCCCGCACCTTGGCACCTGTTGTGACCAGCTTCTGGAACTCCGGCTTTTTGAAGACACGGCTATCGCCGCCGCCGGAGCCCCAATAGGCGCCTGTGGCCGGCGTGCCGAACTCGAAATCCGTGGGTGCGGGATCGCCAAAGGCCTCCTCATAGAGGTAGGCGGAGCCGAGATTGGCCGGGTTCTTCGGGTGCGTGACGGTGCCGAGATTGGTGCCGCCCACGGCCGTGACGTGCGGGCTGGACGCCGGAAACGAGACATCGGCCACCAGAGCTCCGCAGTTGGGGCTGGGGTTCTTGACGAGGCAGCTCAGCGGCGGAACAAAGGTCGCTCCCTCGTCGCCGGAGGATGCGACAAAGGTGATGCCGAGAGCGTTGCCTTCGGCGAAGAGATCGTCGAACACATGCAACACGCCGGTATAGTCCGTGCCTCCGTTGTATTCGGTGCTGTAGAAGAGCTCCGGCCCGCCAAAGGACATATTAACGACATCGACGCGATTGTCTTCGACGATCTGCACGAGACCGCCGAAGATCTGATTGTCGGTAAGGTCCGGGATGCTGTAGAGAACGACGCCGGCTCCGGGCGCCATGCCGCCGCTCTGTTGAATATCGAGCTCAGCTTCGAAGCTGCCGTCATCGTTGGGATCGAAGGCACTGCCGCCGGCGATGTTGACTACGCTGATCTTGGGAGAGGCCAGCTTCTCATGGCCGAAGTAGAGATCCATGTCGCTCTGCAGATATCCGCCGGCCATCAGGATGCCGATGCTGGAGCCCTTGCCATTCACGACCTTGTACGAAGGCCAGGCGTAGGCCTGCTTGAGATCGTCGAACCAATACGGGCCGGCCTGCGTGTAACGGTTCGCGGGAAGAGCGACGGCATGTGTATGCAGCCGCATGCGCTGGGTCGCGTCGAAGGCGAGCACCACGCCGCCGGCATCCTTGATGGTATGGGGCAGAGTCAATTCCGAGGCCGCGACCAGCGACCGCTTTCCATTCGCGCGCACAGCATGCTTCAGCGTCGTGCTGAGAGCCGCCTGGACCTGGCTTGCCGTGCCGGTGACGTGCAGTCGGTGAGGGGAGACCTGTTCCGCCTGAAGACCGTAGCCTGCGAGCTCGGATTCCATGGCCTTGACCATGGCCGGGCTCAACGCAAAGCGGGCCCCGAACTGCTCAGGGGTGAGCCACTTGTGATAATTGGCGGAGCCGGCGGTGTGCTGCTCGGTAAGCAGCTCCTCGAGCGCCTCCTTGTGCTGATGCGGCAGGTAGATGTCGAAGCTGACAACTTCCGCAGCCTCCGCTTGCCCGGTGATCGTCGCTTTCCCCTGCGCTTGCAGCTGGGCGTGTAAGGGCGGTGTGGGTGAAACGATGCCGAGCAGGGCACAGAGGGGCACTAGACGCTTGAGGATCATGAAACGGGGCTCCCGGTAGCACTAAAGTTGTAGCGTGTGCCCCCTTGTACCACCCCTTGAGAGAAATCCGTTAGAGAAAAAAGAAGGCATCATGTAAACCTGAAGATCTTGCAACCCGTTGCAGGATGTCCAAGTCTTCGGCGGTACGCGACCGGGAACCCGATTGGTCATCTAAACGATATGTCCCAATTCCCCGAGTCGCTCCCTCCGGCCCCTTCGGAGCCCTTTTCCTCCTTTGATCTTGCGTCGATGCCGAAGGGCGATGTGTACAAGCTCCTGGCATCAACGATCATGCCGCGCCCGATTGCCTGGGTGGTGACCAGGGACGGCGAAGGTACGCTGAACGCGGCACCGTACTCGTTCTTCAATGTGCTGTCGGCCAATCCGCCCCTGATCGCGATCGCGTTTTCGGCGGCCTCGGATCGCGACAGCAAGGATTCCCTGCACAACCTCCGGGCACGGGGAGAATGCGTGGTAAACCTGGTTCCCGAAGAGCTGGCAGAGGCCATGAACCTGACTGCCACCGATGCACCGCGCGGCACCGACGAAACGCGGATCGCCGGGCTGGCGCTGACGCCGTCCACGCTGGTTAACATTCCCAGAATCGCGGACTCGCCGGTGGCGCTGGAGTGCAAGCTGTTTCAGGAGATTGCGGCCGGTGGCACCACGATCGTTCTGGCAAAGGTGGTTTTCATGCATGTGCGCACGTCGGCGTTTGAGGACGTGGAACGCCTGCACATCGACCCGGCGCGGATGCGGCTGATCGGGCGCATGCACGG
>CAXTGE010000071.1:12996-15408 GCA_964243645.1 uncultured Acidobacteriaceae bacterium | reverse complement strand
ATGAGGCCCATGGCGTAGGCGTGGGTGGGGCGGAGGCGGCCTTCGTAGAAGTGGGCGAGGAACTCTGCCTTGTAGGTGGCGACATCGACGGAGACGGGACAGTCGCCTTTGCAGCCCTTGCAGGCGAGGCAGAGGTCGAGCGCTTCCTTGACTTCCTCGTTGCGCCAGGTGTCAGGGATTGAGTCGCCGCGGAGCATTTCGAAGAGGAGACGGGCGCGGCCGCGGGTGGTGTGTTTTTCTTCGCGGGTGACTCCGAAGCTGGGGCACATGGTGCCGCCTTCGAGCTTGCGGCACTTGCCGACGCCGAAGCAGCGCTCGGTAGCCTCGGCCATGGAGCCGTGGTCGTCGGGGAACTGGAAGATGGTGGGCAGCGCGAGCGGCTTGTAATCGGGGCCGGTACGGAGATGGGAGTCGAGCGGGTAGGGGTCAACGATCTTGCCGGGGTTCATGCGGCCGGTGGGATCCCAAATGCGCTTGAACTTGCGGAACGCGTCGATGAGCTCGGGGCCGAACATGATGGGGAGCAGCTCGGCGCGGGCATGGCCGTCGCCGTGCTCGCCGGAGATGGAGCCGCCGTACTTGACGACGAGGTGGGCGGCTTCGGTGACGAAATTGCGATAGTGTCCCACGCCTTCTGCCGTGCGGAGGTCGTAGTTCATGTGGGTGTGGAGGCAGCCCTGGCCGAAGTGGCCGTAGAGCACGACGAAGTAGTTGTAGCGCTCGCAGAGAGCGTAGAACTCGCGGAGATAGGCACCGAGCTTTGCGGGTTCTACGGCAGCGTCGTCCCATCCACCCCAGGTGGCCGGCATTTTGCCCGGCACACGCGAGACGCCGAGGCCGAGCTCGCGGACCTCCATCGCGGCACGCTGTTCTTTGGGATCTTCGAGCAGGAGCATGCCGACCTGGTCGCGATCGTGCTTCGCGGCCCAGCGCATGGCTTTTTGACCCATCTCGATAGCGGCCCTAGGAGTGTCGGCGCCGAACTCGACGAGCAGCCAGGCATCGCCTGCGGGGAAGAGCTTTAGGCCGGGCATGTGCTTGCCGGCGAGACGGGCCTGGTCGATGATGCGCTTCTGGAAGCCTTCGATGGCGATGGGGCCTAGCGCTTGCAGATGTGGGGACTGATCGGCCGCGGCAAAGACCGTGGGGTAGGCGAGCAGGAGTAGAACGCGATGTTGCGGGCTTTGGATGAGGCGGGTTTTGGCGCGCAGGGTGATGGCGCAGGTGCTCTCGGTGCCGACGAGGGCGCGAGCGACGTGAAAGCCGTTTTCGGGGAGCAGGGCGTCGAGGTTGTAGCCGGAGACGCGACGGGGGATGTTGGGGAACTTTTTGCGGATGAGCGTGGCGTATTCGTCGCGGAGGTCGCGCAGAGCGGCGTAGATTTCGCCTTGACGGCCGCCGCGCTGGATGATGCGTCTGAGCTCGGACTCGCTTGTCGCGCCGACGGTCATGCGGGTGCCGTCGTAGAGCAGGATGTCGAGCTCGTCGATGTTTTCGCTGGTCTTGCCGCCGAGCACGGAGTGGGGGCCGCAGGAGTTGTTGCCGATCATGCCGCCGACGGTGCAGTAGGCGTGGGTGGCGGGGTCGGGGGCGAAGGTGAGCTCGTGCGCCTCGGCGGCGGCGCGGAGGTGGTCGTTGATGATGCCGGGCTCCACCCAGGCGTAGCGCTTGCGGGGGTTTAGCTCTTCGACCCCGTTGAGGTACTTGGAGAAGTCGATGACGACGCCGGCGTTGGTGGTCTGGCCGGAGAGTGAGGTACCGGCGCCGCGGCCGAAGAGGGGGAGATCGAATGAGCGGCAGGCAGCGACTGTGGCGATGACGTCGTCGAGGGTTCTGGGCACGACGACGCCGAGCGGGACCTGGCGATAGTGCGAGAGGTCGGAGGCGTAGAGGGCGCGTTCGCCGGGGGTGAAGCGGATTTCCGCGACCGTGGTTTCGCGGAGGCGGGTGGCGAGGCGTTCAGTGATGGACTCGGAGATTTGGGTGAGGGCAGGTGGCATGGGCTCCGCGATCCGAGGTGACCTGTGGGCCGCAGTGGGGCAGCGGCTTCCGCCGTTTTAGGATGCATCTTTAGGTGATTGTTTGTCGAAACAGACAGGCAATAGCCTGAGTACGCGAGGTGCACTGTGGACTGGAGCGGGTGCGAGTTTGTGGAAGCGGTCGAGGGGCGCTGTTCCGGTGCGCCAACCGTTATCGGGACACGTGTTTTTCCCAGAGGCAATCGCTGGCAGCTATGAGATGGGAGAGTCGGTGGAAGAGATCCATGAGGACTTCCCTACCGTAACGCCTGAGGTCATTTGCGCTCTGATTCGCTTTGCGGAGGAACGACGAGTACAGGCTGCGGCTCGAGAGTCTTGCTGGATGAAAGTATGCCGCATGGCTTCGCTGTCCAGCATGCACCGAGGCTGCGGC
>CAXTGE010000071.1:0-12896 GCA_964243645.1 uncultured Acidobacteriaceae bacterium | reverse complement strand
ACCACGGCACCGACCTGGTGTGCGAGCAGCGTGACGAGGATGAGATCGTAGGCGACGTCTTCATCCAGTGTGTCGGTCACGCGGACGTCAACGCGCTCTCCCGTGGTCTTTACGATGCCCTGGTCACGGACCAATTGCTGCCATCGAGGAGAGCCTGGACGAGCGACGACGGTGACGTCGTGTCCGCCTACGCGAGCCAACTGGAATGCAAAAGCACTGCCGATGCCGCCGACGCCAATGATCGCAATCCGCATAGCCGAGGAAGAAAGGGGTTGGAATTGACCACTCATGGGTTGCAACTCGTTATACACAGGCATCGACGACCTGCTCAAACTGTTCGGCGCGGTGAGCTGAGGTGTGTTGGCCCAGGATGCGGTCGCGGGCGCGTTGGCCCATGGCGATGCGGTCAGCGTCGGGGGTGTTGCGGAGGATGTCTGCGACTTCCCCAGCGTCCGTGGGAAGGAGAACTTCGCTTCCTGGGGTGAGGAAGTCTTCGAGGCCGGGCCAGGGATCGGAGAGGATAGCGGCACCGCAGGCGGAGGCCTCGAAGAGGCGGACCGAGGGGGACCAGCCGGCGGCGATCATGTCATCGCGGGTCACGTTGAGGGTGAAGCGAGAGCTGGAGTAGAAGGCCGGATGTCCGGGCGGGGAAAGGTGGATGATGCGCTCGACGTTTGGGGCCCAGGGTTCGGCGGCAGGGTATTGTGGGCCGGCGACGATGAATCGCTGTTCGGGCAGGAGTCTGGCGGTGTCGTTGAGCAGGGCGAGGAGCTTGGGCTGGCGATCGCGGGCGTAGGTGCCCAGATAGCTGAGCGCGCACGCGAAGTCCGGATTGGCGGGCGTGGGGTGGTACAGGTCCGGGTCGACCGAGCAGTAGAAAGGGACGGCGCGGGGGGAGCCGAAGCGGGTTTGCAGCTCCTCCAGGGCGGGGCCGCCGGTGAAGCTGAGGTACGCGGCGAAGTGCGGAACGAGGTCGGCGCGCAGATAGTTGGTGCGGCCGTGGGCGCGCAGGGCGGCGAGGGTGATGGGCGTGTCGATGTCGTAGAACAGCAGGCGGCCGTGATCGGCGGCGAGCAGGGCCTCCGTGGCCGGGATGGCGTCAGGGAAGTAGGAGCCGATGACGACCGCGTCGGCGTCCTTGGCTTCGGCGATGAGGGAGTTGCCGTCGGTGCTCCAGTCTTCGTAAAGGCGGACGGTGCAATAGGCGGGTTTGGGAAGATCACGGTTCGAGCGATACCACTCGACGTCCTTTTCGATGAAGGTGATGGTGTGGCCTCGGCGGGCGAGGGCCTTGCAGAGGGAGCGATAGGTGGTGGCGTGGCCGTTGCCCCAGGAGGAGGTGACCGTCAGGCCGTAGAGGACGATCTTCATGCTGCGGGGCCTGCCATCACGAGGTTTGTGGCGCGCGGGCGGGTCATGCCTGGATCTCCTGCGGGGTGTCGATCAATTGGCCCTGGGCGTTGCGGCGCCAGTGGGGTTTGTGACGCCAGTCGGCCATGGTGGCGAGGGACTCGGTTTGTGGACCGAGGATGCCTTGGCGGCGGTCGCGGCACTCGCGGAAGGCGAAGTCGGCCTGGGCGGCACGCTGGGCGTAGGTGTGGTCGAGGAGGCCGCGGGTGGCGAAGGCGGCACCAATCTGACGGCGCTGGGCGAGGTCGTAGCGGGTGAGCGCGGCGACGACATCTTCGGCGTTTTTGACGACGAGGATCTCCCTATTTTGACCATCGTCTGGGTTGAAGCAGTCGGCGATGCCGGGCCAGTCGTCGCAGAGCAGGCAGGTGCCGGCGCCGGCGACTTCGAAGATGCGGGTGGGGGGCGAGAAGCCGAACTCGGCCATGGAGGCGCGATTGATGTTGAGTACCATGCTGGCGGAGCAGTTGACCCTGTTGTGATCGGCGGTGGGGACGTGGCCGAGCCAGCGGACGTTGGGGGGCAGCTGTTTGTCGCCCCAGCCTTCGCCACCGAGGATGAATCGAGCGTGGGGGGCGAGGGTGGCGGCGCGGAGGAAGAGTTCTTCGACGCGGGCCTCGCGGTCGGGGAGGCGGTTGCCGAGAAAGACGACGTCGCAGGCGAGAGTGGGGTCGGGGCTAACAGGGAAATGGGTTTCGGGGTCGAGGCCGTTGTACATCGAGTAGTAGGCCTGCGCGCCGAACTGGAGGAAGCCGTCGCGGGCCAGTGGGCCGCCGCCGTAGGTGAGGATGGCGTCGTAGAGGCGGGTCGACTGCGCGAGGGCGTCGTTGGCGTCCGCCTGCATACGGTGAATGGTCGCGGGGGCGTCGACGTCCCAGATGAAGGTCATGGCGTCGTCTGGGCCGCGCTTTCCGACACACTCGGCGGGAACACGGGCTTCGAGCTCCGCATCGTCGCAGCCGATGCCGGAGTGCTTGACGACAATGTCGTAGCCGGCGGCGTGCGCGAGGAGGCGATCGAGGTCCCGTCCGTTGTCCTCTGCGCGAGGTTTATAGACGAGGGAGGTGACGTAGCTGAAGTCGTCCGCGTCGCGATGTTGCTGGCGGCCGTAGGCGTCGGGTTCGGCGAAGGTGATGTCGTAGCCCAGGCGCGCGAGGTACTTGTAGCAGCCGCGGTAGTAGGTGGCCGCGCCGTTCCAGTAGGAGCTGACGATGGAGGAGCCGAAGGCGAAGATTCTGGCCTGGGGTTTCAAAGGGCAAACTCCTCATGGAGCGTGGTTTCGACCTGCTCGGCGCGATGGCGGCAGGTATGACGGGCGAGGACGGTCTCGAGGCCGCGCTGGGCCTGTTCCCCGGCGAGCCTGGGGCTTTCGAGCAGGTCCTTCATGACGTCGCGCATCTCCTCCCCGTCACGGACAAAGACGAAGTCGTCCTCGCGAAAGAGCTGCTCGGTGTCCTTCCAGGGCGCGGAGATGAGCGGGATGCCGCAGGCGAGTGCCTCGAAGACGCGAATTGTCGGGACGCCGGTGAGCGCGCCGTTGTATTGCTGGCGCGGGATGTGCACGGTAAGGCGGGAGGCGGCGTACTCATAGGGCGCCTCCAGGTTGGGCAGGTAGCCGCCATAGCGAACGTGGGCGTTGGCCAGCGCGGCGAGGCCTTTGGGAGGGTAGCGGACGCCATAGATGGTAGCGCGGCGCGGTGCCAGCCTGGCCGCCGGGGTCAAGAGGAAGTCGCGGATCTCCGCGGAGCGTTCATCGTCTCCCCAATTGCCGATCCAAACGATGTCCTGCTCCTTCTCCGTACCCGGGATGGGGCGAAAGAGGCGTGTGTCGGCAGCCTCATGGAGCGTCCAGACGTTGCGCAGGCCGAAGGCACGTTGGTAGATGTGCGTAAGGGAGTCGCCGAAGGTGAAGACACCGTCGAAGCGCGTAACGCCGAGCTCGCGAATGGCGTCAGGCGACGAGGACGCGCGGTGGTGGGTGTCATGGAAGAGAAGCCGGTAGCCCAGCTCGGCGCGAAGCCGCAAGAGTGTCTGTGCGAGCACGGGTGGATTCCACTCGTGGAGAAAGACGAAGTCCATGCCTTCGAGGTGCTCCAGCCAGAATGCACTGTTCGGGAGGTCGTCACGGTCGTAAAGGCGGATGTTGAGATCAGGGTAGAGACGGGCGAACTGGGCGAGAGAGGCTTCGCCCTCGGGCTCGGCGCGTAGATTGTCGAGGGACCAGTCGTGCCCCGGTTCCCAGCAGGCGACCTCGTGGCCGAGCAGGCGGAGGTTGTCGAGCAGGCCGCGGAGGAAGTGAGCGTTGCCGTTGTTCCAGTCGGAGCGGAGCGTGTGCGCGAAGTAGGCGATGCGGAGGCTACGTGACATGCTGCCCGACCTGCGCCTGTTGAAGGACGGTTTGGAAGAGATGGAGATAGCTGTCGGTCATGCGCTCGGCGGTGTACTGGGTGGCACGGAAGTGTGCGCAGCGCTGCGCCTGCGCAAGGCTGTCCGGTGAGGCAGCGAGCCATTGCAGGGTCGCTTGCAGGGAGGAGGCATCGGTGAAGTACAGGGCGCCGTCGTCCCAGACCTCGCGCAGGCTGGGGAGGTCGCGAGCGATCACGGCGCAGCCGCAAAGGGCGGCTTCAAGCGGGGCGAGGCCGAAGGGTTCGTAGAGCGAGGTGCAGAGATAGATGGCGCTTTGGCGAAAGTGCCTGTGGAGATTGGTTTGGCTGAGGGGGCCAAGGTGCGAGAGGTGCGCGGGCCAACTTGCCTGCTGGTGTGGGGGATCCAGGCTCGTGTCGCCGGCGAGAAGCAGAGGTATAGGCGACTCGATATCGCGCAGGATCTCTATCCCTTTGGCCTCATCCCATAGACGGCCGGCGGTGATGGCCTGGAGCTTCCGTGGAACGGGCTCAGGGGCGGGCTCGAGAGTGAGGCCGTTCGGGATAACAAAGGTCTTTTGCGGAAACGTGAAGTGTTCCTTGAGAGCGCTGCCCATCCAGGCTGTGGGAGCGATGACGGCTGCGGCGTCGCACAAGCCGGCTTGCACCATGGCGATGTAGCGGTCCAGCCAGGGTGTGGGTTCGAGCGCCGCGGGGCGACAGGCATGAGCCCAACTTAGAACGTCGCTGTGCGCGACTAGAATCCGTGGAACTCTTGTGTCGAGACGACCGAAGCAGAACTGATTGGAAAGGATGAGGTCGGGGAGAAAGGTATGGATCTGTGTGAGAAGCACGCGTTCGCCTTCTTCGAGGGCTCCTTCGTTGTTTTGCATCCACTCGAGGGGGATGTGGGACGCGGTGTAGGTGAAGGTTGGTGAATGCCGGTGGCTATAGGTCGGTGCGCCGCCGTCGTCGTCAGCAGAATACAGGGGATTCTCCGCTCCGCGCGACGGTGAGGCTGTCGCGCTGCGGTCGAGATGACGAGTTTTGGAGACTGCTGGATCAGGCTCTGATGCACTATTCGACAGCGCATCAGCCCAACTCTGCTGCTCGGCTGAGGGCGTACGGCCGAAGCTGACGAGGTGTATGGTGTGGCCACGCTGAAGCAGATATTGGGTGAGTTCGCAGGTGAAGGTCCAGACGCCGCCGACGGTGTCGGTGGTCATCAGGAGACGCATGCGAGCTCTGGATGTTCGAGTTCGGCGAGCGTGAGGGGCTTGTCAGACTGGATGTCGGAGAAGCCCTTGTCGGCGAAGATATCGAGGTAGAAGGAATGAGCGCGCTCCCACGCGGCTTCGTCGGGCTGTGACCCGAAGGTCTCGACGTACTGCGGGCTGCCCGGGAAGGGGAACATGGGCACGGGCTCGGAGACCCAAACGCCGTTGGCCTTCATCTTCGTCTGCCAGGCGGCGACGAGCGCGGGATCGTCGTGCTGGGTTTTGATGAGGTTGGCCTGAACCCAGGGGATACGCTGCCGGGCGTAGATGAGCAGGTCGCCGATGCGATCGGTGGACATGCGGCATTTCTTGTTCATCTCGTCGCGGCCCTCCTCGGTGATGGACTCGACGCCGCACTCGAAGCTGACGGTGTGCGCGCCGGCGAGGAGGTCCATGCCGGCCTCGTCCCAGAGGTCGATGCGGGACTGGAAGCCGATGGAGACGGGACGTTGCGCGAGCTCTTCGAGAAGCGTCTTGACCTGCTTGCCGACGCCGAAGATTTCGTCGATGAAGTAGATGTAGTCGACGCCGCGAGCGATGAGTTGGTCGATTTCGTTGAGGACGGCGGAGAGATCGCGTTCGCGGTACTTGTTGCGAAAGAGGGTTTTGTTGCAGAAGGAGCAGGCCCAGGGACAGCCTCGGGCGAATTCGACTTCGGCTCCAAGGCGGAGGTGGTCGGCGCCGTTGCCGGGGAAGATGTGGTGCTTATGGCTGTGGCGCTCGACGGGGTAGTCGGAGTAGTCGAGGGGTCCGAGCGCCTGCATGTCGGTGGCGCCGAGGCCTGGGGTGCTGTGGACGGTGCCGTTATCATCGCGCCATACGCAACCGGCGATCATCTCCCAGGGCGTGCTCGCGAGTTGCGGCAGGGTCTGGTCGGGCTCTCCACGCAGCACGATGTCCGCGCCGGTTTTTGCGAGCGTGGCGAGCGGCGTGGCCGAGCCGTGCGGGCCGATGACGACGACTTTGCCTCGGCGATCACGCTGGGCGAGCTGCGATAGCTGCGAGATCCATAGTTTCGGGACGCGGAGCTCGGGCTGCGGACAGCGCCAGAAGAGATACGAGGGCGCAGTCGGGATGACCAGGAAGTCTTCGCCGAAGGCATTCAGGCGGGTGCGAACCTGGTCGACCGTCAGGTCTTCCATAAGGGCGTCGACGAGCAGGACCTCGTGGCCAGCGTAGCGGAGAAACTCTCGGGCGGCTAGAAGCTCGATGGGGAAGTGCGGGTCGGGACAGCCGAAGTAGGTGGAGCCTGCGAAGCTCCAGTACGGGTTGACGAGGGCGTATCTCACGCGACTTCCTCCCCGACAAGCTCCAGCGCGGGTACTGCGGTTTGCTGCATCGCGCGGATCGCGTTGCTGTGCCCGTTCCAGAAGGCGCGGATGTCGCCCAGCGTCTCGGTAAGGGAGCGGACTGGATGCCAGCCGGTATCGCGTTCGAGACTGGCCGTGTTTGAGATGTACAGGGGCTGATCGCCGGGGCGGACGTCTTTGTAGTGAAGATTCAGGGGCTTGCCGGTGAGGGTCGCGATCGCGTGCAGCATCTCCAGCACTGAGGTGGCCCGGCTGGGGCCGCCGCCGAGGTTGTAGATCTGGCCGCGCGTGGACCGACGATACTCGCGCGCAGCGAACATTGCGTCGAGGAGGTCGTGAACGTGGAGAATGTCGCGTACCTGGCGACCGTCGCCGTAAACGGTGATGGGACGGCCGGCGAGCGCGGAGTAGAGGAAGTGCGCGACCCAGCCCTGGTCTTCGTTGCCGAACTGTTGCGGGCCGGCGATGCAGGACATGCGGAAGACGACGGTGGGCAGGTCGTAGATCCGGGCATAGTCACGGACATACTGATCGGCGGTACCTTTGGAGCAGCCATAGGGAGAGTGGAAGTCGAGCGGCTCGTGCTCGGCAACACCGAGGAAGCCGGGCTGTTCGGCTTCGCAGCGGTCGCCTTTCACGCGGACAGGCACACCTTCGAGCGAGCCGTAGACCTTGTTGGTGGAGGTGTACAGCAGGAAGGGTTTGCGCGGGGAGAGGCGGGCCGCTTCGAGGACGCGAAGGGTGCCGAGCGCATTGACCTCGAAGTCCGTCTCGGGATCGTCGATCGATGTCGTGACGGCGACCTGGGCCGCGAGATGGTAGATCTCGGCCACATCGCGAACGGCCGCATTGACGGCCTTGGCATTGCGGACATCGCCTTCGATGATCTCGAGACGGGTGCTTGCGCCGCGCAGGGAGCGAAGCCAGGCGACGTTATGCTCGACACCGCGCCGGGAGAGATTATCGAAGATGCGGACGCGGGTGTTGCCCTCAGCGAGGAAGCGCTGCGCAAGATTGGACCCGATGAATCCGGCCCCGCCGGTGATCAGGATGGTCTGGACTCCACTGGATGATTTCATGGACCGACACTCCTCAGGTTTGCGCGCTCTGTCTGCACCGGAGGCGGTGCTTGCCTTGGTATCCATCAGGCGGTCAATCCATAGGTAGAGAGCTCGCGGAGCATGGTATCGGCCCGATCGTCGACTTCACCGGCTTCCTGCTGCTTGAGCCACTGGGCGAGTTCGCGGAAGCCCTCTTCGTGGGTGACCTGCGGCTCGTAGCCAAGAAGACGGCGGGCCTTGGAGATATCGGCGTAGCAATGACGTATATCGCCGGCGCGATATTTGTTGGCGATGAGGGGCGTGACCTCTTTGCCGAGGGCACGGGCGAGGATTTCGGCGACCCGACGGATGGTGATGGGCGTGCCGCAGCCGATGTTGATGACCTCCCCATCGGATTCGGGGCGCTCCATGGCAAGGATGTTGGCGCGGACGATGTCATGGATGCTGACGAAGTCACGCATCTGCTCGCCATCTTCAAAGATCATGGGTGCATTGCCGTTGAGCATGCGCGAAGCGAAGACGGCAGCGACACCGGTGTAGGGATTGGAGAGTGCCTGGCGGCTGCCGTAGATATTGAAAAAGCGCAAAGCGGTGACCGGCAGATCATAGTTCTGGCCGTAGATGAGGCAGAGCTGTTCCTGATCGCGCTTGGACAGGGCATAGACGGAACCGATGTCGGACGGTTTGGTCTCGTCGGTGGGAACGGGCTTGAGCACGCCACCGCAGGTGTCGCAGGAGAGCTCCCATGTGCCGGCGCGGAGCTGGGCAACGGAGCGAACGGCGGGCGCGGCAGTTTGTCCGCAGCCGGAGCAGGTATAGCGGCCTTCGCCGTAGATCGACATGGAGCTGGCGACGATGAGCTTTTCGGGCGTGAGCTTGGCGTCGAGCATGGCCTGCAGGAGCTCGGCGGTGCCCTGGGTGTTGACGCTCATGTAGCGGGCGATCTCATACATCGATTGGCCGACTCCGACCGTCGCGGCGAAGTGATAGATAACGTCCACCCCGGCGAGAACCTCGCGTAGGCGGTTTGGATCGCGTACATCGCCGACGATCAGATCGACGTCGTGAGAGAGGTAGCCGGGGCGTGCGCTGTTGGTGTGGACCTGCGGGGTGAGGTCGTCGAGGATGCGGACACTGTGACCTGCCGCGAGAAGCCCGTCGGCGAGATGAGAGCCGACGAAACCGGCCCCCCCGGTGATGAGAATTTGTTTGCTCATAGGCTTACGGCTGTCTCCACTTGCTCGGACGACGTTTCTTGGGAGCTGGCCGGGGTGGGACGCGCGTATCTATCTACGGCCCAAGCGGCGAAATCGGCAAAATCCTTGTTGTCTTTAGGTGGGCTGGTGTGATGGTCTTCCAGTCCGAGATGGCCCGGGGTGAAGCAGAGGGTGAGGGCGACGCGATAGGGCTCGAGCGCAGACATCTGCCGATCAAACCAGGCTTCCGCATCCGGACGGTAGCTGTCCGCCCAGCTGAGGCCGGTGCGGAGGTAGTCCACGCCATGATCCGCCATCCAGCGGACGGCGTCATCAAGGCGGGGGTCTTCAAAGTGGAACCACTGGCAGAGACCGGCACTGCCATCCCTTGGAAAGTGACGCTCTGCCAGCTTCGGCTGGCCGCCGGCCTTGATGAGGCCGAGATAGTAGTGGCGATAGTAGGCGGAACCTTCAGCTTCCTTGTGGCGGGTCTCGGCGGGCCAGGTAGGAGGGAGGTCGAAGAGCGAGTACCAGTGGACGCGTTCGGCTCGGCCTTTCAGCAGATCGAGGGTGCGGGTAAGGCCGAACTCCTGGACCTCTTCCGCGCCGAAGGAGGAGACGCCGACCTCGGTGACCCAGACGGGTTTGCCGGCGACCTCGGCGGCTTCGCGTACGCGATCGGGCCACTCGGTGAGCTGCCAGTGGTTCCAGTCGAGGGGAAAGCCGTGAACGCCGACGGCATCGACGTAGGGCATGACGCCCTGGGACTTCATGTTGCGAAGAAAGTCGATGTCGCAGGAGGAGACACCGCCGAGAACGATGGGCAGCGCGGGGTTGACGGCACGGATCGCGTCCGAGGCTCCTTTCACCATGTCCGCAAACCGTTCCCAGTTGGGATCGAGCTTGAAGTTCCAGTGGGACAGGTTATTGGGCTCGTTCCAAAGCACTACCGCTTCGACCATCTTTGTCTCGTCCTCGTATGCAGGCCCTGGCTGAACTTGCCGGCTGGTGCCGAGTGTCGCAAGTCGGCGCTCAGGAAAGATAGCGGCTACAAACCTGTAGTGCCTGGATACTATATGTTTGGAAGGGTATGTAGAAGCTGAGGTTGCCTTGTACGTGCACAAAGGTTGCCTTTGTAGTGGAAAACTTCGAAGAAATACCATCTGCACGTGCCGGCCAGCCTGTTCCGGCATAGTACGGTGCCGGAATGTCTTTTCTAATTTCCTACGATGCCAGGAGCAAGCGTACACCCCTGGGCGGGACGGCGGGCGCGTTGTGCAGGTGGGCGGTAGGCTGTGCTGGTGACAGCCGCTCGATGGTGCGTTGCCTATGCAGGAGTGCATGAATGAGGGAGACGCTGGCGAGCCTTGTCGAGGATTGGCGCCGATGCGGGCCGGAGATTGCGGTGGTGGTTCATCGCGGCAACAGACGCCACCGCACGAGCTACGGGTCGCTGGCGACGCTGGCGGGGAGATTTGCCGCGGAGCTGAAGCGCCGCGGGATCGACGCCGGCGACCGCGTGGTGCTGTGGGGAGAGAACTCGCCGGAGTGGATGGCCGCATTCTTCGGCTGTCTGTTGCGGGGCGTCCTAGCTGTGCCGCTGGATGCGGCCGGGTCGGTGGGCTTTGCCGAACGGGTGATTGCTGACACCGCGCCACGGCTGGTGGTCGGCGACGGTCTTCTGCTGGGGCAGCTGCGAACGGACGCGGTGCAGATGGACCTGAGCCGCATGCCGGTGGAGCTGCCGGTGGAGCCGGATTTTGAGCTGAGCACGGCCGTGGAGGAGAGTGCGCCGTTTCAGATCGTGTTCACGTCAGGCACGACATCAGAGCCGAAGGGCATTGTGCACACGCATCGCAATGTGCTGGCGAGTCTGCGTCCGATCGAGGCGGAGATTCGGAGATATGGTCGCTATGAGCGGTGGGTTCATCCCTTGCGATTTCTGCACACGCTGCCGTTCAGCCACGTCTTCGGGCAGTTCATGGGACTGTGGATTCCGGCGCTGCTGAGAGCGGAGATCCACCTGCCCACGCAGGTCGATCCTGGACGGTTTGCACGGTTGATCCAGCGCGAGCGGATCTCGGTGCTGGTGGCGGTGCCAAGGGTGTTGGCGTTGTTGCGGGGTACGTTGCGAGGTCGGTTTCCCGAGATGGAGATGCAGCTGGCGGCCAGCGATGGCATTCCGGCATGGAAGCGCTGGTGGCGGTTTCGTCGGGTTCATGCGGCCTTCGGTTTCAAGTTCTGGGCAGTAATCTGCGGGGGAGCGACGCTGCCGGCGGAGCTGGAGAGCTTCTGGAATGGGCTTGGCTTTGCGCTGATCCAAGGCTACGGGATGACGGAGACGGCGGCGCTGGTCACATTGAATCACCCGTTCAAGGTGGGCCGAGGAACGCTGGGCAAGACGCTGCCCGGGCGCGAGGTGCGCTTGAGCCCGGAGGGCGAGATCCTGGTGCGGGGCGACGTGCTGGCTGCAGGGACGTGGAGGGATGGCGGCTTTCAGGCTCGCAGCGAGGAGTGGCTGGCCACGGGTGACCTTGGGCAACAGGATGCCGGGGGTGAGTTGCGGTTTACGGGACGACGTGGGGACGTGATCGTGACAGCGGCAGGGATGAATGTGTACCCGCGGGATGTTGAGGCGGCGCTGGAGAGGCAAGTGGGGGTGCGGGCCTGTGTCGTTGTGGGTTGCGATGGTGGGACTGGTCCTGAGCCGGTAGGCGTGGCGCTCTTTACTGGGGACGATGGGGCCTTGCGCAAGGTGCTGGTGGGAGCCAATGCCGGGCTGGCGAGCTACCAGCAGATGCGGCGTGTGTTGCGATGGCCGGAGCCCTCGTTTCCGTACACCGCGACGGGCAAGCTGCTGCGGCGGCAAGTGATGGCATGGGCCTGTGCCGAGATGCGGGCACCCGCGCAGACGGGCACCACGGAGGTGCATCGCGATGCTCTGCTGCGAGTGGTCGCGGAGGTGGCGCGGGGAAATGTGACAGAGGCTGATGACGGGAGCCGGCTGACGGAGGACCTTCAGCTGGACAGCCTGGGACGAGTGCAGCTGCAATCTGCTCTGGAGCAGCGATTCGGGGTGGAGGTAACGGATGAGCGGATGGCGGTTGCGCAAACGCTGGGCGACCTGCGGGCTTTGGTGTCGCGTGAAGCGGCTTCAGGGGCAGATGTGCCTGCCCGCGCTGGGACTGGTGAGGTAGGGACAGAGGTCTCGGTGGTGAGGCGCTTGCGGTACCTTCGCTGGCCGTGGAGTGCGCCTGTGAGATGGGTGCGAAGCGTGTTTCTGGAAGCGGTCGCGATGCCACTGGTGTGGCTGCTTGCCAAGCCGCGCATCGTGCGTGACGCAGAGCCGCCCGAAGATACGCCGATGCTGTTGATCGCCAACCATGTGGGACTGTATGACCTGCCGCTGCTGCTTTCGGCGCTGCCGTGGCGCCGGCGGCATCGGGTGGCGGTGGCAATGTCGGGTGAGGTACTGGGTGATCTTCGATTTGGGCGAGGGCAGGGCCACGCCGTGCTGAACTGGCTGGCACGACCGGCGTACTGGTTGTCGGTGGCGCTGTTCAACGTGTTTCCGTTGCCGCGTTCGGTCGGCTTTCGCGAGAGCTTTGCGCATGCGGGCGAGGCGCTGGACCGAGGCTATTCGGTGCTGGTGTTTCCGGAGGGCCGACGTGGTCGGACGGGCGAGCTGCAGCCGTTTCGGCAGGGCATTGGGTTGCTGGTGCAGGCCTCGCAGGTGGCGGTGTTACCGGTCGCGTTACAGGGTGCGGGGGGGACGGCGCGCGGCGGCGGCGGTTGGTTCCGGCCGCCGGGACTGGCCGTGCATGTGGGAGAGCCGATGCAATTTCCCGTTGCGATGTCACCCGAGGTGATCTCCCGGCAGCTGGAAGACGCGTTGCGGGCTCTGCAGCCGAGCTGAGGCGAGGATTTGAGTTTCGCTAGATCTTCGCTTAGGCTAGCGCGATGGAGAGACCCCGGTCCCCCAAGTTGTCGGCGCAGGGCCTGCGTGCCGAGGTGGGCGCGCGCAATCTTGGGCGCGCCGCGTCACCGCTGCAGGAGGTGACGTACGGGCGTGTGCCGAGCATCCTGTATACGGCCGATGAGGAAGGTGGGCACGGCAACTTTTTGCGGGCGTCGTATCGCCGCATCGTGGCCGATCCTGGCTGGGCAGCGCGGCTGGGGAAGAGCTATACCGGGGCGGCTCGTCTGCCGCGGGCGGGGGACCGGTGGCGCGGCGAGCTGGAATGCGCCGGGAGCTCCGATGCGCTGTTGATGAACGTGT
>CAXTGE010000070.1:3442-15431 GCA_964243645.1 uncultured Acidobacteriaceae bacterium | reverse complement strand
CACTACGGCCGCGACATGCCGCTTTCAGAGGCGCTGGATGCGGTGCTCTCCGGTGCCCGTGATCCCGTCGTGATCCGGGATCGTCGTTACCTGACGCTCTCGGGAGCTCGTGGCCCGTACCTGTCCGGGCGGGCGTTTCTCTGGCTCGATCTCCAGGAGGGCATCGGGATAGGCGCTTTCTTCTTCACGCCCACCAACGGCGAGCCTTCCCCGACCGTCGCCGTCTTTTCGCGGCAGGTAAAGACGAATCTGCTGGCCATGAGCGACATGCCGCCTGCGTTCGCACAGGATCTTGCGCAATGGTCCCTGCGCGCCTCCGTCCCGGAGATCACCACGCGCTACTTCCTGACCGGCACCAACAAGCGCGTTCTGCTGGAGCATGACGAGAACTTCTGTGCACTGGGCGATGGCACCGTCGCACCCCCTGACAGTGGCTGCGAGCAGCGCAACGCGGACGCTGCCGACGTGGATGAAACGGCGGCCTATTACCTCGCGCAGGTGCACTACGCCACCAATGCCACCGCCTGGATGCTCGGTCCCGACCAGATTGCCTGGATCGGGGTGCGCGACCGAAGCTGCCTGGGCATTGCCGACCCGCTCGGCTGTCGCATCCGCATCACCCGGCAACACACCCACATCCTGATCAACCGGCCCGTCGCCGCGCCACACCCCATCCACCGCTAGAGCAGTTCTCCTGAAGGTGGGGAGCGGATCGAGGACCTCGCCGCAACCCAAAGCTACTGTCCGCCAGCCGCCGAAGCCGCTCCAGGCGGCATCTCCGGCCTGGGCCGCGCTACCTTCGCCTCAGGAGCCGGGATTGTCCGCGCGGGCCCCTCGTCAGGCGTCTTCACCGGGGAAGCAGGGGGCGTCACCTCAGCAACCCGCAGCAGGTTCCCTGCCCGCGAGCGCTGCTTGTTCACATAGGCCGCAATCACCTGGGCTGCCAGCTTTGCCGAGTTGTTGCCCCAGTTGCCATGTTCCCAAAGCACCGCAACCGCGATATCCGGGTTGCGCCGTGGAGCGACGCCCACAAACCAGGCGTTCGGCTCCGTGTTGTGTCCTTTGCCGGTCTTCGCCAGGGCCGTGTGACTCATCACCTGCGCCGTTCCTGTCTTGCCGGCGAAGTCCACGCCCTCCAGGTGCGCCGCGTAGGCCGTTCCCCCGGGGCTGGAGGTCACGTTCGCCATGGCATCCGTGATCGTCTCCCAGTTCTCCGCGCTGAGCGGGATGCGCTTGTCGCCCGCGCCCGGAAAGCTCGCCCCCACGGCTAGACGCTCGCCATCGGATACCTCATTTGGGAACACCACATGCGGTCGCCGCAGGACACCACCGGAGGCAATCCCGCTAATCGCTCGCGCCAGCTGCAGCGGCGTGACCTGAATCGCCCCCTGACCGATCCCCACCGAGATCGTCTCGCCGGCGTACCACTTATCGTGCTGTGTCTTCATCTTCCACTGCTCACTCGGCATGGTTCCGGCGGCCTCGTCCGGCAGATCCACGCCGGTCTTGACACCGATGCCGACCTCGTTGGCGTACCGGGCGATCGTGTCGATGCCCAACCGGTTTGCCAAGGTGTAGTAAAACGTGTCACACGAGTACGGGATGGCGTTGCGGATGTCCACGCTCCCGTGGTGCTTATCGCAAGCAAAGAAGTGCCCGTAAAAGCTGGCACCCCCGTTGCAGTTCACCCGCAAATCCTGCGCTTTGCCTTCCTGCAGTCCCGCCAGGCTCATGATGATCTTGAACGTCGACCCCGGCGCCAGCTGTGCCTGAATGGCCTTGTTCAGCAGCGGATGATCGTTGTTCTCTAGGATCGTCTGCCAGTACGCCTTGCTGAGCCGGACCGAAAACTCATTGGGATCAAACGTGGGCCGCGAAACCATCGCAAGGATCTCGCCTGTATGTGGATCGAGCGCCACCATCGCGCCGATCTTGCCCTCCATGGCCTGCTCCGCCGCGCGCTGCACGTCCAGATCCACCGTGAGCCGCAGGTCCTGGCCGGGCTTCGCATACTCCTCGCCGGCAATGCCCACCTCCCGCCCATGCGAGTTCACGATCATGTCGCGCGAGCCGTCCGTCCCCCGCAGGACCGCGTCGTAGGTCTCTTCAACGCCGCTTTTGCCGACGACATCGCCCGGTTCATAGGCCGCAAACCTGGAGTTGTTCAGATCCGCCTCGGAGACCTCGCCCACATACCCGATCATGTGCGCCCCGAAGCCATCCCTCGGGTAAAGCCGGCGCTGCTCGTCCAGTGTGTCGAGCTCCGGCAGATCATCCCGATGCGCCGCCAGAAACGCCTGTTCATCCGGCGTGATGTCCTGCTTCAACGGGATGGGCTGATACTTCGGCGCAAAGGCGTAATGCTTCAGGATGGCCCGAATCCCGTCCGGCTCCATGTGGAGCCCCCCGGCGATCATGGGCAGGTCCTGCTCGACCGCACTCATTTGCTCGCGCAGCAGATACGCGGTCACCGAGGGATAGTTGTCCACGATGACCCGGCCCTCGCGGTCCAGGATGCGCCCCCGCGCGGCCAGCACGGGCACCTTGCGCACCCGATTCTGCTCAGCCAACACCCGGTACTCCGCCGCCCCCAACACCTGCAACCGCCACAACCCAATCCCTAACACCAGCAAAATCAGCGCGACAACATACTGCGCGATGGCCAGCTTGGTGGGGGAGACCTTCTCTTTCCGTGCGAGATTCGGGGTCTCAGGGGACATAGGGTAGTTACTTCAGTGTATAGCGGCGAAGAGGCGGTCAGCTGGTGATGCGGTCGGCGGTAAGGGATTGGCTCTCTGTCGCCGACCGCATTTTTGCCGACCGGATTTCCGCTGACCGGTTTACCGCCGACCACCCCACTAGCGATCTACTCTTCCAGCACCTTAAAACGATCCAGCAGCAGAAAGATCGGAATCGCCACGGCTGTATTCACCCCGGCACGAATCAGCTCGTGCACGGGCTGCAGCCCGACGGTGGCGTCGCCCAGCAGGCGGCGGGTAATGCCGTACAGAATTACGCTCTGGATGAGGCTGGCGCCGAAGTTGATGAGCACCCGGTTCAGGATGTTGTCCACATCCAAGGCAAAGCCCAGGCTGGCACCGATGTACCCCACCACAGCTTTGGCGATGCCGTTTACCCCGAAGGGCAGGTCCGTAAAGGCATCCTGGAGCAGGCCGGTCACGGTGCCGGTCAGTGTACCGGCGATCGGACTTCGCCGCGAGACGGCAAAGAACACCGTGGCGATCAGCGGCAGATCCAGGATTTCCAGCTTTGGCCAGATGCGCGGCAGCATCGCGCCCAACAGCACGCAGATCAGCGGAGCCAGCAGGGTCACCAGCGGGTGAAAACGGTACTGTTCCATCTCGCGACGCGAGGTATAGCTGTGTTCAGGCATGCAGTGGGTCGTCTCTGAGCATACTGGACGGCAAGTTGGCCAACTTTCCCCATTCACTCGGGCTGCAAGCCATAAGGGGAATGGCGCCTCCGCTCGCAACTCCCCAACGCGAAACTGAACAGATCGGGGACCGCAGCAAACGAGACCGCAGCAAACAAGACGGCAGCAAAGTGCATCGTCTCCGCTCGCAACTCGCCAACTCAAAACTCGAAACTGAACGGATAGGGGACCGCAGCAAAGTGGCCTCCCAGGCACGCGACCGCGCTAACCGAAATCGAAAGCAAATACGCCACGCGTCTTGCGTGCAATTCGCCGTTGTTTCGTTAGCCTGAAAAGGACAACTTGCCGCGCAACGGATATCAGGCGATCACCCAATGGATGACAGATCCCGTTGATCCCGTTGATCCCGTGATCGCGTTGATCCAAAGCTAAGTTCAATGTTTGGAAGATCTTGCAAGTTCTGACCGGGGGGGGCACACCTCCTCCTCACGGCTTCGGTGCCCCCGGAGTCAGTTCCTCCGCGGACGGCGTCGCCCCTGGCGAGTAGCGGTCTGCATGGGCTGCCGGCTTGGGCTTCGGCATGCCCGAGTTGGGTACACCCGGCACAGCGCCTGCCGTCGCTCCGGCAGCGGCAGCCACCTTGTCCCCTGCGGCACCCGGTGCGACGACGGGCTCATCCCCGTCCTTGGCCTCTCCGTCATGCAACGACGGCAGCCGCGCCGCCACCAGGTCCGCTGCCTTCTGGTTTTCGGCAGCCGTCCTTTCGGCCTGCGCTGCGTCGCTCTGCGCGGGAGCGGAGAGCGCAGGGTCCGTTCCTGTGATCACCAGCACCTCTTCGAGTTGACGGAGATTCGCCGCGGGTTGGATGTGGATCAGGGTGTACGGCGGATGCGTCATATCGGGCGCGACCGAGACGATGGTGCCTACCGGCAGCCCGCGCGGGAAGACCTGGTCTCCCCCCGAAGTGATCACGCGCTCGCCGGCCCTGATGCGCTCATCTGCGGTTAGATTGCTGATCTCCACCTCCCCCGCAGAGGTTCCCCGGATGATCGCGCGCAGCCTGGTGGAGGCCAGGATGACGCCGGCCCCCGAGTTCGGATCGCTCACCAGCAGCAGCTGGGCGGTGTGGGGCATCACGTCCCGCAGCTTGCCCACCACGCCATCGGGCGTGATGACTGCCTGCTCCGGCTTTAGGCCGTCAGCAGAACCCTTGTCGATCCACAGCACATGCGATCGATCCGATCCACTCGTTCCGATCACCTGCGCAGCAATCGTCGAGGTCACATAGTGCTGCTTGAACTGCAACAGGGCCTGCAGACGCCGGCCCTCGGCGGCGTCCTGCGCAAAGGCGGCCTGCTCCAGCCGCAGCCGCGCGACCTCGTCCTTCAGGGCTGCGTTCTGCTGCCGCGCACCGCGCAGATCCACGTAGTTCGACCAGGTGTGGCGCAGACCGGCGCCCGTTCCCTGCGCGGCTCTCTCCAGGGGAGCGGCTCCAGCCATCGCCCACTCGCGCAGCAGCGAGACCTTCCCCCCGTCCTCGCCGGAGGAGAAGCCCAGCCCCGGGCGCTGCGGATGGTGCACCTGCGTGGCGAGCCACAGCGTCTGCAACAGCACGATCGCCAGCAGCACCAACGAATTTTTCAGGCGTCCGAGAAAGGTATCCATCGATGAGGGCGGCCACCGAGCGCCGCACAACCATTATTCCATCGGGAACTTCTCCCATGCACGAGCCGTTAGCATGACAGCAGTGGTCCTCACGCTCGATACCCCGGTAAAGTTCCTCAAGCGTGTCGGTGAGCGCGTCGCCGGGAGCCTCGTCGAACGCGGCGTGGAGACCGTCGAAGACCTCCTCTACCATCTACCCTTTCGCTACGAGGACCGCGTCCACCCCAAGCCGCTCTCGGAGTACCAGCCCGGCGACATGGCCTCGGTCACCGGCGAGGTCCGCGGCACCATCCTGCTGCGCACCCGCGCCAAGCCGATCTTCGAGATGACGGTCGGCATCCGCCCGGCCGACGCCGAGCCAACACAAGGCGCCGACCCGCAGGGCCAGCTCACGCCAACATCAGGCGCCCCCATTCTCGAGACCATAAAGTGCCTCTGGTTCAACGGCACCTATCTTCGCGACCGCTTCAAGCCCGGGCAGCAGGTCGCCCTGTACGGCAAGCTGGAAGGCTCACGCTCCGGCACGGCACCGGGAGCCGCACCGGGCGCGACGAAGTGGAAGATGATCCAGCCCACCTTCGAGATCCTGCCTGAACCGGGCAAGGACACGGGCGATGACGCCGAGTTCACCACGCTCGAGATGGGCCGCATCGTGCCGATCTACCAGTCACTCGGCGGCACAACCCCCTGGGGCGCCAAGCTTACCTCGCGCTGGCTGCGGCGCGTGCTTTGGACGCTGTTCCGTGATCTTGCCGAGAACAATCTTGAGGCAGTCGAGACGCTGCCCCGCGCTCTCACTGAGCGGCTCGGCCTCCCCGGCCGCATGCAGGCGTTGCGGGACTTGCATTTCCCACCCGCCGAGACCCCGCTCGCCGAACTGCAGGCAGCGCGCACCCCGGCCCATCGTCGCCTGATCTTTGAAGAGCTGTGGTATCTCGAGCTCGGCCTCGAACTCAAACGGCGGCGGCTCCGCGAGCGCGCCGGCACGGCCTTCCAGACCGACGACAGAGTCCGGGAGGCTCTCAAGCAGGTGCTGCCCTTCAAGCCCACAAAGGCGCAGAAGCGCGTGCTCGCGGAGATCGTCGGCGACATGCGCGAGCCTCGCCCGATGCGCCGCCTGCTGCAGGGCGATGTCGGCTCCGGTAAGACGATCGTTGCGCTCGAAGCCGCGCTGATTGCCATAGAAAACGGCTACCAGGTCGCCTTTATGGCACCGACCGAGATCCTGGCCACGCAGCACTACCTGTCCGCGCGCAAACTGCTCGCGGACGCGGTTTCACCCAGCCATGGCCGTGCGTATCGGACCACGCTGCTCACCGGATCGCTCGATCCGCAGGCAAAGCGCGACGCGCAGGGACGCATCTTTCGAGGGGAAACCGACCTGGCCATCGGGACACATGCCCTCGTGGAAGAAAAGGTTGATTTTGACAATCTCGGCCTGGTGATCATGGATGAACAGCATCGCTTCGGTGTGCAGCAGCGCTACAAGCTCATGCGCAAGCCCGGCCCCGACGGGGTGGCCACGGAGCCCGATGTACTCGTGATGACAGCCACGCCCATCCCGCGCACGTTGGCCCTGACGGTCTACGGCGACCTCGAGGCGAGCCTTCTCGACGAGCTACCTCCTGGACGCACCCCGATCACCACGCGCCGCATGCCTGGCGATCGTTCCACCGAGGTGTGGTCCTTTGTGCGCAAGCAGGTGACGGCCGGTCGGCAGGCCTACATCGTGTACCCGGTCATCGAAGGCGAGAACACCGATCAGCCCGAACTCGACTTCGCCCACGATGGCAGCGAGTCCTCGCAGGACGTGTCCTCTCGACCGGAGCAAAGCGCAGCGGAGAAGCCCGTGTCTTTTGCCCCGCAAGCCTATCGACGCTCCGCCTCGCCGAAGCTCTTCGCCCAGCAGAGAGACTCGGTCGAACCGGCCCCTCTCCGCAAGCGCGCCGGGGAGGTCCGCGCGCAGGGGTCAGACACTGCAGCCGGCCTCGAGGACTCCCCGAAACGCCGCACCGTGAAGCGCGCGAAGCTGCGCTCCGCCACGGAATCACATGAGGAGCTTTCGACGGGTCCACTGAATGGTCTGAAGCTTGGCCTGCTGCACGGCCGCATGTCCGCCGACGACAAAGAGGTCACCATGGCGCGCTTCAAGCGTGGCGAGATCCAGGTCCTGGTCGCTACGACTGTCATCGAGGTCGGCGTCGACGTGCCCAATGCCTCGGTGATGGTCGTCGAACATGCAGAACGTTTTGGCCTGGCCCAGTTGCACCAGCTACGGGGTCGTGTGGGACGCGGTTCGGCGAAGAGTTACTGCGTGCTGCTTACGGGGGAAAAGATCACGCCTGAAGCCGAAGCGCGTCTCGACGCCATGGTGCGCACCCAGGACGGCTTTGAGCTCGCCGAGTTCGACCTGGCCCAGCGCGGTCCGGGCGAGTTCTTCGGCACACGGCAGGCGGGTCTGCCTGAATTTCGCATCGCCAGCCTGTCCCGCGACCGCGATCTGCTGGAGCTCGCCAAGGCCGAGGCTGCCCGTTTCGTGGAACATCCCGATCCGACTCTTACCCCTGAAGAGCGAGGGGCCGTCTGGTCGCGGCTGAAGCAGCAATGGCAGCGCCGCTATGGGCTGGTGGAAGCCTGATCGGCGTTCAGGCGCACCAGGGACTAGAGCTGTTCCTGTAGCTATGGCCTTGGTTACACGCTCAGGCCAGTTTTCTTGAGGAAACTGGTGCGAGCTGCTTCGGCTCAGCACTGCACCCGCAGGAAACAGCTCTAAATCGCTAGCGGAACGATCCCGTTCAGGGGAGGCGACTGTTTCTTTGGGCCGCGCTTGCGCGTGACCAGAACACGGATGCGGTCGAGCATCTCGGCCGGCGTGCAAGCACCCTTGGGCAGGAAGGCGTCCGCTGCGGCCGCCCGGTCATAGTTCGACACCTTATTCGAGATCAGCAGCGCCGGCAGACTGGCGTGGATCCCCTTGGCCCGGCGCACCAGTTCATTGCCGTCCATCGACGGCAAAACGACGTCGGCCAGCAGCAGGTCCACCGATCCGGGTATCGCTCGTCCGAGATGCTCCAACGCCGCCCGCGGGCAGGTGAAATCCACCACGCGATACCCGCGCGTCTCCAGCATGAACTTCCGAACGGACAGGATTTGCTCGTTTCCTTCAACACACAAAATCGTCTTGCGAGGGCGCATCAGGTACGTTTGTCTCTCTGCCGGAGCCTCCGGCGACTGCTTCGGCACCGACGTGCGTACCGAAATATTTTGGACCGAGCGGGAGAGTATGCGTCGCACGGACGCATTGCCTGCAGGAACATGTCTTTCACGGCCTGGCCGCCGGTCAGGGGTAGGCACGCACAGAAGTACGTTCACGTCGCAGGAATCTTGTGCGGCGCGCAGAATGGGTGAGCCCCCGAGGCGTCACAGAAACGCTGGGGCGTACGAGGGCAGCGCAGTGAAAGGACCGCGTAAGTGTTTGAATTTACGGGTGAACCGAAAGTTGAGGCGCATCGAACGAAAGTGTCATCTCGAGATGCGATTGCCTGAGCATACGTAGAGGAATCAAGCACGGCAACCGGGAACAAAAGGCGAACATTCACCTCCTGTTGACCTCCCTATCCACCGCAAGGGCGGGAACCGTTGCCACGACTGGCGTTTGTCGTCCACGCTCCTGTGCATAAACTCACAAACCGGGGAGGAAGAAGCGTCCCGATGCCACGGGAATGGTGCGTCCGGCGACATATACGTCCCGGATACCCCCTTCTGCGAAGGTTGCCTGGACCGTCAGCCGGCTGGGACGGAATATCTCGATACCCTGTTGCAGGATCGTGGATTGCCCGGAGGCAACCAGCCCCGTCCGTACCAGCCAGGCGATGCAGGGTCCTGCCGCTGAGCCCGTTGCTGGGTCTTCACCGCTCTCCCACTGCATGCGCGCACGCCACCCGGTACCCGGGAGGTCCGGAGCGATGCAGTAGAACCAGCGGGCCCCCTGCTCGCGCAACCACAGGGTAGCCTCGCGCTGCGGGATGTTAAGTCGCTCCAGAACCCCCACCGAACGCAGGGCGACAAGACAGAACGGATTGCCGGTGGAGACCGTCCGGGGGCGGTAGCCGGGCAGCAGATCAGCCTCCTGTAAGCCAAGGAGGGGAGCAATCTCCCCCGGGGCATACTCAACCCCGAACTCCGGATCGCGCTGCCGCATCGAGCCGTACAGGCCCGCTGCAGGATCGCTGTCAGCCAGGTCGAAGCGGACGGGGATGGGTCCTACCTTTAGCCGGAGGGTGACGGTCTCCGCGTCGCGTAAGGCCGGATGGTGCAGCCGCAGCCAGCTGGCAGTACCCAGCGTGGGATGTCCAGCAAAGGGCAGCTCCTCCTGCGCGGTGAAGATGCGCACGCGGACTCCGTTTTTGCGGTCCTCCTCGGGATCATCCGAGGGCAGGACGAAGGTGGTCTCCGAGAGGTTGGTTTCGCGCGCGAGCGCCTGCATCTGGCTGTCGGTCAGCCCTCGGCCGTCATGAAAGACGGCCAGGGGATTGCCCTCCAGGGGGCGCTCGGCAAAGACGTCCAGAACGGTGTAGGGCCATTCAATCGGCATGCTTCCAGTCTAGCCAGCGCTCACCGTCATCATTCGCGAGTTGACAGCCCTGCGTTGCTTCCGTACCTTAGGTTTCACCGCACAGGGCCAACCTGCCCGGCGGTGCAGATTCAATCGATGCCCTTTGCCCAGTCCATCCCGAACCCCTGCTGTGAGTGCCGCTGCTGTCCCTGCGGCCCGGCCGGGGTGAGCGGATGAACGCATCGAGACGATAACAAACGTCAGAGCGACTCCAGACCCACCCAGGCCGATGCCGGGTGGGTCTTCGCACGTGGGGCAGCGACCAATGCATGGCAACCGAATCTAACCAGCTGTACCGCAGGGGCTGACGCCCCACAGCGAAGTCCGAAGGGACTCTGCCAACACGAAAGGGATCTGATGTCTCTCCGCATCAACGATATCGCTCCGGACTTCACCGCCGAGACAACGCAGGGCACCATCCGCTTCCACGAATGGATCGGCGACAGCTGGGCCGTGCTCTTCTCACATCCCAAGGACTTTACGCCCGTGTGCACGACCGAGCTGGGAGCGATGGCCACTCTGGAAGTGGAGTTTGCCAAGCGTGGTGCCAAGGTGATCGGTCTCTCGCTGGACGCCGTCGAAAGTCACACGAAGTGGGCCAAGGACATCGAGGATGTGGGAGGTACGCCCGTTCGGTATCCCATGATCGGCGATCCCGATCTGAAGGTGGCAAAGCTGTATGACATGCTGCCGGGCGATGCCGGTGACGTCGAGGGGGGTCGCACCGCCGCTCACAATGCGCCTGTGCGGACGGTCTTTGTCGTCGGCCCGGATAAGCGCATCAAGCTGCATCTCTCCTACCCCATGACGACGGGGCGGAACTTCGACGAGGTGCTGCGCGTGCTGGATTCCATGCAGCTGACGTCGAAGCACAAGGTGGCGACGCCGGCGAACTGGAAGCAGGGCGACGACGTGATCATCACCGGTGCAGTCTCCAACGAGGAAGCTGACAGGATTTTTCCCGGATATAAGACGGTCAAGCCATACCTGCGCACGACCTCACAGCCGCAGTAGACCTGGTCAAAGGGTTTTTGGGACGAGGACGCTCCGGCGCAACCCCACCCCGAAGGGCACCGGTGGCGAAGTGGCTAACGCGCTGGTCTGCAAAACCAGTATTCGTCGGTTCAATCCCGACCCGGTGCTCCAATCTATGTACGACCGAAGCAGAAAGGCTGCCTTAGATAAGGCAGCCTTTCTGCTTTTGCATCTCACAGGAGCTTATGGCCGTCATCGACACGGGACTGGCTGAACGAGAATGAATCCAGGATGCAGTCGAGGATCGAGTCGTCCGAGATCGCCCGATCCTATGGCGGCAGTCGGAAAGAGGTTGGCTCCACACCGGTGCTGATCTACCGAGGGGTTCGCTAAGGGAGGTGCGTCGTGCACTGCAGCATGGGAAGTTCCTTTGATCGACGTACGCTCTCGGAAATATGATCATTGAGAGCCCAGAGATGATCTGCCAGCCAGGCGGGGCTCTGGGGCTTGCTGAAGATGTATCCCTGTACGCGTTCACAACCCATCGAGAGTAGCCCCTGCAGATCCTGTTCGGTTTCAGCTCCTTCGGCAACAATCTGCTTTCCCAAGGACCGACCTAATTGAATGACCGTGCGGACCACCTCGCTGCGATCTTTGTCCTGCAACAGATCGGATACAAAGCTGCGATCGATCTTGATTTCGTGCACGGGGAGACTGAGCAGGAAGCTTAGCGAGGAGTACCCTGTGCCGAAATCGTCCAGCGATAACTGGATTCCTCGTTGGTGGATCTCCGACAGTACCTGTCTCGCGGTCACTTCATTCACGAAGAGAGCTGACTCCGTGATTTCGATCTTTAAGAGCCTAGCCGGGAGTTTCGTGCGCGCTAATGTGTCAAGCACCATCGGAACCACATGGGGATCGGAAAGCTGACGAG
Source organism: uncultured Acidobacteriaceae bacterium (assembly GCA_964243645.1). Lineage (GTDB taxonomy): Bacteria > Acidobacteriota > Terriglobia > Terriglobales > Acidobacteriaceae > Granulicella. Next base: position 3,848 of record CAXTGE010000070.1, on the reverse strand, counting down.
GGGAGAAGTTGACGCTCACCGAAAGGCTGGAGCCCCATGCTGCATTCCACTCTGCAACCTGCCGGCAAGCTCGCTCCAACAGCTGAGCGCCGAGCGGGATGATCAGCCCCGACTGCTCGGCCAAGCCTATGAAATCAGGCGACGGTACCTGACCGTTCGTTGGATGGAACCATCGGGCCAGGGCTTCAAATCCGGAGATTTGTCCTGTCACCAGACTCACAATGGGTTGGTACGCGAGATGAATTTCATGAAGATCGATGGCTCGACGCAGATCGGCTTCCAGTTGCCAGCGAGCGCTGATCTCTTTCAGAAAGCACTGATCGAAGACCTGAACACGATCCCTGCCGAGTTGCTTGGCCCTGTACATGGCGTGATCAGCTGTACGAAGGATATCGTCGGCTGATTC
>CAXTGE010000070.1:0-3342 GCA_964243645.1 uncultured Acidobacteriaceae bacterium | reverse complement strand
TCCTGAAGGATCGCTTGCTCCAGCGATCGGTGAGTTCTCTGCCATGCACGCTCCCGCTTGCTGATACGAGAGAAGAAGGTGAGAAAAGAGATCGCCAGGAGAGCGCCGCCCATGATCAGGTGATGCCTCGTCAGCCAAGCTGTTGTTCCCATGGACAGGACAGGCAAGATGGCAATGCTCAGATCGTGCAGGCTGTCCATGGCACGGAGCAGGCGACTGCTCTGTTCTTTCCTGGTCCCGGCCCACAGTTCATCGCGCAGGATCAGAATCGAGAACAGGGCAAAGGGCAAGGTCCAGACCAGATCGATGATCCCGCCCATCGGCCAGCCTCTCGATATTGCCCAATCGCCGAAGGTACTGAGGGCTGCGTAGGAGCCGAAGAAAGCCACCAATCGTGCAAAGAACCGGCGCTCCCGCGAGAGGGTACAAAGGGGGAGGCGAACGATGCAGCAGATTACCAACACGACATTCTGAATGGCATACGCATGCGCGGTGCTTAGCCCGCTCGAGCTTCCAAAGACGAGTACATGGAGCGCGCCGAAGAAAACAAGGATCTGTACCCGGTCAAGCCATCGCACCTCGTCGCGGTCATCAAGTTGTGGATTCACCGCAAGAAGCAAGGGAAGGCCGACCAGCAACCAAAGGACATCGTCGACGTGAACCCGGCCAAGATAGATTGCCGGGCGGTACATCTCATACAGGTACAAGGTTTGCGCGAGGGACCAGATTCCGAAACCGCCGGCGATGTAGGACCAGGAGCGGCGCCCTAGAGCGGTCTTGCTCCGTCGCCTCCCTCGCAGGCAGATAGCAACGGTGGTCAAGGCGAGCATCAGCTGAAAGATGTTGGAGAGCAGTAAGGGGCGGCGTACCAACAGCACCGACGCAAGATGTCCAAGCTCTTCAAGCACTACCAGTGCAATGATTCGCTGAGGTGTAAGAAAGCCCTCCGGGGCGGAGTCAGTATCTCTTTCGGCGATCAAGGCGTGCTCCGATACTTCACTTATCAACGAAATCAATGGAAATGTTCAGTGAACTAAAGGTGTAGAGGCCTGAAACCCGGGGGACGGAACGACACGTCCTCGGAGATAGCCATCCCCTGCATGTGGCGTTCTCGAGCAACACACGTACCCAAGGCTTCGAATGAGCCCTCGATTCGGTCCGAGCTGAAGAAAGAAGGACTTGACTGGCTTTTAACTCAAAGGCCTGGCGTACGAGAGCGACCCGTGGATGTCTTTCTTCCAAAATAAATCCGTGTGGGCGGATGCTTCGTATCAGGATCAAGGGGCTGATCCGTTATGGAACATCGCGTCGCTATTTCCAATCTGGATACCTTATTCCACCGTCTTGCCGTCGTGAACGCCCAGCTGCATGCGGTCACCGACAAAGAGGGCCGTCTCTTCAAAGAACGCCGAGAGATCATGGAGTTGATTTCACGCGAGAGATTAGGGCAAAGCCAACAGATTGTCTGGAAACCCGGGGATCGGTTTACGGCCTGACGCCCGAACGCTGTTCGGCGGCCCTCTCCACGGCTTCCAGCCAAGTAAGCCCTTGCTCTGAACCTTCGTTCACGAGGCGGTAAAAGGAGGCTGCATCGGCACGAGTCTTCAAGGCAGAGCTGAAAAGGTTCAGCACTTTCCCGAACTCTGCAACAAGCTCTTCATCAGAAATCTTCAGGTATTGCCGGTTCATGGGAGCGGATCGATACACGTTACTCATATGACGTAGAAACATGTCGCGGGGATTGGTGAAGATAGTCACCTCAGCCCACTCAAAGGTCAGTACCCGAAGTCATTCCACCTCCGCGGTATTGCATGAGGACCAGCCGCGCGATGGTGGCCTCTAGGCGAGCTTCTTGTCGTAGACTCCAGGCTCACGTCTTCCGCCATCCCTTTAAGAAGAGCGAAACAGAGCCACGAGACAGCTAGAATCAAACGAGCATGCCTCTTCTAAAGATTCTCGTCCTGGCCATCGTGCAGGGTCTCGCCGAATTGTTACCCGTATCCAGCTCCGCGCACGTTGTTGTCGCAGAGAAGCTGATGGGGCTTGACCCGTCCAGCCCCGTGATGACCCTGGTGCTGGTCATGTTGCACACAGGCACGATGTTTGCGGTCATTGTGTACTTCTGGAATCAATGGAAGCGTTCGTACTTCGCGACATCGGACGCGTTCAAGCGCTTTCTGATTCGGGCTGTATGGGCTACCGTCCTCACGGCCGTGATCGGCTTTCCCATTATCAAGATTATCGAGAAGACGGCCTTTAAAGGCGCTGAAAAGGCAGAGATCGAGCAGCTGTTCGCGCGCCTGGACCTTGTTGGCACCGCACTGCTCGCCGCCGGGTTGCTGATTCTCTATGCCGGGCTGAAAGAGCGTGGCCAGGTGGAACTGGCGAGCCGCAGCGCGTACGAGCGTGCCGCCTCGCGCTCCGGTGATAACGTAACCTTCGGTCAAGCCGGATGGATGGGTGCGGTGCAGGGCCTGGCGCTACCCTTTCGCGGGTTCTCCCGCTCCGGATCGACGATCTCGACCGGGCTGCTGACCGGTGCAAACCGCGAGCGCGCCGAGCGTTTCTCGTTTGCGCTGGCGGTGATTCTCACGCCTGCTGTGCTTGGTCGCGAGATGCTCCGCCTTGTGAAGGCCTCACACGAGGCAACAGCCTCAGGAGTCGCGATCAATCTTCAATCCAGCGTTGCGACATCGCTGATCGGGATGGTGCTCAGCTTCTTTGCAGGCCTGCTGGCGTTGCGCTGGCTGAGCTCCTGGCTGGAAAGCGGGCGGTGGTGGCTGTTCGGCGTCTACTGCCTGGCGGCGGGCAGCGCGATCCTCTATCTCCATCACATCGGGTATTAGTGCTGTTCTTTGCAGGTGTAGTGGCTGCCGAGATGCGGATTCTTCCGCTGCGCTGCGGAATGACAACAAACGGGTTGCGGTATTTGATTGGCCTTCCCGAAGGGAATCTGCGTTTCTGACGCCGCAGCTACACCTTTGAGGAGAAATCTTCTAAATGTGCGCCTGCCTTGCCACGGCGGCATGGATCGCGAGCAGGCCTTCGAGCACCGGGCGCAGCTGATCCAGGTGCAAGGCGTTCGCCCCGTCGGACTTGGCTTGCGCCGGATCGTCGTGAACCTCAAGGAAGATGCCGTCCACACCCGCCGCAACGGCGGCACGCGCCAGCACGGGGATGAACTCGGGCTGTCCCCCTGAGACCCCATTTGCCGCGCTGGGTGTCTGGACCGAGTGGGTGCCGTCGAAGATGACCGGCGCGAACCCACGCATGGTGGGGAGCGAGCGGAAGTCGACGACGAGGTTGTTATAGCCGAAGCTGGCACCGCGCTCGGTCAGCGAG
>CAXTGE010000069.1:11228-15596 GCA_964243645.1 uncultured Acidobacteriaceae bacterium | reverse complement strand
GGGTTGCGTGAATCTTCTGCTACTTTTTAAGTGGGGCGGCGTGTCCGTCGAGCCCTCGATTTCTGAACGCATAACGTCATTCACCACCTGATTCATCACCTGGGCAGCAAGGCTGCCGAAAGCAAGGAGTGTCATGTCGAGCGAATACCGGGATTTTCTGGAGTTGTCGTATGAGGAGCTTGAGGAGCGCAATCTCCAGGCTAAAGAGCAGCGCAAAGATCGGGTGGACCCGGGCAAGCTCCAGGAAGAGCGGCTGAAGTACCTGACCGACGAAAAGGGCGTGAAGGCGGTTACGGTGGCGTTTTCAGATCTCGAAGGCCGGCTGCACATGCTGGACTACGACAAAAAGTTCCTGGTGAAGAGCTATGACAATCTGACGTTCGATGGATCGTCGATTCGCGGCTTCACGGCGCAGCGCGAGAGCGATCTCCGGCTAGGGCTGGACTGGAGTGCGTTCTACTGGACGCCGGCCGACATCTTTGGGGCGGGCAAGTGTTTTGTCTTCGGTGAGGTGATCGATAAGAATGGCACGCCTTATTCGGGCGATGTGCGTGGCCTGTTGAAGACGTTTGCGCAGGATCAGTACAAGACCAACGGTTACACGTTGAATGCGGCCAACGAGATCGAAGGCTTCCTGTTCGACGGGCTCGATGCGGAGCGGAATTTCATCGACTCGGGCAAGTTCGCGTACACCAACCAGGGTGGCTACTACCATGCGCTGCCGGGCGATCCGCTGCGGGAGTTCATCGACACGAGCGCCGAAGTGCAGCGTGCGATGGGCTTTGAGAACGAGAAGGACCATCCCGAGGTGGCGCCGAGCCAGTTCGAGATCAACTACACCTATGGCGACGCGGTGGCGGCTGCCGACCAAATCCAGTTATACAAGCTGATCTGCCGCCAGGTGGCGACGTTGATGGGCATGAGCGCGAGCTTTCTGCCGAAGCCGGTAACAGGCGTAAATGGTTCGGGTATGCACACCAACGTGTCGATCACGAAAGGAGGCAAGAACCTGATGTGGGATCCGAACGGCGAGGAGAAGATCTCGCCGTTTGGGTGGGATTTCGTCGACAAGATTTTGACGGCGGGCAGCGATATCTGCCTGTTGCTGAACGCCAGCGTGAATGCCTACCGGCGGCTGGATCCGCACTTCGAGGCACCCAACCAGATCAAGGCATCGGCCACGGATCGTGGGTCGATGGTACGTATCCCGATCGGCAATGAGAAGTCGGCCCGTGTGGAGGTGCGGTCAGTAGGACCGGACGCGAATCCGTATATGGTGCTGCACTCGATCTTCAAAACCGGGCTGGCCGGCAAAAAGAGCGACATAGCGAACCTGCGGCAGGCGGAGCGGTATCTGCCGGACAACATCTACAAGGCACTGGAGGATTTCCGTGGCGCGGAGTGGACGACGGAGCTGTTGGGCGCGGATGTGAAGCAGCGCTATGCGGATCTGAAGCAGGCGTCGGCGGACCGTTGCCCGCGGTTGCTGGGGTCGATCGTGAAGACGGCCGAGGTGCAGTTCCATCACGATGTGTATAACCAGCTCCTTTGGGGGATGTTCTAAAAGCATCGTCATCCGAGATACTGAGGGCGCCCGCTTGCCGGGCGCCTTTCGCTACTGGAGCCGTATGCAGCAGAACGTGAACGATCGGGCCTTTTGGGAAGCACGCAGGACGTTGCGGTTTCTTTTACTGGGAGTGGATCCTGAAACGAACGAGCCTCTGACGGAGGAGAGCCTCACCGCGGCGCCGGAGGTGAAAGCGGCGCTGGCCTTTGGCATCGATGGGCTGCGGCGCTCACCGTGGATGGGACGGTGGCGGACGGTAAATCGCGTGGGTTCCCAGCCGTCGTGGCAGGCGGGTTCCATGCCGGGAGCTGCGGGAGGCCTGCGGACGGCGAAGACGGATGCCTCGCGCTCCGGAGCGGGTTGGAGCCTGCAGGAGGATCGGCAGATTGCGCAGGAGTTCGCGGAGGGTCAGAAGCTGACCATGATGGCGACCAATCATCAGCGGTCGCGCGGGTCGGTGCTGGCGCGGTTAGCGCATCTGGGACTGATGGCGGGGAGAGGCTAGGCTGACGCGGAGGCCCCGTCGTGGAATCCGGCTGGAGAAGACATTGCCGTGTAGGTAAGAGATTGTTGGCGAAGAGTTCCGCTCAGTGACAAGTGGCGAGGTTTCGAGTCGCGAGTCCGGTACGCGAGGCAGGAACATAATTGAGGACCGTTTTGTTTTGAGCTGTTCTGTACCGCGCCATGGAGCTCCTGTCGTAGATCGAAGGAGAAAGCAACGCCTGACCGAGCGTTATCATGGACGGGTTGGTTTTTCGTCGGTCAGGAGAAGGCATGCGGAAGAAGGTCACCATTGTGGGTGCCGGAAATGTGGGCGCTACGGCGGCTCATTGGATTGCAAGTAAAGAGCTTGCGGATGTTGTGTTGATTGATGTCGTGGAGGGTGTCCCGCAGGGGAAGGGATTGGACCTGCTGGAGGCCATGCCGATCGAGAAGCGGGACTGCTCGATTCTCGGCACCAATGATTACGTGGATACGAAGGACTCGGACATTGTGGTGATCACGGCGGGCATTGCGCGCAAGCCCGGGATGAGCCGAGACGATCTGTTGAACACGAATTTCAAGATCATGAGCGAGGTAGTGGGCAAGGCGGTCGAAGCATCCCCCAATGCGATTCTGATCGTGGTATCAAACCCGCTGGATGCGATGGCGCAGACGGCCTTCAAGAAGGCCGGCTTGCCGCGCGAGCGCGTGATCGGTATGGCGGGCGTGCTGGACGCGGCGCGATTTCGGACGTTTATCGCGGAGGAGCTGAAGGTGTCGGTAGAGAACGTGACGGCGTTTGTGCTGGGCGGTCACGGCGATACGATGGTGCCGCTGTCACGCTACTCGACCGTGGCGGGGATCCCGATCACGGAGTTGATCGAGCCGGCGCGCCTGAAGGAGCTGGAGACACGTACGGCGAATGGTGGCGCGGAGATTGTGAAATATCTGAAGACGGGGTCGGCGTACTATGCGCCGTCGGCGGCTGCGGTGGAGATGGTTGAGGCCATTCTGAAGGACAAGAAGAAGATCCTTCCTTGCGCTGCGTATCTCGAGGGCGAGTACGGCATCAGCGGCCTGTATGTGGGGGTGCCTTGCAAGCTGGGCGCGAAGGGCCTGGAGCAGATCCTCCAGATCAAGCTGACCGTCGAAGAACAGGCGGCGCTGAACAAGAGTGCCGAGGCTGTGCGCGAGCTGTGTACCGTCATTGGCGTTGCGTAACGAACAGGTGGGTGGTGAACAGGCCGTGAGATCCGGGTTACAGACCGGGCCCATGGCCGTTCGACCCACGTATCGGCTGATCCAGATTTTGCGCATGCTGGCGGCGCTGATGGTGGTCGCTCACCATGCCACCATCATGCTGGTGGAGCGCGACCACCTGTGGCTGCCGAACTGGATTGCGGGCAGCTCCGGGGTGGATATCTTCTTTGTCATCAGCGGCTTTGTGATGACGATCTCGTCTGCACCGCTGCGTAAGGCGCCGCATCCGGCACGGACGTTTCTGGCCCGCCGGCTTGAGCGCATCGTGCCGATGTATTGGCTGGTGACCACCGCCAAGGTGATTGTCCTGCTCCTGGTGCCGGCGATTGCGTTGAACGGGCTGGGCGGATGGCCCCATGTGCTAGCCAGCTATGCCTTTGTACCGTGGCTGAGTGTCGAGCGTCGCTTTGAGCCGGTGGTCGTGGTGGGCTGGACATTGAATTTCGAGATCGCGTTCTACCTGTTGTTTGCGGGAGCTCTGGCGTTACGGTGGAGGCCTGTCTATGCCCTTGCGCCGCTGTTGCTGTTGATCCCGTGGATGCCTTTGCGTTGGCTGTTTCCGGTCCCGCTCACCTTCTGGTTTTATGTGAGCACGGTGCTGTGGGAGTTCGCGTTCGGCATGCTGCTGGGGACGGCGGTGCATCGGGTGCGGCGTTGGCCGTGGTGGACCGGACTGCCGCTGGTCGGTGTCGGGTTTGTGCCGTTATTGATCTGGGATGCCCCTGGAACCAGCTACTGGCGCGGGGCGATGTGGGGCCTGCCGGCGTTGGCGGTGGTGACAGGGGCGGTGGCGCTGGAGGCACGATGGGGAGCGTGGAGTCCACGCTGGATGCTCGAGCTGGGCGACGCGTCGTACGCGATTTACCTGGTGCACACGTTTGTGCTGCCGGTGGTGGGTCTATGGCTGATCAAGTGGCCGCATGGCTGGCCTTGGGAGATCTCCGCGGGCATGCTGGTCTCTGTGGGGTTGTCGGTGCTTGCGGGGGAGTTGGCCTATCGTGCGCTGGACCTGCCGATCATGCGGTGGTTCAAGGGGCGGCGGCGCACGGCGGTGCCGG
>CAXTGE010000069.1:9733-11128 GCA_964243645.1 uncultured Acidobacteriaceae bacterium | reverse complement strand
CTGTTCTCGATGGTGACGGACTCGAGGACGACGTCCTTGCGGGGTTTGTCGCCGGCGGCGGTGGGAACTTTGCTGATCTTCTCGACGATGTCATAGCCCTCGGTGACCTCACCGAAGATCGTGTGCTTGCCGGTGAGCCAGCTGGTGTCGGTGACGGTGACGAAGAACTGTGAGCCGTTGGTGTTGGGACCGGCGTTGGCCATGGCGAGCTTGCCGGGTGCCTTGAAGTGGTGGGGGCTGCCCTTGGTCTCGTCGGCGAACTTGTACCCGGGGCCGCCCATGCCGGTGCCTTCGGGGTCGCCGGCCTGGATCATGAAGTTCGGGATGACGCGGTGAAAGATGGTGCCGTCGTAGAGTTTGTCGCCCTTTTTGGAGCGGGAGTTCCATTCCTTGGTGCCTTCGGCGAGGCCGATGAAATTCTTGACGGTCTCGGGGGCCTCCTGTTCGAAGAGACGGGCTTTGAAGGTACCCTCAGAGGTCTTGAAGACTGCGGTGGTTGGCATGCGTTCTCCTTGCGTTGTGGTGCTACGGGTTGGTTGGATGCGTGCCGGTCCGGGGATGCCCTGGAGTTCGTGGGGAAGAGCTCGTGAAATAGAGGGTTGTTCGTTGTTCGTGACGATAAAGGTGAGTGTCAGGAGCCTTGGCCGGGAGAGCTAGTGGCTAGGGTTGGGCTGGTTTGGGGACGAGATGGGCGGTGGTGCTGTTGCCGGAGCGGTAGGGGTTATCGGCGGCTCGGGTGGAAGGGGTTGGCCGGGCTGCAGGATGGTGACCCTGTTCACCGTGACGGGGGTGAAGGGCTTGTCGTCGGGGTTGCGTTCCACCCGTGCGATAGAGGCGACGAGCAGGACGGAGTGGGCGTCGCATTGGCCGAAGATGGTGTAGTGGCCGTTGAGCTCGGCCTTGGGCAGCTCGGTGATAAAGAACTGGGAGCTGTTGGTGTCCGGTCCGGAGTTGGCCATGGCGAGGCGTCCGGGGATGTCGAAGCGCAGCGACGGGACGATCTCATCGGGGATGTAGTAGCCCGCGTCGCCCATACCGGTGCCGAGCGGGTCGCCGCCCTGGATCATGAAGCCGGGGATGACGCGGTGAAACTGGGTGCCGTTGTAGAAGGGTTTGCCGGTGACCTGCGCGTGCGTCGCGGGGTCGGTCCAGGGCTTGGTGCCGGTGGCGAGACCGACGAAGTTGGCGCTGGTTTGCGGTGCTTCCACGTCGAAGAGCCGGCAGGTGAGGCGGCCCACCGTTGTATCAAAAAGGACTGTCGGCCCGGTGGGCGTGGCGGCGGCGACGGTGTGGGCGGTGGCGCTGGGTGCGTCGGGAAGAGGATCGGGCGTTTGCGCGACAAGCGCCGGGACGGCGAGTGCAGAGAGCAGGGCGGGAACGAGGCGAACGGACAGG
>CAXTGE010000069.1:8095-9633 GCA_964243645.1 uncultured Acidobacteriaceae bacterium | reverse complement strand
CTGGCGGGGTTGTTTGTTTCCGCGCGACGGCGGAGCCAGCCGGGCATCCAAAAGTGCATGTCCCTGTCCAAGCGCGCGGAGAAGCAAGGTAACAAGTTCCAAAGTCCGGTTCCCACAGCCATTGGTGGGTTGGGTGTGGTGTTCAAGGTGTTGCCGCTGTATCTGCGCGACAGGGCGGAGCGTGAGCCCAAGACCTTGCTGGGACCGTTTGAAACCGATGCGAGCGTGTACGGAACGGCACCGGCGAGTGGCCTGCGTGTTACGTGGTTTGGGCACTCTGCGTCGCTGGTGGAGATCGATGGAGTGCGCATCCTGGTGGATCCGGTGTGGGAGCCGCGGGCGAGCCCGCTCCACTGGATGGGGCCTAAGCGGTTTTTCCCGCCGACCCTGCGGCTGGAGGACCTGCCCGCGCTGGACGCGTTGCTGATCTCTCACGATCACTACGATCACCTTGGGGCAAAGACGGTGGAGCGGTTGAGCCGCCTGCATGCGACAGCGAAGGCAAAGTGGATCACCTCGCTGGGGGTAGGCAAACGGCTTCGGGCGTTCGGTGTGGCCGCTGACCGTATCCAGGAGCTCGACTGGACGCAGGGCACCGAGATTGCCGGGGCGGAGGTTGGGCAGGATGTGCGCGTGACTGCCTGGCCGGCACGGCATTTCTCCGGACGCACGCCATGGGACCGCAACACGACGCTGTGGAGTTCGTTTGTCTTTGAAGGGCCGCGGCATCGGGTGTACTACGGGGCGGATTCGGGGATGTGGCCGGGCTTTCGAGAGATTGCCTCGGCGTACGACGGGTTCGATCTGACCATGCTGGAGATCGGGGCGTATCACCCGCTCTGGGCGTCGATTCACCTGGGGCCGGATGGCGCCGCGGAGGCGTACCGGCAGATGGGCGGACCGGCGAAGGCGGGTCCCCTGTTTCCGATCCATTGGGGGCTGTTCAACCTGGCGCTGCACGCGTGGCGCGAGCCGGTTGAGCGCCTGCGCACGATTGCGCAAGGGGAGGGATGGCCTTTGTGGCTGCCGGTTCCCGGCGAGCCCACGGAGGTGATCTCCGGGGAGGCGTCGGAGTCCCGGTGGTGGCAGCAAGCCGAGCGAGCCGAAGCGGGAGCGAGCCGGGAGACCAGGGGGGCCATGGCCGATACCTTCGGCGAGTAGAACTGGTAGGTTGTCGATCCTGATGATGACCAGAATGGGACACGAGCAGGCGAAGGGAGGGCAAAAGCAGGAGATTGTGCTTGTTTCAGGGGACGGAACCGGGTAGAAGGAGTGGTGCACCGGTCAAATTCCGGGAGAAAGCGCCCCTTGGCGCGGAGGAACACAATGGCCGCATCAGCAAATGGTCAGGCAGCGACGCGCGAAGTGATGGACATTCGGCAGGCAGCCGAGTACCTGGGTATCAGCGGCGACACGCTGTACCGCTACGCGTCCGAGGGTTTTGTGCCGGCGTTCAAATTGGGGAATCGATGGCGCTTCCGCAAGAGCCTGCTGGACGGATGGATGGATGAGAAGAGCGGCGTGCGCGTTGCGGTGCC
>CAXTGE010000069.1:0-7995 GCA_964243645.1 uncultured Acidobacteriaceae bacterium | reverse complement strand
GCATGCAGGCTCTCGTCCGCGCCGAAGCCGAGACGGGTCAAGGGTACGTCGAGCGCCAGAGGCATGGTCCAGCGATTGAAGACGGCCACGGCCAGGCTGCCATCGGCAAGCGGTTTGCTCCACACCTCCAGTGGCCCTTCGGTGTAGACGCGATCGCCCTGGCGCCCGGCAGGGTCCTGATCGAGCGCGATGACCTCGCGATTGAGGAGAATGCTGCGGGTTTCGGCGGTCATATTGGAGAGGTCGTTGCCGGCGAGCAGGGGCGCGCACAGCATGGACCAGAGACTCATGTGGGTCCGGTACTCCGCCCCATTCATGCCGCCGTTGCCGACCTCCAGCATGTCCGGATCGTTCCAGTGGCCGGGGCCGGCGAAGGGGCTGAGACCGGCCTGCTCGAAGCCGATCCCGGCCATCGAGGCGTAGTTATCTGCGATGTCGCCAGTGGTGCGCCAGGCGTTGCCGCCGACAGAGGCACCCCAGCGCCAAACGGCCTCCCAGCCGCTGTGGGAGAGCGAGAACACAATCGGACGGCCGGTGTGGACCAGGGCGTCGTGCATGGTGCGGTAGACCTCTTCCATCATGACGCGGGCTTTCTCGTGATCGTCGCCGGAGCGCGCCTTGAGAAGCCCGGTGTAGGAGCAGAAGTCATATTTGAGGAAGTCGATACCCCATTGCGCGTAGGTGTCGGCATCCTGCTGCTCGTGGCCGAGCGAGCCTTCAAAGCCGGCACAGGTCTTGTCGCCGGGTGACGAATAGATACCCAGCTTGAGGCCGCGGCTATGAACGTAGTCCGCCAGCGCTTTCATGTCCGGGAACTTGTCATTGGGTTGGATGACGCCCGCGGCGTCGCGCTTGCCTTCCCAGGTGTCGTCGATATTGACGTAGAGGTAGCCGGCGTCCCGCATGCCGGAGGTGACGAGGGCATCGGCGGCTTCGCGGATCGTCTTGTCGGAGACCTTGCCCGCAAAGTGGTTCCAACTATTCCAGCCCATGGGTGGTGTGGGGCTCAGAGCCGCAGGGGAGCGCCCCTGCTGGGCCGGGGAGGCGGCTGGGAAGCCCCCGGCGCAGGCGACCAGGAGCAAAGCGGAGGCGAGACGCAGCGCAAGGGATGACAAAGGGCACCTCAGAAGAACAGGAGAAGGCAGCCCCTCAGCGTACCCCCGTGGCTGCCGGGAGGGCCCTGGGCTTCGCCGTGCTGCTACGGGCACCTTGACCATGCTGTAAAAGTGGCATAGAAGTTGGCTGCTTCCAGCTGGGGCGTGGCCGTTCCGAGCGCATGGGCATGACGATTGACCCATCTATCAGCTAGCATCATAGGCTATATGCCCTTATCTTCAGTTGAAACCAGCGAAGCGCAGGAACTCAGAGATGGCTTCCCGTCGTCCTCTGGAGAGATGTTTGGCGAGTATTTCGCGGATCATACGACGTGGAACTTCAAGAAGACGGGCCTGCTGGACGCTCGCGCCAGGAGAATCTTTGAAGGAACCGCTCTTGCCGTAGCCTCCGATGCCTACCCGTTTCATATGCCGCTTGAGGCAAAAGCCGGGCCCTGTGTGACTGCCGACGGGCACCAGATGCTGATGATGTCGTCCTACGACTATCTGGGCCTGATCGGCGACCCGAGGATCGACCGGGCAGCGACGGAGGCCATCCATCGGTACGGCACCAGCACCAGCGGGGCGCGGCTGCTCACCGGCACGCTGGACGTGCATCGGCACATGGAAGCGGAGCTTGCGACGTTTAAGGGTACCCAAGACGCATTGACCGTGAGCTCCGGGTATATGGCCAACCTGGCCGTGATCTACGGACTTTTTGGGCCTTCGGATCGCATCCTCGTCGATGAGCTGTGTCACCGCAGCCTTCTGGACGCCTGTCGCATGGCGGGGGTGCAGCTGCAGCGCTTCCGCCATAACGATCCACAATCGGCAAGGGACGAGCTGCAGAAGCCCACGACGGCCAACCGCACCGTGCTGGTGTCGGATGGTGTTTTCTCGATGGACGGCGACATCTGTTGCCTGCCGGACCTGATCGCGCTGAAGAAAGAGTTCGGCTGCTTCCTGCTCATGGATGAGGCGCATGCGTCCGGGGTGCTGGGCGCCACCGGCCGCGGCACCGATGAGCATTTCGGGATCGCGACCGACGATGTCGATATCTGGACGGGTTCGCTGGCCAAATCGATCCCCTCCAGCGGGGGGTTCGTCGCGGTGTCGCAGGAGGTGGCAATTTTTCTGCAGCACGCCTCGTCCCCGTACATCTTCTCCGCGGCTATGGCTCCTTCCTCCGTGGCGGCGATACGGACGGGACTGGCCATTCTGAAGAAAGAGCCGGAGCGCGTCGCGGTGATCAAGCGGAACGGAGATTTTCTCCGCGCTGGGCTGCAGGAGCTGGGCTATGACACGGGCCTGTCCGAGACGGCGGTGATCCCGGTGATTCTGAAGGACGAGGCCACCACGGCGCTCTTTGCGCGCAAGCTCCGGAACTACGGGATCATTGCCGCGCCTGTCATGTTTCCTGCGGTGGCCCAGGGCCAAGCCAGGTTAAGGCTGTGCGTTACCGCGGCCCATACGCTGGACCAGCTCGGCTTTGTGCTGGAAGTTTTCCGCAAGATCGCGCAGGGTTAGCCCGTGCGAGCGGTCGTCACCGGTGCCAGCGGTTTTCTGGGTGGGCGCCTCGCCGAGATGCTGGTGGCGCGTGGCGACGAGGTCACGGTCCTGGCTCGGCCGACAGCCGACCTGCGCCATCTGCGTGGCGTGGCGGTCCGTGTGGCCGAAGGGGATCTGCGGGACGAGGCTTCGCTGCAGCGGGCAGTCCGAGGGTGCACCCACATCTTTCACTGCGCGGCCTGTTCGACGGACTGGGCACCGCTCAGGACGTATGTCGAGGCAAACGTCACCGGCACCCGGAATCTGCTGGCGGCTGCGAAGAGCGAGCCGGATCTGCAGCGCTTCCTGCACGTCAGCACGACCGATGTGTACGGCTATCCGAAGGTGCCGTGCCGCGAGGATGGACCCCTGGTGGAGACGGCTCTGCCCTACAACCAGACCAAGCTACAGGGCGACCGCCTGGTCTGGGCGGCGATGCGGGATGGTGGTTTGAAGGCGACGATCGTGCGGCCGGGAACGATCTACGGTCCGCGTGGGAAAGACTTCACGACCGACATTGCCGGTCTGCTGCGCCAGCGCCTCATGGCGGTGATCGATGACGGGGCCGCTCCGGGCGGATTTATGTACGTGGACAACGTTGCGCAGGCGATGATCGATGCGGCTACAAGCCAGAACACGGTAGGGAAGGCCTACAACCTGGTCGATGGCACGGGCGCGAGCTGGAGGCAGTACCTGACGATGTTTGCGGAGCGGCTGGGCACGAAGCCTCCCTGGATCCGGCTTTCGTTTCGAAGTGCGATGGCACTCGCCGGCGCGATGGAAGCCCCGCACCGCTTTCTCCGTCTACCTGGCAAGCCCCTGCTGACGCGTCACGCGGTGTACCTGCTGGCGCGGGATGGGGAGTTCCCCATCGAGGCGGCACGCCGAGACTTCGGCTTCCAGGCGGCGATCAGTATGGAAGAGGGCCTGCGTCGGTCGGTGGAGTGGCTTCGCCGTCCGCGGTAGCTCCTACCGACTCCTACGGATAGGCCTTGAAGGCCAGTACAGCGTTCAGGCCGCCGAAGGCGAAGGAGTTGGAGAGGCAAGCCTCCACGGAACACGTCCTGGCCTGGTTGGGAATCACGTCCAAATCACACTCGGGGTCGGTCGTGGTGAAGTTCACCGTAGGGGGAAGGATGCCGTGGCGAAGGCTCAGGGCACAAGCAACGGCTTCCACCGCACCGGCAGCACCGAGGGCGTGGCCGTGCATGGATTTTGTAGAGCTTACCTGCAGCTTGTCGGCGAGGGTGCCGAAGACGCTGCGAATCGCGGCAGTCTCGCTGCGATCGTTGGCCAGCGTGGCCGTGCCGTGCGCGTTGATGTAGCCGATCTGCTCGGGAGCCAGGCCGGCATCTCCGATGGCATGACGCATGGCGCGCGCTGCGCCGTCAGGGGCCGGCTGGGTGATGTGGCCGGCGTCGGCGGACATGCCGAACCCGACGATCTCCGCGATGGGTCGTACGCCACGCGCCAGCGCGGCCTCCAGCGGCTCCAGCACGAGCATGGCACCACCCTCGCCGAGCACCAGGCCGGAGCGGTCGGCGGAGAAGGGCCGGCAGGTGTCCTTGCTGACCACGCGCATGGCCTCCCAGGCCTTAAGGCCGCCCAGAAACAACGGGGCCTCGCTGCCGCCGGTGATGGCCATGGGCGCCACCCCGGAACGAACCATCCAAAAGGCCTGCCCAATGGCGTGACCCGAGGAGGCGCAGGCGGTCGAGACGGTATAGGCCGGGCCCTGCACGCCGTAGCGCATCGAGATATGGCTTGCGCCGGCGTTGCTCATGCTGAGCGGGATCGTCAGCGGGTGGACGCGCGTGCGGTTATGGTGAAACAGCTCCCAGTAGCCGGCCTCTTCGGCTCCGCGGCCGCCGAGGCAGGAACCGGTGACGATCGCGGTGCGCTCCCGCAGGGCATCGGTCCAGACCACGCCCGCTTGCCGCAGCGCCTCATCCGCCGAGAGCAGCGCGAACTGGGCGAAGCGGTCGAGGAACGCCAGTTCCTTTGAGGAGAACGCCTGCTCCGGGTTGTAGCCGGTCACCTCCGCGGCGTTCTGAAAACGCAACTGGGAGGGGTCCAGGCAGGTGATCTGGCGAATGCCGGAAGACGCCGAGGTCAGGGCGTCCCAGAACTGCTGTTGCTCTGCGCCCAGGGCGCTGATGACGCCCATGCCGGAGATCACGACGCGCTGGTTCACTGGGCGCCGGCACCCTGCTGTTTCGCGTCCGGCTTTCCCCCGGCATCCAGCAGATGCTGTATGCCGGCGATCATCTCGCGCATGTTCGTGACCTTTTTGGCCTCTTCGTCATCGATCTGCACGTCGAACTCGCCTTCCAGATCGAACAGGAGATTGAGTCGGTCGAGCGAGTCGATGCCCAGTTCTTCAAAGGTACTGTCCGGCGTCACCGCTTCAGGGGACAGGCGCTGCTTGACCGCAATCACACGAAGAACCCGGTCTTGAACACTTTCTTCCATGCCAGTCACCTTATCTATTCCGCTGCCGAGCCTACGCTAACAGACGGCAACCCGTTAAACACATCCTCAGCTCCGAGGTTGCTGTGAAGGTGTACGGATATCCAGCCTCCGCCGGAGGCTCATTGCTGATCGTACGGCATTTATCCATCGCGGTGAACTGCCGGAGCTGGTTCGTCGCAGGCTCTCACTGATGGGAGCTTTCTCGCGACACCCGACGATTACGGAACGATCCGCTCAGGCGCGGACCAGCGTGATGCCGGTGATCTCGGAGGGGCAGTTCAGGCGTAACGGGAGGCCCACAGTGCCGATCCCTCGATTGACATAGAGCTGCATGTGGCCGATCTGAAAGTGTCCTTCCACGTACTTTTTGCCCATCGGTGGGAGCACCAGGGGGCCGATCAGCGGCAGGCGGAGCTGGCCGCCGTGGGTGTGGCCGGAGAGCATGAGGTCGACGAGCGGGAAGCGCGGATGGTGCTGGAAGATGTCGATGTAATCGGGCTCGTGAACAAGGTAGATCACCGGGGCGCGCGGCTCTTTGGGAATGGCGAGATTGGGGTCCGGGGTGCGCGTACCCGCGTCGTCGGAGCCGGCGATGTAAAGGCGCTGGTTCTTGCGTTCGAGGGGGATGTAGCTGTCCACGAGCACGGGTGTCCGGTGGCTTTCGAGCTCATGGATGACCACATCGGCGTCCACGCCGACATCATGATTGCCGAGGATCGCCACGCGCTGCGGCGCTGTCAGGCCGGAGAGGATCTCCGCGGCGAGCCCGGCGGCGCGGATACCGACGCTGCGGGGACCAGGACCGCGGCTGATGAAGTCCCCGGTGAGAAGCACCATCTCGGGCCGGAGCGCATTGACCTGCCGGACGACCTCTTCGAGGTAGCTGGGCTCGGTGAACTCCTCGAGGTGGAGATCGGAGATCTGCGCCAGGCGCATGCCGACAAAGGCGTCAGGCAGGTCGCGAATCGCGAAGGTGCGATGCGTGACCTCGATCTGGTGCCGGCCGTAGGTGCCGGCATAGAGGCCTACACCGACGACGGCGGCCCCGGCACCGGTAAGGAATGCACGACGCGTGAAGTCGGCTGGCGGAAACGTGACTCTAGCGCGCTCGGATGCAAGCTGGGCGACGGGCATAGTCCATTCTACCGGGCGAGGGGACGAGGGGAATACGGGAATGGCCGTCCGGTGTCGTTTCGGCTCCTTGACGGGACCGGAGTGGAACCCGGGAAAACCTCGATATGATGGTGGGATGCTCCCAGGGGAACGACGTAAGCAGGCCATGCGGGCCGCGACCGAGGCCGGCGCCGACGCCTGCCTGGTGACCTCCGGTCCGGATGTTCGCTGGTTGAGCGGGTTCACGGGGTCCAGTGGAGCTGTTGCGTTGCGAGGTGGTCGTGCTGCGTTGTTCACCGACGGCCGATATACCCAGCAGGCCAAGGCCGAGGCGCCGGAGATGCGGGTGTTCGTGAAGGAGAAACGGTCGGCAGTCTCCCTGGCGATTGAGTGGCTGGTGGCGCGGGGCGCGACGCGCTGTGCCTTTGACGCGCGTCAGACGACCGTGGCGGCGCTGGACTCCATGCGCAAGGCCCTGCCCAAGGGCGTGGTGAAACGTGGTTTTTTCCTGGGGACCGAGGGCCTCGTCAGCCGCTTGCGTGAGGTAAAAGGGCTGGAGGAGGCCGCGCGGATGCGTCGGGCGGCCGACCTGGGCTGCACGCTGTTTGAAGGCGTGCTGGAGCACCTCACGCCCGGCAACACCGAGCTGGGCGTGGCGCTGGAGCTGGAATATGCGGCTCGTCGCAGTGGGGCCGAGGCGATGAGCTTTGAGACCATCGTGGCGAGCGGCAAGCGCAGTGCGCTGCCGCACGGCCGAGCGACCGCGCAAAAGCTGCCCCGGCGCGGCTTTGTGACCCTCGACTTTGGCGTGGTGCTGGAGGGGTATTGCTCGGACATGACGCGCACGGTGCACCTGGGGCGGGCAAGCCAGCGGGAACGGGACGTGTATCATTCGGTGCTGGAAGCGCAGGAGGCGGCGGTCGCTGCCGTCGGCCCAGGTGTGTCCTGTGCTGCGGTGGATGAGGCTGCTCGCGGGGTGCTGACACGCGCCAGGCTGGGCAAGTGGTTCTCCCACTCCACCGGGCACGGCGTGGGACTGGAGATTCATGAGGGGCCAAGAATCGCCGCGGGCGTGGAGCAGGTGCTGGAGCCCGGCATGGTGGTCACGGTGGAGCCGGGCGTGTATCTGCCGGAGGAGTTCGGTGTGCGCATCGAAGATATGGTGCTGGTGACGGAGGCGGGTGGCGAGGTGTTAACCGCTGCCAGTCCGAAGATCTGGATGGAGTTGTAACAGTTTGGAGCAGGAGCGAATGGGCGAAGGGGATTTGAAGGAACTCCGGGAACTGGTGGAGTTTTTAAAGGCCAGCGGTGTGGCGGAGTTCGATATGGAGCGACCGGAGCTGAAGGTGCGCCTGACCTTTGCGTCAGCGGCCCCGGCTTCCGTTCCTGCCGTGGTGCCCGCCGGCTTCGATTACACGCAGCTGGCACGCTTTATGTCGGCCGGCGCGCCTGTTGCGCCTGTCGCAGCGGCTCCTGCGGAGGCCACGCCCGGTGCAGGAGCGGAGCCCGCGGCTGCCGCCGCGGCGGTGGGGCCTGTCGATGAAGATGCGGGACTGCACATCGTGAAGTCGCCGCTGGTCGGCACCTTTTATGACGCCGCCTCCCCCGGAGCGGATCCGTTCCTGAAGGTGGGTGACCGGGTCGCGATCGGCAAGGTGATGTGCATCGTGGAAGCGATGAAAATCATGAACGAGATCGAAAGCGACGCGTCGGGCGAGGTCGTGAAGATCTATGGCAAGCCAGGGCAGCCTGTGGAGTATGGGCAGAA
>CAXTGE010000068.1:11467-15743 GCA_964243645.1 uncultured Acidobacteriaceae bacterium | reverse complement strand
TCTTCCGGGGATCGCGCCAACGCGATGCAGGCGGTCACCCGGCACCTGACGACGCTCGAGGCCGAGGCCGGCGGCGGGGGTCGGGCCAGGGAAGCGCCTGCCGCGTTCGGCAAAGCGCGTGCCGCCGCGAACGCCGCGCTGGCACGGGACGAGTTTCGGGCCGCCGTTGAGGGGCCGGGCTGGCTGGATCGGCAGCTGGCCAGGCTCCAGGACGCCATCCTGCGCCTGTTCACGGGCATGGGTCGCCTGGGGCAGAGGGCACCGTGGCTGGCGCCGTTGGTCGAGTGGGGCTGCTTCGGACTCGCAGCCGCCGGCCTGCTGTGGTTCGTGCGGGGGAGCCTGGCGCGGGGGGCGTTGCGCCTGTCGCTGAGCGAGGGGGCATCGCTGGCCGGGCGCGGGGAGCGGGACCCGGCCGAGTGGGCGCGGCTGGCCGAAGAGCAGGCCGCCGCTCGAGACTGGCGGGAGGCCGTGCATTGCCTGTATTGGGCCGCCATCTCCCTGCTGGAGGGCCGGCGCGCCTGGAAGCCCAACGCCACGCGGACGCCGCGGGAGTACCTGGGCCTGTTGCGGCCGGGCTCCGAAGCGCAGCTCCTGCTCCGCGAGCTGACCCGTCAGTTCGAGCGCGTCTGGTACGGCCATGCGGAGGCGGGGGAGAGCCAGTACCGGACGGCACTGGAAGGCTACCGTGCACTGGAGGCCGGGAGGCCGGAGCGTGGGCCGCAAAGCTTCGAGACGCGGACACCGCTGGCCGCCACGGGAGGAGCTTGATGGCCTTCGCCGCGTCCGAACTCGGCAGGGGGAGCAGGAATCTGGACAAACGGCTGATGCTTTGGCTGGGCGGGGCCGTGCTGACGGTGATTGTCGCCGTGGGGGTGATCGCGCCGGCGACGGCGAACAACGACGGGCGGCCTTCCACCTACAACACCGCCAAGGGCGGTGCCAAGGCGGCCTATCTGATGCTCGAGAGCATGGGGCGGCCCGTGATGCGGTGGGATCAGCCGTTGGAGGATCTGGCCTCGGTCGATGCGCCCGGCACAACGCTGGTGCTGGCAGAGCCGGCTTATACGGCGCTGGAAAAGGGCAGGCTGGCCGCGGCCCTGAAGAACTTTCTAGAACGGGGCGGCCGGGCGCTGGTCACCGGTGCGGCGGGTGCGGCGCTGCTGCCGGGCGGATCGGTGAAGGGAAGCCGCCGCGTGCGGGACCTTTGCTACTCGGAGCCGGAGGGCGCCGGACGCCTGGCACGCGCAGGCGAGGTGGAGATGGACGACGTCGTGCGGTGGGGCGAGGAGACGCCGGACGTCTACGTGGAGCAGCGTTGCGGACCCGATGCCGTGGTCGTACGCCTGCCCGTGGGGGAGGGCGAGGCCGTCTGGTGGAGCTCCGCCGGCCCCCTGACGAATGCCGAGCTGCGCAACGATGCCGATCTGCGATTGCTGCTGGCGAGCCTCGGCGAAGGGCGGCGCGTGCTGTTCGACGAATCGCTGCAGGGGGCCGTGCGCTCGCAGTGGAGCGCCGCGCGGGGGCTGCCCCTCTGGTGGATGCTGGGCCAGGCAGGAGTCGTCTTTGGGCTGCTGGTGTTCTCCTTCAGTCGGCGGCGCGGACCGATCCGTCTGCCGATCGGCGTACCGCGCTCGTCCCCCGTGGAGTTTGCCGTAAGCATGGGCGATCTGTATGCGAAAGCCGGCGCCACGGGAGCCGCCACGGAGGCGGCGCGACGCCGGCTGGAGTTCGTCCTGGTACGCGAGGCAGGGCTGCCGCAACGAACCGTGGGGGCCGGGCCCCACGCTGCCGTTGCGGCACTCGAGGCACGTTTTGGCGGCGTGTGGCGGAGTCTGGGCGAGCACCTGGAGCAGGCAGCGGGGGCGGCCGAGGAGAACCTGAGACCGGGAGGTGCGCTGAAGCTGGTGCGTGCCCTGGGGGAGGATGTCGCACGGGTGCGACGGGCAGCACACCCGATGGGGCCGGCCCAGCCTGATACAAGTGGGAACTGACGGTAGAGCGATGTATGGTGTCGCCGGGTACGAGCGACATACTAGGCGGGGTGGAGCTGGGAATTCGATGGAGCGTGGCATGGACGACGGAGTGGCGACAGGTTTGGGCGTAAGCGCGGCGGAGGAGCTGTTTCGCCGTGGTGCGGCGGAGATCGGGCGGATTATCGCAGGGCAGGAAGAGGCCGTCTCGCAGGCGCTGGCGACGATCCTTTGTGGTGGCCATGCCTTGATCGAGGGCGTTCCCGGCGTGGCCAAGACGCTGACGGTTAAAACCCTGGCCCGCTTTCTCGGGCTGGACTTCCGCCGCGTTCAGGGCACGCCGGACATGATGCCGGCGGACATCCTGGGCACCACGGTCTTTACGCCGGGGTTTGGGGACCGCCCGGCCGAGTTCCGCTTTCACCCCGGGCCGGTCTTTACGCAGTTTCTGCTGAGCGACGAGATCAACCGCATGCCCCCGCGCACCCAGGCCGCGCTGCTGGAGTCCATGGAGGAGCGCCAGGTGACCGCCGATGGCGAGCGACACGTACTGGACGGCTTCTTCACGGTCTTTGCAACGCAGAATCCGGTGGAGTTCGAAGGGACCTACCCGCTGCCCGAGGCGCAGCTGGATCGCTTTCTGCTGAAGATCAGCATCGGCTACCCGACGGCGGCGGAGGAGCGCGTCATTCTAGAGCGGCACCACTCCGCGGGAGAGCCGCAGGGTCTCGCGGAGAGTCCCCTGGAAAGCGTGCCGATCGATATGCTGGCGCAGGCGCGGCAGGAGATTCGCGGTGTCCGCGTGGAGCCCGCCATCTTTGATTACATCCTGAGCACGGTGCGGCGTACGCGGGAGTGGCCGGCGATCTCGCTTGGGGCCAGTCCGCGCGCGAGCACCTCCCTGCTGCTGGTGGCCAAGGCTCTGGCGGCACGCGAGGGCCGCGACTACGCCGTGCCGGACGATGTGAAACAGGCGGCGATCCCTGTCTTACGGCACAGGCTGGTGCTGCGGCCTGAGGCGGAGCTCGAAGGCCTGGATCCGGACCGCGTGGTGCGGGAGGTACTGCAGGCGATCCCGGTGCCCAAGTGACGGTGGTCCCTCTTGGAGCCCAGGCAACGGAGCTAACGGCTAAGCGACGCCGTCTCGACGGCTTCGCGAGAGCCCTGCTGCAGCGTCAGCCAGCCGACGATCATCAACAGCACGCCCGCGGCCAGAAAGACCATGTCCCACAGCAGGTGGTTGCCGTTCTGGTACACGTGATGCAGCTGCAGGATCTCGTGATCGATGGTGCCTTCCACAACATTGAAGAGGCCGAAACCGAACAGGATCGCCCCCAGCAACGCCCTGTCCGAGAGCAGCACGTCCGGGCGCTTGATGGCACGCCACAGCAGAAAGATGCCGACCGCGACACTGGTCCAGGTGAAGGCATGAAAGAAGCCGTCCCATACCATATTGATCTGTTCGTTGACCAGCGAGATGCGCGGCACGCGGTTGGAGAGCATGTTGTGCAGCTGCAGGATCTGGTGAAACAGGATGCCATCCACAAAGCCGCCCATGCCGATGCCGATCACGGTGCCGGCGACGACGAGCGGACGGATGGTTGGCTTGGTAGTCACGCGGCAGCCCCTTCGAGGGACGCAATCGGGTTAGTAGCCTGTCGTTCCGGCTGGGGCTCGGGCAGCGCAAGATGTAAAGCCGCTACAGCGGCGATCAAAACAGGCACAGGGGCCAGGACCAGCATCGACGTATGCAGGAAGTGGCCGTCAAAGAGGCCCGCGCGAAGGGCTTTCCCATCTGACGAGCCACAAACGGTGCAGGCGTGCGCAGACGTTGCGACGCGGACGAGGATCGCGGTGGAGAGTGTGCGGCAGAGAGCCTTCATGCAGGGGAGCCTTCCGGCTAAGTCAATCTGCGTGCGATCGCTGCTCCCTTGGATGCGCCCTTCGCACGCGGGGGCGGCCGGCGCGGTGGCGAGGACAGCTTGCAAACCTTGATCCCACCGCCCGCAAGCGGCCGCGCGCGAGCTCTCGGGCGGACGGGGCGGTGGCTGGGCTTCGGCCTGACGGCACGGGCCCTGTGGCTGATCGTGGCCGGTCTGCTCCTGGCGCTACCGGCCTTCTGGCATCCGCGAGCGGTATGGTTCATGGCGGGATGGGATGCGTTGGTGCTCTCCCTGGCGCTGTGGGACATGTGGCGTCTGCCGCGGCCGCGGCAACTGACCGTGCGCCGGACGTTTCTGGATTCGCCCCAGCTCGGCCTCCCCACGCGCATTGAGTTGGCGGTGACCAGCGAAGCGGAGGGGGGG
>CAXTGE010000068.1:0-11367 GCA_964243645.1 uncultured Acidobacteriaceae bacterium | reverse complement strand
AGATGCCGGGCAGCGCGTGCGTGTGTATCCGGCGCATGAGGTGCGCCGCGGGGACAACGAGTTCTTTCTGATACGGGCGCGGCAGATGGAGCGGCAGCGCCGGCAGCAACGCCTGCGCGGCGGTGGGCGCGAGTTCGAGTCCCTGCGCGAGTACCAGCCCGGCGACGAGCTGCGCGCCGTGAGCTGGACCGCCACGGCGCGGCGCGGCAAGGTGGTCACCCGGCAGTTCATGGCCGAGCGCAGCCAGCAGGTGTGGGCGGTGCTCGATGCAGGGCGGCTTTCCCGAACTGCCTTCGAGCTCAGGCGGAAGGACGGCTCGGCGTTCGTCGGCGAGACCGACGCCGAGCGCGACGAAGCTCACCGGCTTACGGTGACGCAGCTGGACCAGGCCACGACGGCAACGACCATGCTGGCACAGATCGTGGGCGGGAGCGGCGATAAGTTCGGCATGCTGGCCTATGGCACGACGATCCAACAGGTGCTGCCTCCCGGTGCGGGACCGAACCACCTGCGGCTGTTGATCGACCTACTCAGCGCGACCGAGAGCGACCCCGCCGAGAGCGATGCGCTGCTGGCCGTGGCACGGTTGAAGCAGCTGCAGCGGCGGCGCGGGTTATTTGTGTGGATCGCAGAGCTGGCCGACACAGCCGGACGTCCCGCGCTGGTCACGGCAGCCGCGGAGCTCGCGCGACGGCACGTGGTGGTCCTGGTGCTGCTGAAGCATCCGGAGCTCGGTGCCCTTGCGGGGGATCTACCCGCCGACCGCGCGGCCATGTTTCACGCCGCGGCAGCCACGGAGATGGCGGAGCGCAGGCGCGAGACGATCGCCCATCTGGAACGGCAAGGTGTGCTGATCGTGGAGGCCTCCGCAGAAGAGATCGGCGTGCAGGCGGTAAGCCAGTATCTCGAGGTAAAGGCGCGCGGGCTGCTGTAAACCGCCCCGCCCAGAAAACAACACCAGCGATGGCGGGGGCAGATCGTAACGGCATTAAGCCAAAAATCTGCCCGGCTCAGGCAATCGCTTCGGTCTTAGGCGACAAAAAGGTTTGCGCCGCTCACATCTGCGCCAGAATGAGAGACATCCTGCGGCTGCTGTTATGAGGCTGGCAGAGAAGCATTGACACCACGCATTGTTCTATCGGCTCCGCCACAAAAAGCTCTTGAGGGTGTGACAGGGGATAACTTCCTCACCTGCCAGGCTTCCTCCCAGAGCCGCATCTGCTGCACGCTCCGGGGCCAATCTTTACGAATCGCACTGTAGGTAGACAAACGATACCCAAGAGGAGGAGCACAGATGGATTGCGTGCGGATGGACTGCGTGTGGAGGAATGGCTTGTGGCTGCATTGCGATGCACGGGGCCGCTTCGATGGCTTGATACCCGGCTCCGTGCGCATGGGGCGCGGCGCCCCAAGGAGGGTTGGCCGCGGGTGGAACAGCAAACGCCCGAGTCTTACGCAGAGGGGCGCAGGGATGACCCTTGCCATGCGGGAAGCCTGCCATGGTCTTTAACTCGTTGGTCTTTGTCGTGTTCTTTGCCATCGTTCTTCTGCTGCACGCACTGCCCATCCCCTGGAGGGCGAAGAAGGTCAATCTTCTGCTGGCAAGCTATGTCTTCTATGCGGCCTGGAACCCACCGTTCGTGCTTCTCCTTTGGTTATCAACCGTCGTGGATTGGTTTGCGGCTCGCGGCCTGATCCAGGCAGACGGGCCATGGAGGCGCCGCGCCTGGATGCTGCTCTCCGTCCTCGTCAGCCTTGGCCTGCTTTGCTATTTCAAGTACGGCCACTTCCTGGTGGAGAACTTCGCTCATTTGGCAGCACTCGCAGGGTTCAGATACCACCCGCCTCAATCGTCCATCGTCCTGCCGATCGGCATCTCGTTCTATACCTTTGCCACGATGTCCTACACCTTGGACATCTATCTGCGCCGCGCGGAACCGGCGCGCAGCTTTCTCGACTACGCCCTGTTTGTCACGTTCTTCCCTCACCTGGTCGCCGGGCCGATTATGCGGCCCACCGAGTTAGTCCCGCAGTTCGAGGTTCCCCACAAGGCGACACCGGATCAGCTTCGGTTCGGGCTGGCGTTGATGACTCTCGGGTTATTTGAGAAGGCGGTGCTGGCCGACGGCTTCCTGGGCCCGGTGGTGGACCAGGTGTACAACGGAAGAGCCGTTCCGGGCTTCCTCGATGCCTGGGTGGGGACGCTGGCCTTCAGCGGCCAGATCTTCTGCGACTTTGCCGGCTATTCCATCACGGCAATCGGCGCGGCCCTTTGTCTCGGGTTCGCCCTGTCGGACAACTTCCGCTTTCCGTACGCGGCGATCGGCTTTACAGACTTCTGGCGCAGGTGGCACATCACCCTGTCTGCCTGGTTGCGCGACTATCTTTATATCCCGCTCGGCGGCAACCGCCACGGCAACGCGCGCACCTACTTCTCCCTCATGGCCACGATGTTGATCGGCGGGCTTTGGCATGGGGCGAGCTGGACCTTTGTGGTCTGGGGTGGCCTGCATGGCCTGTATCTCATGGCGGAACGACTGCTCAGGCAACGCTTCTCCGCCTACCGTCCAGGACGCGCCGCCACCGCCGGACTCGGCCTGCTGACCTTCGTTCTGGTCAATGTCGCGTGGGTCTTCTTTCGGGCGAAGACGTTTCCTCAGGCCCTGACGATCCTGCGTGGCATGGCAGGCGCGAATCGTCACGCCGCGCCGGCGCTGGCTGCGATCTACATCGCTACCACAACGGTGATTATGGCCGGCCTCGTCCTTGCCCACTGCCTGATGCGCAGGGGAACGCTGGAAACGGCGATTGCGCGCCTACATCCCACCACCCTGACGGCGCTATGGACGGCGATGGCCTTCGCAGTTCTGATCCAACACGGAGAGAGCAATGGCTTCATCTATTTCCAGTTCTGAAAGCATCGTCCACGGCAGGAGCTACGGTACGACCGGACAGCCGTTGCCCTCCGGTCTGCGGCCTACGGCAGCCGATCGCCCCGGCGTCGCGCAGCCTGTGCCCGAACGGGACATTCCGGACCAGCCTTGGCGCGGGATCTCGATCGCCGTGCTGATCCTCGTCGTTTTGCTCACATCTGCGTGGGAGTGGAAGATGCGCACCCTCGAGCTGGTGCGCGGCGACCTGAGCGCCAGCTACGACGTGTGGGCTGAGCAGCGGCGGCAGGTGGACAAGCGCAATGTGCCGGTGGCCCTCATCGGCGACTCGCGGATCCTTTACGACACGGATCTCGATCGCGTGGCGCAACTCACCGGGGTCCGTCCGATCCAATTGGGGATCGCGGGCGGGAGCGGGCTGCCCATTCTCGAAGACATAGCCGACGACCCCCACTTCAAGGGCCTCGCCATCGTCGGCATGGCTGAAAGCTCTTACTTCGACACGCGCTACACCGTGAAACGCTCCATCAAAGCCCTGGAGCTGAGCCGATGGGAGTCGCCCTCCAAACGCGCCTCATTCGGGATCGAGCGCCTGGTCTCAAAGGGCCTGGCCATGCTGGACGACGACCATCAGCTCAGCGCTTTGATCTTTCACCTCGATCCTGACTGGAGACCCGGCGTGCGGGGGCCCTATCACGATGTATGGAAGATCGGCGAGACGAACGCCGATGGACAGTCCTGGGTTTGGCGGAGACTGGAACACGATCGCCGCCTCAGCGCACACGCCCGAAGCGTCTGGCACCAGCTCTTTCCACCGTTTCCGCTGGATGACGCGAGCATCCGGCCCATCCTTGCCCGCTCGAAGATCGCTGTCGACAAGATTCGCGCCCGCGGCGGCGATGTGGTCTTCCTGCGGCCGCCCTCGGCCCCCGATCTGCGCGCCGTCGAAGACAACCACCTGCCCCGAGCGCGCGGATGGAACCCACTCCTCGCCTATACCCGCGCCAAGGGCACGCACGCCGACGATCTCTCTACCGCACAGGATCTTTTCCTTCCGGAAGGCTCCCACCTGAGTCATGCCTGCGCCACGGTCTTTACCGACGCCTATATCCGCAGCGTGGCCCAGCAAACACCGTTGCTTCCCCTGAGAGCGGACCTGCCTCCCGCACTCTCCACGCAGGACTGCGTTCACCCAGCGGTAGCGAAACTGAATTAGGCATTGACCCTGCTGGGAACACTGATCCTGCTGAAACAGTTTTCTGCAGCGATTTGCCGGAAAAGTTCTACAGCTATCAAGTCGTCATCTCGACCGGAGCAGACAGTCTCACTGTCTGCGGAGTGGAGGGACCCCTGTATTTTGCTCCCGCATCTGCACTATACCTACAGGGTAACGGCCTCTATAGCTGTTGTCTTACGGCGATAGTCCAGAATGGAAGCAGATTCCTTCGCAGCGCTGCCGAGTGACAAGGGTCTCAGTCGCTCTTGTTGCGATCCCGTAGCGCAGCGAAGGGATCTGCTTTTCGAGCGTCACCCCATCTCAAGGAGAACAGCTCTGGTGCGATGGGTGCTGAGAGCGAGGTACCCCGGTGACGATAGAGAACTTTCGTCTAACTGTCTTTCGTGCCGTTGCCAGGCATATGAGCTTCAGCAGGGCCGCTGAGGAGTTGCTGCTCACCCAGCCTGCGGTGACGCAGCAGATCAAGGCGCTTGAAGAGCAGTTTGGCCGCCCGCTCTTTCACCGTGGAGGTGGACGTATCTCCCTCACTCAGGGCGGAACCGCGCTGCTGCCGTTTGCAGAGAAGATCAAGGTGCTGAGTGACGACGCGTTTGCGGCTGTTGCGAAGGCCTATGGCCACGAAGCGGGCGAACTCAGCATCGGTGCCTCTCAGACCATCGCGCAGTATCTCCTGCCCACCTTCATTGCCGCGTTTTTGCAGCGCAGCCCGCAGATGCGCGTCACGGCCCGCAGCGGCAACAGCGACGAGATGCTCTCTGCCCTGATCTCAGGGGAGATCCAGCTTGCCTTGCTCGAGGGTCCGCAACAACGCTCTGATGTCCACATTGAACCCTTTATGGAAGACAACATGGTGCTTGTCGTTCCGGCAAGCCATGAGTGGGCCGGAACGACGATCTCCGTCGAGGATCTCAAGTCGCAGCCCCTGCTCACCCGTGAGTTCGGCTCCGGTTCCCGGCGCATCGTGGAGCAGGCGCTTACCAACGCGGGCCTCGTGGCGAAAGACCTCCATATCCGTATGCAATTCGATTCCACCGAGGGCCTACTGAATGCCGTCGAGGCCGGTCTTGGGGTCACCTTTGTCTCACGATGGGCCGTGCGCAATCAGCTCGCTCTCGGAACCCTCAAGCTTGCCCGTGTCAAAGGCCTCAGGCTCTCACGCCGTTTCTCTCTTGCTTACCCTGCCGGGCCCCAACCGGCAGGAGGCATCGGAGCCTTCCGTGCGCTCCTTCTAAGCCACGCCGCAACCCTCGCACCACGGCGGTCTACCCGGCAGCAAACCGATCCAGCAGGGTAGCGTTCCCGCTGTCATAGGGGAACCAAATGGCCCATTAGAACTTCTGCTTGGACACCTTGCCTGCATGGGCCGATCGTTACGTCAGAGGGAACCGACGTGACGCAAACCATGATGCAGGAGCTGACCGTAGCCGCTGGGCAAGACCGCTTCATCGCGGAAACGGCTGAGGATATCTACCCTGACCCCGGGTACGCTGTGGCGCACCTTGGACAGACAGGCCCAGGAACGCCGCGCAAGTCCTTCGACGCCCGATCGGTCTTCTTTCTGGGCCTTCTGCTTGCCGGCAGCGGCCTCGTCTCCCCTCCGGTGGCGCTTGTTGGCGGGATCGCGTTCGGCTTCACCGTCGTCCACCCATATCGCAAGGAAGCAAGCTCGCTCGCCAAGCTCCTCCTTCAGATTTCGGTCATTCTTCTCGGCTTCGGGATGAATCTTCATCAGGTCATTCACGCCGGCAAGTCGGGCTTCCTGTACACGGCCATCAGCATCTGTTCCGCCGTCCTGCTCGGCCTGCTGCTCGGCAGACTTTTCGAGGTCGGCGGCAAGGCCAGCTACCTGATCACCCTTGGTACCGCCATCTGTGGTGGATCCGCCATCGCCGCCATCGCCCCCATTATGGATGCGAGCGAAGAAGAGATCTCGGTCTCCATGGGAACCGTGTTCCTCTTGAACTCGGTCGCTTTGCTGCTCTTTCCCGCAGTTGGCTGGTGGTTGCACCTCAGCCAGAACCAATTTGGCCTATGGGCGGCCCTGGCCATCCATGACACCTCCTCGGTCGTCGGAGCCGCAGCGAAATATGGCTCTGGGGCTCTCGCCATTGGTACTACCGTCAAGCTCGCCCGAGCCCTTTGGATCGTTCCCGTCTCCCTCATCACGGCAGCCTACATGGGCGCCGCTCGCCGCGAAGGACGTGCCGGAAATCAGGCAAAGGTCAAAGTTCCTTGGTTCATCTTGCTCTTTGTCGGCGCCTCTGTCCTCACCACCTACCTGCCTCGCTTCATGGGCACCTACCTGGACCTGAACCACCTTGGCAAAGCTGGGCTTACCGCGACGCTTTTTCTCATCGGAACCTCACTCTCAAAGAAGACCTTGCAGGCCGTCGGTCTTAGGCCTTTTCTTCAGGGAGTTTTGCTCTGGGTCCTCGTAGGAACAGCGTCACTCCTTGCGATCTACACAGGACTGATCGCGATCTAGAGCTGTTCTCCTGCGGGTGTAGTGCTGAGCCGAGGGCAGTTCGCGCCAGTTTTCCCCAAGAAAACTGGCCTGGGCGTGTCAACCAAAGCCATAGCTACAGGAGAACAGCTCCTAAACGAGGATGGCAGCCTGTCGGAAGATCTCCGATCAGTCCTGATCAACGCCATGATCACCCTTGAATCCAAGGAACACGGCCTGCAACACCGGAGCGATCAGCTGCAGCTTAGGGAGTGCCCGCAGGTCGTATCTTGCGGCCGCCTTCGCCCCACCACAGGCATAGTCCCGTGAACAGCACCGCACCGACAGCGCACTTCACCGCCACGGGCGCATGCGTCGGCGAAAGAAAGCCCTCAAAGCAGCCCGCGATGATCAGCAGTGGGATCGTCGCAGACACGAGCTGTACGGCCTCGCTACCAGCCCTGGCAACGGAGTCCCGGCGGCGGAGCTGGCCGGGAAACAGGATGCCCGCCCCGAGCCGCAGGCCGGCCGCGCCCGCCAGCATGATACTGGGGATCTCCAGCGCACCGTGCGAGACCATAAATGCCAGCAGGCTGCCCGCCATCCTGTGCTGCGCGCAGCAGGCCAGCACCGTGCCGATCTGCAGGCCATTGTTGAAGAGTAGAAACAGCGTGCCCAGACCCGCGGTAATGCCCGCCGCGAAGGTGAGGAAGCACACGGAGATGTTGTTCGTCATGATGCCGCTGGCGGCCTGCGGCTTCATGCTGAGCACCGCGTCGGTCCACATCTGGTGGTGGTTGATCTTGTCCATCATGGCCGGGCCGAGCATCAGCGCCGCGAAATCCGGGCGCAGCAGCTGGATCAGCATGCCCAGCCCGAACGTGAGCAGAAACACAGCCGTCGCCAGCCAGAGATAGGGCAGCATCCGCCGCAGCAGGCGCGGGTACCCATGCGCGAGATAGTTCCAGAGGCTGGGCAACGAAACACTGCGGCCGGAGTAGACGTAGTTATGCGCGCGGCCCACAAGGCGGTTCAGATACGTTTCCAGCGAGCGCGACGAAGGATCGGCCCGCACCGCGGAGAGGTCCGCCGCGGCCTGCCGGTAGAGCAGGCCCAGGTCGCGCAGCTCGGCGTGCGGCAGGCTCTTGATGCCGCTGGCCTGCACCTGGCCGAGCAGCGCTTCCAGCCGGGACCAGTTACCCTTACGTTGTTCTATCCAGAGATGGGTGATCATTACATGATGAGCAGCAGCTTTGAACGGCGCGGGTTCGCCGACCAGCTTAGCATTGAGACGCCCGAACAGGTCGCGTTGGAGTTTCCGGTCGCCGGCATCGGCAGCCGGTTCGTGGCGTTGCTGCTGGATCACGTAATCCAGTTCGGCACCCTGCTGGTCGTGGTGCTGGTGGTTATCGCCGTGATGGCTGCAGCGGGGCGGCACGGCACGGACACGGTGGGCGGCAAGTGGTTCCTGGCCGGCGTGGGATTCTTGTTGTTCCTTGTGTTCTGGGGATACTTCGCCCTGTTTGAGGCCTTCTGGCATGGGCAGACGCCGGGCAAGCGCGTCATGCAGCTGCGGGTCATCAAGGACACCGGTCGCCAGATCACCCCGTTCGAAGCCCTGGCCCGCAACCTGCTGCGCCCTATCGATTACCTGCCGAGCCTTTATTTGGCGGGTGTCATCACGATGCTCGCGAACAAGCGGAGCAAGCGGCTGGGCGACCTGGCGGCGGGCACCATGGTGGTGCACGAACGCGTCGACGCGCAGCCTCTGCTGTGGACCGGCGCGGTACCGCAGACAGCGGGGCTGTTTGCCTCGGCGCCTCCGGTAGCGAGGGACGCCGCCGCTTGGGAACGCCCGGGACCGCCGGCCGAAGCGTTGTTCCCGGCAGATGCTGTCGCGCGGCTGTCGGGGCACGATCTCGTCGTCATCGAAGCCTTCTTCGCGCGGGCTCTGGATCTGCCGCTGGAGACACGTGCCGCCATGGCTTACCGCATCGTAGGCGAGCTGACCGGGAGGATGGGTGTGCCTGCGCCGGAGGGCAATCCCGAACGCGCCCTGGAGGCTCTCGCAGTGCAACTGCGAGGTCAGCGAAGGCGTCCCTGACCTCGCTCAGGCTCGCGAGGTGAGCTGCTCCTGCGGGCGGCGGGCCGTTGCCGCTGGCAGCAGGAGACTTTCGCCCTCTGCCAGGGGATGCATGCCGTCGCGAAGGCCGGCCTTGGTAGCAGCCGCGAGCAGCCGCGGCAGGGGCTCGCTCATCGGTTCGCGGCCCAGGCGAAACGTGTTGAAGTGCATCGGAATCATCGTCTCGGCCCGGAGGTCCACAAAGGCTTGCAGGGCGTCTTCAGGGCTGGTGTGCACCGAGCGGTAGCTGTCCGGGAAGTACGCCCCGATGGGCAACAGCGCGATCTCGGGACGGAGCCGATTGCCGATCTCGTGAAAGCCGGCGAAGTAGGCCGTATCGCCGGAATGGTACAGCGTGGGCATGCCCTCCGCGGCGAGCGCGTACCCGCCAAAGCCGCGATGCGTATCCTTAAACATGCGCGCGCCCCAGTGCTGGCAGGGGGTGGCCGTAACGGTCAGCGGCCCGAGCGCCGTCTCCTCCCACCAGCGCAGCTCGCGTACCTCGCAGAAGCCCAGGTCCTGCACGAGGTCGCTGACGCCGTTGGGCACGATCGCCAGCGGGGCCGGGCGTCCGCGCCGGCGCATCTCGCGGCAGATCGCCCGCAGCGACGGGCGGTTCAGGTGATCCATGTGTGCATGGGTCAGCAGCACGGCGTTGATGGCCGGCAGATCCCGGATGCGGACCCCCGCCCGGCGCTGACGGCGCAGCACAATCAGCCGCGTGGCAAAGACCGGGTCCACCAGCAGGCCGAGACCGGCAGCCTGCAAAAGGAACGAAGAGTGCCCGATAAAGGTGATAGCCGTTTCGCCTGGGCCGATCGACGGCGGCAGCGCGGGGTCGCCTTGCAATGGTTGGGCGTGCGATTCGCGCACCAGTCTCAGCAACTGCCGGAGCTTGGTGGAACGCCAGGAGCGGCTTCGTTTCGTCGGCATGGGCCCGTTCTCTCCCCTATGTAACAGATGCGGGAACGCGGCGAAGGATTTCGAGCGGCCCCGCCACAAGGGGTACAAGCGGCTTTTCACGAGATCCATCCCAACCAGACGAAGGGAGGAACGCATCTGATACGGCAGCACGCGGGGGGAGACTTCCCCCGCCCGCAACAGCTGGAGACGACCGGAATGAACGAGAGCACACGGGTGCCGATGACGCCGGCCGCTACCGGGCAGGCCGTGAATGCCGACCCGGGCACGCCGCCGCGGGACGCCGCCAACAACTCACTCGCGCAGATGACGCCGGAGGCACGGCATATTTGGTCGCACGTCTCTCACCTGCCAATGGCGAATCTGTGGAACTTTGAGGGCGCCTCGCCGATGCTGGTGCTGAAACGCTCCGCCGCGGCGTTTATGGAGGACAACCTGGTCTCACGGGCTGCCGAGCTGGGATACTACTTCCTCTTTGCGCTCTTTCCAATGCTCTTGAGCGCCTCCAGCATTCTCGGCATCGTCGCGAAACGGGCCAGTTCGGTGTATGTCGGGTTGTTGAATTACCTCTCTATCGTGATACCCCATCCGGCGTTCCAGATGGTGATTGACACCTTCAACTCGACCGCTGCCGCCGCCAGCGGGGGCAAGTTTATCTTCGGGCTCTCCGCGGCCCTGTGGTCGGCGAGCGTGGGCTTCGCGGCGATCCAGGACACGGCCAACATCGTCTACAAGGTCAAGGAAACGCGGCCCTACTGGAAGGCCAAGCTGCAGGCGATCGGCGTCACGGTCCTTCTCATCCTCGTCATCAGCTCTGCCCTTTTTGTCATGCTCGCCGCGGACTACCTGGTGCGGCGCACGGAGGCGTTCACGCACGACCACACGATGGCACTGGCCGAGGTGACGCTGATCCATATTCTTGCCTGGATTGCCGTCCTTGCTTTGCTGATGCTGCTGTTTGCGTTGATCTACTACTTCGCGCCGGACGTGAAGAACAAGTGCTGGCACTGGTTCACGCCGGGGGCCGCGCTGGGCATCGTAGGGTGGCTGGTCGCCTCCATGGGTCTACGCATTTATCTGCACTACTCGCCCGGCTACACCGCCACATACGGTTCGCTCGGCGCGGTAATCATCCTGCTGACCTGGTTCTACATCACCGGGCTGATGATCCTGGCGGGTGCGGAGATCAACTCGGAGATCCAGGCCGCCGTGGCGGAAAAGAAGCTGAAGGAGCGCGGCCAGATTCCTCCCCATGGAACGACGGATGAGAGCAATCCCGTGAGCGTGGCAGCCGCCTGAACGCCCCACAGAAGGCAGCGCCTCCACAAGGCGCTGCCCCGCACGGTCGATCAGTCCTGCCAGCGCTTACCCCGCTCCACTCCAATGCCGTGTTCGTAGATCATGTTCCCGCCAAGGTGGGCGGACGCGGTAACCACGACATAGCCAAGGGCCGCCAATGCTCGTCCGGTGCCCCGCGTCCGGGATTGACGACGCGCCCACCATGAGCCGGCAAAAAATCCCGTCGCCACCACGTTCAGGATGGCGTGCACCGCCCCGATCTTGCGCGGCGCCTCGGCCTTCACCTCGGCCCAGTCGTTCATGCCAGTGATGGCAGCTCCTGTCGCACCTAACAGGCCAAGAATGACAAGCGCATCCGCAGCCTTGTCAAGCGATTTACTTCCGCCGATCGACCCGATTGCGTCGAACAAAACCGCAGCCGTCCAGGATCCTACAGGCACATCCGTCATGATCG
>CAXTGE010000067.1:7928-15767 GCA_964243645.1 uncultured Acidobacteriaceae bacterium | reverse complement strand
GTGGATCGCCATGGCCGGTCAGCGTCTCCGAGTAGCCCGGGTAGGAGAAGTTGAATCCGTTGGTGACATACATCTCCGAACCCGCATCACGATCGCCGTACAGCATGCCTTGCTTGACCAGCGTGCCCCACACGAACGGCATCAGTTTGCTGCGGCGTTCTTCGGGTGTGGGTGCCAGGAACTGCGCCTTCAAGGCATCCACGTTGCGGCCGTCATAGTACCGCACCGGTGTCAGCAGCGACGCATCCGCGCCGCGAAACAGCTCCTGCCAACGCAGTCCATCCGTCATCACCAGAATGACATTCTGAGCGGGCCCCGCAGGACTCTGGGCCACACAAGTGCACGAGACAGCACCGAGAAGCAAAGTCGCACATTTTCTAAACATGACCGACAGTATCGCTGAGCTTTGTTCTCCCCAGATGAAATGTTCGCTGGGAGAGGACAACTCCGCGGCGGGTCAGATGTAGCACTCCGTTCGTCTGGCTGCAACATGCCATTCATACAGGCGTGGTCGACTCGGGTTCACCGCAGAGAGTTTTGACTTAGAGGGCAGCACCGGCCTAGGCAGGTGTGCGCCTGTGTTTTGAAAGGACACGAATGATTGAGGTCAGTAGAAAAACAGCCATCGGTGCGCTTGTTCTCTCGTCAGCCAGCCCACTCGCAGGGCAGTCCATTCAGGGCTCCATCCTGGGATCGGTGCGCGACATCAGCGGGGCCGCCATCCCGTCCGCGACCGTTGTGATCACAGACGTGGACACCTCTGTCAAGAAGACCGTGACCACGGACAGTGACGGCACCTACCAGGCCCTGGATCTCACGGCAGACCACTACAGCGTGCAGGTGAGCGCCGCCGGCTTCGAGAGCAAGACCATCAACGGGCTGACGCTGACGGCGCGTCAGCAGCTGCGCGAAGATGTAAGTCTGCCCGTGGGCAGCGTGGGCCAGGAGGTCTCTGTGGACTCCGGTGACGCGGGCGTCATCGCAACGGATTCGCCGAGCATCGACGCCTCGCTGTCCGCTGTCGAGGTCCGCGATCTACCCGCCAATTATCGCGCCAGCCAGAGCGGCACCAGTCCCCTGAGCATCATCCAGGTACTGCCCGGGGTACAGTCCGATAATGGCGGTAATTTTTCCGTGCAGGGCGGCCTGCCTTTTCAGACGGAGGTGTCGGTCGACGGCGTTACGGTGCAGAGCTCGACGTCAAATACCCCGCTTGCCGACGCTTTTCCGTCAGGCGACTCCATTGCGGAGATTCGCGTCGATGGCGTTTTGAACAATGCCGAATTCGGTCAACCCGGTGAGGTCACCACCATCACCAAGAGCGGTACCAACAAACTGCATGGTTCCGTGTTCTATTACCACCAGGACTCCGGCCTGCAGGCACGGCCCTTTGGGGCTCTGAACAAGCCCAAGCTGGTGACCAATGATTTTGGTGCAAGCATCGGCGGCCCGTTTGTCATCCCGCGTCTCTACAATGGGCGCGACAAGAGCTTCTTCTTTGGCACCTACGAGGGATACCGCAGCCCCCGTACCGGTTTTGTTCAATACTCCGTGCCGACCGCAGCGATGAAGCAGGGCAACTTCAGTGGCGTACAGGGCGTAACGCCGCTGCGGAACCCCTTCACTGGCGGAACCTACCCAAACTTTACCGTTCCCATCAATGCAGCCTCGGCGGCGTTTCTTTCGCTCTTCCCGGATCCTAACGTGGGCGATACGAACGTCTACGTGCCGGGCATTGTGAACTACACGACAAACAAAGACACCTCCCTGTTCTCCAACCAGTTCGATCTGCGTGGCGACCAGTACATCGGCAAGAAGGCACTGATCTTTGGCCGGTTTACGTGGAAGAACATCAAGCAATCGAACCCCACGACACTGCTGGTTCCGTCGAGTTCCCAGATCAGCCAGAATCGTGTCTTCGTGGCGGCATTCAACTACAACTTCACGCCACGTTTGCTGAATGAGCTGCGGTTCGGCGCCACGCTGAACAGCAGCGGCAGTGACAACCCTTTCAACGGTCAGAGCTTCGTCCAGAGCACGGGCCTGCAAGGGCTTCAGAACCTGTACTACAACGGCGTGCCTGAACTCGACTTCAACTTCCTGACCAGCCTGAACGCAGACCGGCTCAGTTCCATCACGAAGTCCCGCACGTTTCAGTACAGTGACGGCCTGAGCTGGGTGAAAGGCCAGCACAACTTTAAATTCGGCGGAGATATTCGCCAGATTGAGGCCATCACCCCGCTCGGCTTCAATGGCGCGGA
Source organism: uncultured Acidobacteriaceae bacterium (assembly GCA_964243645.1). Lineage (GTDB taxonomy): Bacteria > Acidobacteriota > Terriglobia > Terriglobales > Acidobacteriaceae > Granulicella. The sequence goes on along the minus strand of CAXTGE010000067.1, from coordinate 13,506 downwards.
CAACTACGGCACCTTCGACTTCACCAGCGCCTCTTTCACCGGTCAGGAGTTCGCTGACTTCCTGATCGGCGCGCCGAACCAGACCTTCTACGACGTCGTGCAATCGGACAACGACGGCAAGACGCTGCACTACCACTTCTACGCGCAGGACCAATGGAAGGCGAGCAACAATCTCACACTCACGTTGGGTGTGCGCTATGAGTTCCATCCCGCCTACCACGATCCCTCGGGCAATATCGGCAACTTCGATCCTTCCATCGCCAAATCCGGCCGCGTGGTGTATCCGGACGGGAAGCAAGGCCTGCTCTCCCAGCCATTTCTGGCCAGCTTCAACTCATGCGGGATCGGGCAGAGCACGGGTGTCGCGGCACAAAACGGCGCCGCTTGCACGCCCACCGTTTCCAACACTCAGGCTGGCCTTCCCAGTGGTCTGCGCACTGCGGTGAAGGATCGCTTGATGCCGCGCATCGGCTTTGCCTACCGTCCCTTCGGCAACGATCGCACCTCGATCCGCGGTGGCTTCGGGATGTACAACATCACGCTGCTGGGTTCAAGCTTTTACTCTTTGACAGGCACTCTGCAGGCAGACACTGTCACGTACAACAACGTGCAGACGGCAACCGGGCCCTCCTACACGTGGCCGTCCATCTTCGCGGCGGCCAACCCCGAGACCAGCACACCCGCGTACGGCTCGGCGTACTTCGGAACAGGCAACGACGTCCACTGGCGGGATCCCTACTCCGAACAGATGACCTTCTCGGTCGATCGCGATCTGGGCAGCGGCTTCGGCGTGCGCACGTCCTATATCGGCCTGATCACCCACCATCTTGTGTGGGCACCGAACCTGAACGACCTCGCGTACTCCAGCACGGTATCGGCCTACAACCAGCCACTCTCCGCACGGCCCTTCCCCAACTGGGGACGCATCAACACCCGGTCCACCGGCGCGGATGCGAACTACCAATCGCTGCAGATCAATGTGACGCATCGCCAGTCACACGGCCTGAGCTTCGACTCGACCTACACGCTGGCGAAGAACGTATCGGACAACCAGGGTCCAGGAAGCGGCAGCTTCGCCGGGGAGAACGGCGGCAGCCGCGCTTCCTACGTCGCCACCCCCCGCGTCGACTTCGGTCAGGTCTACGGCACCCGCCGCAATCGTTGGAATACCACGACGGTCTACCAACTTCCGATCGGCCGTGGACGTCGTTTCGGCAGCAACATGAACCGCGCCCTCGATCTGATCGTGGGCGGGTGGCAGACCTCCAACATCTTTCTATGGCAGAGTGGGCCGTTCCTGTCCCCGTACTTCCCTTCAGGCCAGGGGGATCCCTCCGGTACCGGATCGGGGCTGAATGGCGGTTTATACGGGGATCTTGGCCATCGCTCGCAGCTGCCGGATCGTGTCGCGAACCCCGTACCGGGAGTTCAGAACCGCAACGGCTGGATCAGCAGGACCGCGTATGTGTGCCCGGGGTCGCCGAGCTGGGTTCCCGGCACCCCGTGCACGACCGGCAGTGGCCAGGCAGGCGCGCCGCTGCCCATTGGCCGCTTCGGCAACGCACAGAACGGATCCATTGCCGGACCGGGGACGATCGCGTTGTCCTCCGGTCTCAGTAAGGACTTCCACTTCAGCGACCGGCTCTCGTTGCGTACCGAGGGCACCTTCACCAACGTGCTGAACCATACCAACCTGGCCGATCCGAACATCAACGTGTCCAGTCCGCAGTTCGGCGTGATCACCAGCACGACCACGTCCGACTTCTCCGGCCCGCGGACAGGTCAGATCTCGGCTCGACTGCAGTTCTAGAGCAGCTTGTCCTCCCCACCCCTCAGGCGATCGGTCTTCCGGTCGCCTGAGTTGCATTAGCCTGTGCCTTCAGCCTGGTGGTGGCGAATTGGCCCTTCGAGCCTCGCCCATCGTCTGGCGAAGGCTGACCCCGGCCAGACTGGAGGCCACAACACGCCCGTCCGATCGCCAGAAAGGACCGCCTGGAAAAGAAAACCGGCCCATACGCTCGCGCGCAGAGGGACCGGTCTGTTGCTGGCAGAGTAACGAGAATATCCCGCCTTCGCTTTGCTTTTTCCCTGGATTAGAGAGGCTGTATGTTCTCAGCCTGCCAGCCCTTGGGGCCTTTGACGACGTTGAACTGCACCGCCTGACCTTCCTGAAGGCTCTTGAAGCCGCTCGAGGTGATCGCAGAATAGTGTGCAAACACGTCTTCTCCGTTTTGACGGCTGATGAATCCAAAACCCTTGGCGTCGTTAAACCACTTCACTGTTCCCTGTTCCATGTCTCTTCCCCTCAATTTCTTTTATACCGCTAGAACAGATCGGGGTCGTTCGATGGAGCCAAATCGTTCAAAACGGATGGATGCAGGCTAGCATCTTTCCGGGGTCGGCGAAACAGGTTTGCGTTCCAATTGCCTATCCTTGCCATCGGACGAAAGTACCTGGAGGCTTCTACCCCCATCCACTTCAACACATGTATGCCCGATCGGCCCCGCTCTCGACGGCTTGCGCGGCGATGCCTCCGTCTCGATCTTCGTCAGACGGGGCCGGTCGGCGTGCTGCCGGCAGTGTTGAATCGTTCCTCGATCTGTACCTCGGTGCGCGTAACGGTCGCGTGCGTGAGTCCGCACTTTGGACAGGACCGGCCCTTGCGGTGAAGGATCTGGGAGACCAAAAAGACCTTGCGGCAGGCGGCGCAGCAGATCGCGGCGTTGTTACCGTACCAGTCTTCCTCCAGCGGAAGATTGTTTTTGTCGAGAGACCGCATCCAGCGATAGTAGGGTAAATCGCGAGTAGGGCAATCGCGACTGCAAGACACGGCAGCCTACCTGACCCAGCCGCCCTTCCCACAAGAGTGTCTCCAGGGCAGAGGCCGGCGCATAAGCTCGGCCCGGCGCATAAGATACAGGTAGCCCATGTCAACGAATCAAGCGGCTCCGCCTCGTCAACATGCCTACACCGGGCCCGCGCTGCCGCAATCGCCCGAGCCCAGCCACGCCGAGCGCGTCCGGACGCTGGTCGCCCAGACAAGCGTCGCCACGCTCTCGACAGTGTCACGCAAGCACCCGGGCTTCCCTTTCGGTTCGCTGATGCCCTTTGCGCTTGATGGGGAGGGGCGGGCCATCTTTCTGATCAGCAACATGGCCATGCACACGCAAAACCTCAAGGCCGACGCGCACGCGAGCCTCTTTGTCGCTCAGCCGGCGGAGGCTGGTGATCCTCTCGGGGCGGCCCGAGCGACCCTGGTCGGTCTGGTCACTCCGGTACCGGAGAGCGATCTCGCGGAGACGCGGGAGAGGTATCTCTTGGCACATGAGAACAGCAAATACTGGGTCGACTTCGCCGACTTTGGCTTCTTCCGGCTCGATCCGGTCGATCTCTACTATGTCGGCGGCTTTGGCGTGATGGGATGGGTCGATGCGCGGGAGTACCGGGATGCCTCACCCGATCCTCTGGTCACATCGGCTCCCGCGATCCTCGCCCACATGAACGCCGACCATGTCGATGCCATGATGCTTCTGGCACTGACAAGCGCAGGGATTATCGCGACAGAAGCGTCGATGACCTCGGTGGACCGCCTTGGGTTTTCCCTTCGACTCAAGACAGCCGAGGGTATGAAAGGCATTCGTATCGGCTTCACCCAGGAGGTGCGGACCCCTGAGGAGACCCGGCGGGTGCTGGTCGACATGGTACGCAGCGCCAAAGCGCAGGCCTAAGCCCCGAGGCTGTCCTCGTGCGGGGTTCGCTTCCGATCCGGGAGCATGACCTGTCTCAGTCCGGCGGCGGGGACGTGCCCCTCCAGTGCCACGCTCCCGCTGCCAGCATGAAGAGCAGGTAGTACAGCGGAAAATACCGATACGGGGATGGAGGCACGGGGAACAGGGTGCTAAGAGCCACAACGACCATGGCAAAGGCCGCCGCTGCGGCAAGCAGTACAGTGCCAAATCTCAGCTGGCCCTGACCGCGACGGTATACGATGACCGCGGCAGCCACGAGCAGGTAGGTCGTGAGATAGCCGAAGACCGCAAGACTTCCCATCCAGCCGTAGACCTCGGCTCCGCTCGCGCCGCGCAGCAGCAGAAACGCCACCGGCAACAGCGCAAGGACCCCGACCAGAACGCCGGCAACGGCAGGCGTCTTGTGTTGCTCGCTGGTCCGGGCCAGCCTCATCGGAACCAGACCGTGACGCGCCATCAGCATCAGCAGCCTCCCGAGCGCGATGACAAAGGCGAGGGTAGCTGCAAACATGCTCACCAGGACGCCTGCATCGATCACCGGGCCCGCTACGGGCAAGCCGGCACGGATGCATAGATACCTCATGGGCGCTGGGCTGTCGGCTAGTCCCGCTTGGGCGCCTCGAAAGCCGAGCACTTCGGTATAGGCGCACAGGACAAAGAACACGCCGGACAACAGGGTGCTCCAAAGCACCGCGGCGGGAATCGTCTTCAGCGGACGGCTCGCCTCCGCACCGAGGGACGTTGCGCTCTCGAAGCCGACGAAGCTGAAGATGGCCAGCACCACGCCAAGCCGGACCGAACCGAAGTGCATGCTCCTGAACTGCATCTGCTGCACCTCGACGTGAGGGCCGTGTCTCCAGAGAAGAACGCTGACCACGATGCCGATCAGCAGCACGGAGACCGTCTCGACGTAGAGCATCAAGCGGGTGGAGATCTGGACGTCTTTGTAGGCGATCCATATCGCCCCGGCTGCCGCCACGCAGGCCAAGAGGGACGCCGGTAGCGCCTTTGCCGTCCCCAGCAAGGCACAGGCGAAGCTCACGAAGCCGCCCATGACGGAGCTTGCCGTGGTGACATAGGCGAAGCAGAGAGACCACGCGGTAACCGCTGCCCAGAAAGGGGGCAATGTCTTTTGCGTGTACACGTAAAGAGACCCGGGCGATGCAGAGTCACGTGCGAACACGTTGATGCACTGCGCCACAAGGACCATCGCGAACGTCGCGATGAGGTACGCCAGGCAGGTGCCCTCGCCGGCAAGGGCGTACACGAGCGAAACCGTGAGTGCCGCTGAGGTGCTGGGTGCGATCGCGGAGATCGATTGCGCCAGAATCTCTGAGGGCGTCAAAACGCCTTCGCGTAAGCCGTACGAAGGCCTCTCCAGCTCCTCCTCTTCGAGCACAGGGGAGATCATCTGATACCACCTCGCATGGCACGGAAGCGCGGTTGAAATTTAGCTTTGCAGTGGCTGCCTTGTTTATACCTGAGACCCGGCGCGATCAGGACAGAGACTGTGCCTCCTCTGTTCCGCCTCCCAGTTCCACGCCGCTCCGCTGGAAGGCTCTTGCCCGGTCCATTTGGAACAGCAGGCGTTCTGCCGCTTCGGCATGGGACAGGCCGCCAGGTCGGACGTTCGAGATGCAGTTGCGCTCGGCATCGGTCCTGCCCACACGCGGTGCCCAGGTCAGGTAGAGGCCCAGCGAATCGGCGGCACTCAGACCGGGACGCTCGCCGATCAGCATGATCGTAAGCGCCGCGCCGAACAGTTCGCCCACCTCATCCCCAACAGCCACCCTGCCCTCGCGCACAACGCAGATGGGCCCGGGTCGCCA
>CAXTGE010000067.1:0-7828 GCA_964243645.1 uncultured Acidobacteriaceae bacterium | reverse complement strand
ACTGCTCCGAGCCGTCCTGCCCGCGCGGCTCCCCAGCACCAGAACGGGCCAGTGTCGCTGGCGTAACTTCTCGGCGAGCGAGGGCACATCCAGCTCCCTCTCCACCGCATCCCGGGCAGCGGCGTGGTCCAGCTGAAAGGCGAGATGGTCCTGTGTACGCACCGAGCTGCCGCTTCGACCCAGGGCGATCCGTGCAGATGTCAGCTGCCGCAGCTCGGTGGGCGTTTCCTGGCTCTGCGGGCTGGACCAGCTGGGCGGGCGGATCTCCTGCGGAGCGTCCGTCACGCGGTCGCCCCCGCCATCGCGGTGATCGCGGCCATCGCGTGGTTGGCTCCCGAGGCCAGCCGCGCGAAGCCCTCACCCGCCAGCCAGGCCTCAAACTCCGGCGCCGGTCGCAGCCCAAGGACCTTCCGCAGGTAGAGTGCGTCGTGGAAGGAGGTGCTCTGGTAGTTCAGCATGATGTCGTCGCCACCGGGCACGCCCATGATGTAGTTCACGCCTGCTGCCCCGAGAGTCGTCAGCAGCGCGTCCAGATCGTCGTTGTCGGCCTCGGCGTGGTTGGTGTAGCAGATATCACAGCCCATGGGCAGGCCCAACAGTTTGCCGCAGAAGTGATCCTCCAACCCGGCACGCTGGATCTGTTTGCCGTCGTAGAGATACTCCGGCCCGATGAAGCCCACAACCGTATTCACCAGCATCGGATGGTAGCGCCGCGCCACCGCATAGGCTCGTGCTTCGAGCGTCTGTTGATCCACACCATGGTGTGCGTTTGCAGAGAGAGCGCTGCCCTGCCCGGTCTCGAAGTAAAAGAGATTGCTGGGAGCCGTGGCATCGCTCGCCTCCGCCCGTCCGAGCTCGCGGGCCATGGCATGTGCCTCGTCAAGCAGGGCAAGCGAGATGCCGAAGGAGCGGTTCGTACCCTCTGTTCCGCCGATCGATTGAAAGAGCAGATCCAGGGGCGCCCCTTGCCGCATTGCTTGCATCTGCGCGGTCAGATGGGCCAGAACACAGCCCTGCGTCGGAATGCCGTACCGCAGCCTGACGTCCTCGATCATCTGCAACAACGTCGTTACGACTCGCGCGTCGTCCGTCACGGGATTGATGCCGATGACCGCGTCGCCCGAACCGAGCAGAAGACCATCCAGCATGCCGGCGGCGATCCCCGCGGGATCATCGGTCGAGTGGTTGGGTTGCAGACGGGTCGAGAGCCGTCCGGGGAGGCCGACCGTTGTGCGGAAACGCGTGACCACGCGCACCTTGCGGGCAACCAGGATGAGATCCTGAAGGCGCATCAACTTTGAGACGGCCGCGACCATCTCCGGCATCAGTCCTGGCGAGAGAGCCGCCATCCGCTCACCCGTCGCCTCTTCGGACAGGAGCCAATCCCGAAGCTCCCCTATGGTGAGGCCGGCAATGCCGGCGAACGCCGCCGCGTCCTGGCTGTCCACGATGAGACGACTCACCTCATCCTCCTCATACGGGATGACGAGCTCCTGCCGGAACCGTTCAAGGGGCACTTCGGCCAGGGCCATCTGCGCCAGCACGCGCTCCTGTGCGCCCGAGGCCGCAACCCCGGCCAGCTCATCTCCGGACCGAGCGGGCGTTGCACGCGCCAGCAGGGTCTTCAGGTCACCGAAGCCATGCGTCACGCCATGCACCGTGATCTTGTAGGTCGCCACCTGCGCTCACTCTCCCGTTCGCTTGCCCTGATTCTGCCTGGTCCTGATCGGATAAGACGGTTCTCTCGATGCACCGATGTCGTTGGCCAAGCCCGGGCGTTCCCGGATAAAAGTCCGAGAGCCGTTCCGTGCGGACGAAGACACAACGTCGATCACCTCGACACGCGCGGACGGCAGACAATCCAGCCTGCATGCGAGCAGCATAGCCCATGCTGAACGCTGAGGGTGCTAAGCCCTGCGGTCAAAGTGTCCAAAGTGGATTCCCATGGGGCGCAAGCGAATCTCGGCGTGCGCTGCCAGGTGTGGGCCCATCTGCATCAGAAGACCCGAGAGACGCGGAGAACATGCCTGTAGAACACGCCCCCGAGAAGGGAACATGGCAGTTGGTACGGGAGGCGATTTCCGGATGCAAGGTTGACTACACCTCAGGCAATCTAAACCGAGTCATCATCCTGCTTGCCGTCCCCATGATGCTGGAAATGGCGCTTCAGTCGGTTTTTTCTGTAACCGACATCTACTGGGTGAGCAGGCTCGGGTCAGACGCGGTAGCCTCTGTCGGACTCACCGAATCGTTGCTGACGCTGATCTTCGCGATCAGTTCGGGGCTGAGCACCTCGGCCACCGCTCTGGTGGCCCGACGCATCGGAGAGCGCGACACAGACCGTGCCGCTATCGATGCCGTGCAGGCCATCTTTGTCGCGCTTGGGGTATCCATCGTGATGGGTATACCCCTTTTCCTTGCGGCTCCCAAGCTCCTTGGGTGGATGGGAGCGACGCCGCATGTGGTTCAACTCGGTACGACCTACGCCCGCATCTCTCTTGGCGGTTCGGGGATTATCATCCTGCTCTCGCTAAACAACGCCATCTTTCGCGGGGCGGGGGATGCGGCCGTGGCCATGCGCCTGCTCTGGGCGGCAAACGGGATCAATCTCGTGCTTGATCCGCTTCTTATCTATGGCATCGGACCCTTCCCCAAATTGGGTGTGACCGGGCCGGCGGTCGGCACGCTGATCGGTCGTGGCGCGATCGTCCTATACCAGTTTTACCGACTGAGCCGGGGCACGGAGCGTTTTCGCATCGCGGCGAAGCATCTGAGACTCAACTTCGGCGAGGCACGAAGATTTCTGAGGATCTCGGCTGCCGGTATGGTCCAGTTTTTATTGGAACAGGGCAGCTGGCTCGGTCTGGTGCGTATCGTGAGCCTGTTCGGCGCAGCGGCCATCGCCGGCTACACCGTGGGTGTGCGCGTGATCGGCTTTGTGCTGTTGCCTTCGATCGGCCTGAGTAACGCCGCCGCAACGCTGGTCGGCCAGAATGTGGGGGCAGGCGCTCCGGAGCGGGCCAGAGCTGCCGTCTGGCGCACGAGCTTTCTGAACTTGGCCTTTCTCGGCACGATCAGCCTTTTCTTCATCCTCTTTGCGGGATCGTTGGTCAGCCCCTTTTCCCATGACGAGGCGGTAAAGAAGATCGCCGTGCAGTGCCTCCGGTTCTTCAGCGCGGGTAACCTGATGTTTGCCTTTGTCGCCGTGTTCCTCCAGGCATTCAACGGTGCCGGCGACACGCTCACGCCCACCTACATCAATCTTTTCGGCTTCTGGATCGTTGAGATACCGCTCGCCTGGTGGCTGGCCAGGCACACGCCTCTGCAGCTCAAAGGTGTCTTCATAGCCGTGCTGGTATCTCAGACGGTTGCCTTGCTTTGCAGTGGGTTGCTTTTCATGCGCGGGGGCTGGGCCGAAGCGAAGGTCTAGAGGAGTTACAAGGGTCAGATGGTCATACCGAAGATTCAAGAAGAGGCGTGGTTGCCCGCCATCGCCACGCTTCCAGTTTGGCAAGCGCCCGCGCGACATACGGTGGTTCTCGCGCCGCATCCTGACGACGAAACGCTTGGTGCCGGTGGACTCATCGCGTCCCTCCGGCAGCAAGGGTGCGAGGTCACAGTGGTCGCCGTAACGGATGGCGAGAACTGCTATCCCGGTGAGGACCTCCGTCAGCTGCGCCCGAGGGAACAGGCCGCGGCGCTTGCGCGACTCAAGGTGGATGAGGAGCACGTGCTGCGGCTGCACCTGCCCGACAGCGGCCTGAGCCAGTGTGAAGAGGCGCTCTATGACGCTCTTCTGAGGTGCGTTCCCTCTGAGGCCCACCTCGTTGCGCCGTGGACCGGGGACTTTCATCCGGATCATGAGGTCTGCGGACGCGCAGCGCTACGACTGGCCAAGACGAAGGGCCTGATGCTGACCTCCTACTTCTTCTGGACATGGCACCGGGGTACGCCTGAGTTGATCGCGGGCCTGCCGCTCGTGAGGCTGCCGCTACCACCCGATCTGCAGGCCGCCAAACGACAGGCTCTTCTTTGCCATGAGTCACAGCTGCACCACCATGACGACGAACCGATCCTGCCGGCCTATCTATTGGAGCCGGCCTGGCGCGATGCCGAGGTCTTCCTCCCCGCATGGGATCCGGCACGCACCACGCAGGAGTTCTTTGAGGCCAAGTACCGCGCCGAGGACGATCCGTGGAAGTTCGCCTCTTCGGAACGTGAGCTTGCTCGTTACGACGCCGTAATCGCAGCGCTGGGGGATCGTCGTTTCCGGCATGGCCTTGAGCCCGCCTGTTCCGTTGGGGTGCTTACGGCCAAGCTGGCTCCCTTGTGCGACCGGCTCTCTGCTTTCGACCTTTCGCCGACTGCCGTGGAGCGTGCCGCCGAACGTTGTGCCGATCTGCCGCAAGTTGAAGTGCGTTGTGCCTCTTTGAGCGATCTGGTGCCTGACTCGAGTGTGGATCTTGTCGTTTTGAGCGAGATCGGTTACTACTTCACTTCGGAAGACTGGACCCAGATCCTGGGCCGATTGCTGAGTGGCCTAAGCGTCGGTTGCACGGTCGTGGGCGTGCATTGGCTTGGGGTTTCGGAGGATCACATCACCAGCGGAGATGAGGTGCACACCACCTTGCGAGCGAACGGGAGACTGCGACTGCTGCACGAAGAACGTCGCGACACGTTTCGTCTTGATCTGTTCGAGGTCGTGTCGGCATGAGCTTCACGCCCTGGCATATAGCCGTGCTTATACCCGCGCGCAATGAAGAGACGCTGCTGCCGCGTTGCCTGCTCTCGGTGGAGCGGGCACGACGAGCCGTTGCGCACCAGGTCACAACCGACCTGATCGTCGTGGCAGACCAATGCACCGACCGAACCGAGGAGGTTGCGAAAGAGATGATCGGTACAGGTGGTGCGGTGGTCTGCAGCATGGACGGTGTTGTGGGCGCCGCGCGGGCGTTGGCGGCCAGGCTAGCCCTGTCGCGCTACCCTGGAGTGCTCGAGCACTGCTGGCTCGCCAACACGGATGCGGACTGCGTGGTGCCGGAAGATTGGCTCTCCCTGCAACTCTCCCTGGCACAGCGTGGACACGCGGCGGTCGCAGGGATCGTCGATGTCGACAGCTATGAGGAGCATCGACCCGCGGTACAGACGCTGTTTCGGCGCACCTATCTGCTGCATCCCGACGGCACGCACCCGCACGTGCATGGTGCCAACCTGGGCGTGCGCGCCGATGCCTACCTGCGAGCCGGCGGATGGGGACCGAAAGCCCATGCGGAAGACCATGATCTATGGCATCGCCTGCAATGCGCAGGAGAACGCAGGCTTTCCGATACGCGGCTTAAAGTGATTACCAGCGGACGACGTGTAGGGCGTGCTCCGTCCGGATTCGCTGCGGCCCTGGCTGCCCATAACGAGACGGATCGATGACGGCAGACGATCTTCAACAGAGCTTCGCTGATGTCTGCGCGACGCCTTTGCCCCTGCCCGGTGCCGGGAGAACGGCAGAGCGGCATTTGCGCCTATTCGAGATCGCCAAACGGGATGTCAGCCTTGCCAAGCTCGCCGAGGCACACTGGGATGCGCTGGCGATCCTAGCCGAAGCTGGACACACGCCGCGCCCCGGCGCGCTATATGCCGTGTGGGCATCCGAGATCCCGGGAAAGCCTCTCCATCTTGCCGGCAATGTCTTATCCGGCGAGAAGGCATTCTGTACCGGACACGGGCTTGTGCAACGTGCGCTGGTCACGGTTGGAGGACACGACGGCCGTTTGCTGGAGGTGGACGCGAGGCCTGGACCTGCCGTTCACGCAAGCGTCGCGCAATGGCATACAGAGGCGTTCCGCATGACAAATACCGGCGCGGTGCATTTCGACGGGCTAAGCCTCGAAGACGATGCTGTGGTCGGCGACCCGGGCTTCTACCTGGACCGGCCCGGCTTCTGGCACGGGGCTTGCGGACCTGCCGCGTGCTGGGCAGGAGGCGCTGCGGGGCTCCTTGCCTATGCCGATCAGAGCAAGCGCAGCGATGCCCATACGCTGGCGCATCTCTCCGCCATGCATGCCAATGTATGGGCGATGCAATCCCTGCTCCGTACAGCGGGTGAGGAGATCGATGCCGGACCGCGGGACGTGCCCGCCGCGCAGCAGGCCGCACATCGAGCCGCGCAGCAGGCCGCTCAGCAAAGGGCTCTGACGCTGCGTCATCTGATCGAGCAGCTTGCTTCCGATACGCTTCGCCGCTTTGCCCGTGCTTACGGCCCTGTTCCCCTGGCCATGCATGAAGCGACGGCGCGCCGCTTCCATGAGGTAGAGATCTTTCTTCGCCAATCGCATGGTGAGCGGGATCTCGAGACCTTAGCCACGCTGATCAGAACCAAGCCTGACGATAGGCTGCCCCAGTAGATCGTTCACAAAGAGGAACCCATGCCAGTCGCGCAGGCCGAATCCTACCAAACCAATATCCCCCTCAGGCTCGACAGGCTACCCTGGAGTCGCTGGCACATGCGCATGGCGACCGCGCTGGGCATTACCTTTCTTCTGGATGGGCTTGAGGGCGGCGTTGGCGGCTCCCTCTCCGGAGCCTTGAAGTCCGCAGGTACGTTGCACTTCACAGACAGCCAGCTGGGCATCACCTCCACCGGCTACCTTGCAGGCACCGTTGCCGGAGCCCTGCTCTTCGGCTATCTCGCGGATCGCTACGGCCGCAAGAGTCTGTTCTTGTGGACGCTGGCTGTCTACGTGATCTTCACCGCAGCCACAGCGCTCTCATGGAATCTGCTCACCTTTACCTTCTGCCGTGTGTTGACCGGTGCCGGCATCGGTGGTGAGTACACTGCCATTACCTCAGCCATCGATGAACTCATTCCAGCAAGGGTGCGGGGCACAGCAAACCTCGTCATCGGCTCCACGTTCTGGTTAGGTGTGATCCTCGGCTCGCTGGTCGCCGTCGGGTTTCTCTCTGACAGCGCGTTCGGCCTTCGCCTGGGCTGGCGCCTGGCTTTTCTCTCGGGAGTACCCATCGCGCTTGTGGTTTTGTACCTGCGGCGGCACATCCCTGAAAGCCCCCGGTGGCTCCTGACGCACAACCGTGGAGCCGACGCGGAAGAGGTCATGAAATCGATCGAGAGCTCCGTGATCCAGCAGTATGGCTCGCTCCCGGAGGTGCAAGGTACAGTTCGCCTCGCAAGCAGTTCGCAGAGCGTTGCGGCCAAGATGGGCGTGCTTCTCGGGGCAAGACACCGCGGCAGAGCGCTCCTCTGCCTTGGCCTGACGATGGCGCAGTCGTTCTTCTACAACTCCGTCTTCTTTTCCAGCACCCTCATTTTGCTTCGCTTTTACGGGGTTTCTGCCGCGCACGCAGGTGCCCTGTTCCTGCCCATTGCCCTCACCAATTTTATCGGCCCCGTGTTGCTCAGCCGCCTCTTCGACACGGTGGGCCGCCGCATCATGATCAGCTTCAACTTTTGTATGACGGGCATCGTCTTTGCCACGTCCAGCTTTCTGTTCATGCGTGGTCGCATCGGAACAGAGGCACAGGTGGCCTGGTGGGCTCTTTCGTTCTTTTTTGCGGCCTCCGCGGCAGGCTCAGCCTATCTCACCACGAGCGAGCTGTTTCCGCAGCAGATCCGCGCCTCAGCGATCGCTATCTTCTATGCGATTGGCACGTTGCTGGGCGGCGTTCTCGGTCCGGCGACCTTCGGCATTCTTCTCAATCGCGGTCAGCGAGCGCCCATCTTCCATGGCTTTCTTGCGAGCGCGGCCGTGATGATGCTTGCCGGCGTGGCTCAGGCCATCTGGGGCGTCGATGCAGAACGGAAGCCCCTGGAAGAGTT